>SSFX01000001.1:0-23230 GCA_008015635.1 Nitrosomonas oligotropha
CCGGCGGCGGATGATGACGCCCAAACAGGGGAAATCCGGCTACAAAACACCACTGAAAAATGAATTGCCGGGAATTCGTGTTCAAAAAACTGGAAGGATTACCGGAAAATCTGAAAATCACTAATTGTTCAGCGCTTCCCTAATCAAGCTCGTACTTTTGCCGAAACTTATCATGTCGTTGCTCAATATACCGACGTCACCGGCCTCTCAGCTACGGTGTTTGCCGATTCTGACAAAAATACCTTTCTTGCAGTCCGAGGTACCGAGCTTACTGATATCAGAGATTTTGCAACCGGAGTTTTTGATATCATGCTGTTTGGCAGTACACAACTGCATCCCCAATTTAATAGTCTTAAAGCCAAAGTTACTGAATTAATAGTCTTAAAGCCAAAGTTACTGAATGGCTGGGAAACGGCACACTTTCTCCGACATTCACTGTCACCGGGCATAGCATGGGTGGTTTTTTGGTAACAGGTCTTGTTAACGATCCTGATTTCGCCAGTAATGTTTCACATGCTTATCTCTACAACGCACCAGGACTGGGTAGTTTTCTAGGACCTTCCATCAATACCGTGCTGGGTTGGATAGGTTTTGCCGAAGCATATGACCAATCGAAAATCAGTAATATCGAAGCGGCAACCGGTATCAGTCCAATTTTAGGCCTGGGTTTCGACGCCGCTCTCCCGATTGACATCATCATTGAAGACCAAATGGCTTCAGATATAAGCAACCCTCCCGGTGCGCGCAATCACAGCCAGCAAGTACTAACCGATGCCTTAGCCGTCTATTCCGTTTATTCCCAATTGGCGCCCAACCTGGATCATAAGCAGCTCAACAAATTGGTGGATGTTTTCGGTTCGACCAAGGATGTCAGTGGTGCATCCAACAGTAAAACGCTTGAATCCGCTGTTGATGCGCTGCGTGTCATTTTGTGAACCCCAGATCAACTTGCAAAAGAAAATTTTTCTTGTGTGTCGCTGTGTCGAAATTCCAAACCTGGAATAAAGAATCAATAAACAATATCCGTTAAATTCTGCTTTGACTGTAACTTGCTGCTGTAAGAGCGGGATTTTGTGATGGTTATTACCCTATGCCAATAGAGGCCTGTTATATGAAAAAAATCGCTTTGCTTTTGTTTGCATCATTGATCGTATATGCCGCTTTTTTTACGGAAAAAGACCGGCTGGATAGGGAAGTTAAACGACTGTGTGCGATAGATGGTGGAATCAAGGTGTATGAAACGGTGAAGTTGCCGGTCGAGAAATTTGAGAAGGATGGTTCTATATATATTCCATCCAAGCAAATGGTAAAACCGAATCATGAGTATTACTACGAATCATCTCAACAATTTCTTATTAAGGGAAATCCATCGATGTGGCGGAACCATTATGCGGTTTATCGGAAGTCTGATAATAAATTGATTGGTGAATCGTCGAGTTATTCAAGGCATGGCGGAGACATTCCAGGACCTTGGCACGGATCATCATTCAGATGCCCTGAGAAGGCGGATATAACCAATTTGAATATGCAAATTTTTATCAAGGAATGAGGAGGCAGTTGTGAGTCATCATACCGATTATTTCAAACAAGCAGAATTAGCATTGGCTGCATATGCAAATTTGGTTACAGAAATTCCAAATCAAGATGAATTGAAAGAGGCGGAATTTTCTGCTAGCCAAGCCAGCACTTTTGCCGATACTTATCGTGTAGTCACTCAATACATCGATGTCACCGGCCTCTCAGCAACAGTATTTGCCGATAAAATTACCGGTGATACCTTTCTTGCCGTCCGAGGTACCGAACTTACTGATATCAGAGATTTTGCAACTGGTGTTTTTGACATCATGCTGTTTGGCAGTACGCAGCTGCATCCTCAATATAGTAGTCTTAAAACCAAGGTTACTGAATGGCTGGGAAACGGCACACTTTCTCCGACATTCACTGTCACTGGGCATAGCATGGGTGGTTTTCTGGCAACGGGTCTTGTTAACGATCCTGATTTCGCCAGTAATGTTTCACATGCTTATCTCTACAACACACCAGGACTGGGTGGTTTTCTAGGACCTTCCATCAATACCGTCCTGGGTTGGATAGGTTTTGCCGAAGCATATGACCAATCGAAAATCAGCAATATCGAAGCGGCAACCGGTATCAGTCCAATTTCAGGTCTGGGTTTCGACGCCGCTCCCCCGATCGACATCATCATTGAAGACCAAATGGCTCCGGACATAAGCAATCCTCCTGGCGCACGGAACCACAGTCAGCAGGTATTAACCGATGCTTTAGCTACCTATTCGGTTTATTCCCAATTGGCTCCCAGCCTGAATCAGGAACAACTTAACAAACTCATCGATGCTTTCGGTTCGACCAAGGATGTCAGTGGAGCATCCAACAGCAAAACGCTGGAATCCGCCGTCGATGCGTTGCGCGTCATTTTGCTGAATCCCGAGAATGGCAAGATTGCGCTCGGTGAAAATCAGAAGACGGAAACGGGCAATCGCGACAAGTTTTATGAGAATCTCTATGCATTACAAAAGAGTGACCAGTTTAAGGAATTAGCAGGCAAAGTTCAGTTGACGCTGCTTTCCGACTTATCCCCCAGCGCGATCATAAGCAAAATCCAAAGCAATGATCAGGATGGTCTGGCAACCCGCTTTGCGTTGCTCGCACTGAATCCTTTTATCCTGGAAGGAGAAAAGATTAATTACGGTGCTTTCAACACAAACGGTGCATTGGATCTCTTCAACCCGGATAGTGGCACGGGCACGTTGACTTCATCCTATCTGGTCGATCGCATGGCGATGTTGCTGCGCAAGAATTGGTTCAATATCGAAGACAAGAATCCCTTGGATTCCTCAGCCTCATTTAGTTCAAGCAATCATAGCTATCAAAATATCAATGATTATTTTGAAGATGTAACAACGGGTTACAAGATCTCCCAAGGTGAGTTGTCGGGGAACACGCCGCGATATTTCTTCGGCGGCGAGAATGCGGACAATCCGGCCGCTTCCGCTGTTGAGGATCATTTATACGGTGGTGGGGGGGATGACACGCTGAAGGGGTTGGAAGGCAATGATTACTTGGAAGGCGGCGCGGGTTCGGATACTTATATCATTAACCCAGGCGACGGCACCGATACCGTGCTGGATACCGACGGAATCGGAGCCGTTCAATTCGGCGCGGTGATTGTGCAAGGCAGAAGCGGTGTGACCGATAGCAAGGATTGGATAAGAAGCGGCGATACCTGGATGGATCAGAGAAACGATTTGGTCTATCTCCTCGCGGCTCAAGAAAATGGCACCTATGACTTGTTCGTCAGTTTTGTCGGATCTTCCGGCAGTGCCAGGGTTCGGATAAAAAATTGGAGCGATGGCAAGCTGGGTATTACCCTTGGTGATAATGCGCCCAACGATGCACCGGTATTGGATCGAATTATCGTAGGCGATTTGAAACCAGAGAAGCCGATTGATTACGATGAACTCGACAACATTGTCGTCGGTTCTGAAGAAGCGCCGGATCGCGAGGATTTTTTATATGGCAGCGCCGAGAACGATCATATTCGCAGCCTCGGCGGTAATGACGAGGTCGATGGTAAGGATGGCAGAGATCGTATCGAAGGCGGAGCGGGCGAGGACATTCTGTCGGGTGGCGATGGTGATGATGTAATACTGGGCGGTACCGATAGCGACATCATCCGGGGGCAAAAGAATAACGATAGGCTTTACGCGGAAACCGAGTATACCTTGGATGCCGCCTATACATTGAGCAACACTCAGACCGGAAGCGGTGAAAAAGGCGATTTGCTCGATGGCGGCGCAGGCAACGATACGCTCGTAGGCAATGACGGCAATGACATCTTGATGGGAGGTATGGGCAAAGATATTTTACTCGGGCTGGGTGGAGACGACATGATTGAGGGAGACCTCAACATCGAATCCTTCGACAGGGATTGGAAAATCAACCGCTCAACCAGCAGCAAGGATAATGTTACCACCTACACCCGGAAATATAACTTCGGCACGTCACCCGCGGAGGTTGCCATGGCTGCCGGGGGTGATGACGTTATTGCGAGCGGTAGCGGGAAAGACTGGATTTTTGCGGGAGGCGGTAACGATTCGATTGACGGCGGCGCCGATAGTGATGTTATTTTTGGGGAAGCGGGTAGCGATACCATTCTTGGGCAGGATGGCGATGATGTATTGCAAGGGGATAATTCTCCAGAGAGATTGGATGCATCCTTACATGGTAACGATTTTTTAAATGGCGGCGGCGGCAATGATGCGCTGACGGGCGGTGGAGGTTCCGATTATCTTGCTGGTGGCGCGGGCATGGATGTGCTTGTCGGCGATGACAGAGGAGTTTCGTCGTCCTATCAGGGCGATGATTTTTTGGATGGGGGGGCAGACGCAGATCGGCTTATTGGTGGAGGTGGCAAGGACACACTGGTTGGTGGAACCGGAAATGATGAGTTATATGGCGGTGCGGGTGATGACACCTATCTTGGCGTTGAAGAAGGTGATTTGATCAACGATCTGGAAGGAAACAATATCATTATGCTTGCCGCCGCCGGCAGCAGCGGAATACCGGCGGGCGCGCTGGCCAGGTTGAGTGATACTGCGGTAAATTCCGGCGCGCAATCGCCGAATTCGCCATCGGCGGTGACATGGCTTGGCGATTCCGGCGTATTGCGTGTTTCCTTGGGAAATGGCGGAGCGCTTGATCTGCGCAATGCGCTTTATGGCATGGCTGCACAAATCCAATTTGACCATGGCAACAATTCAATCAGCCTGGAGACTTGGGTCAGCGAGAACTTGCGTGAGGCGGTTGTGTTGGACTTGTCGTCCATTATGGTTGACTCCGGACAACCGGTGGTACAAGCCTACGGCGGTGCAGGCGCGGATTTCATTCAGGGCGGCATCAACAACGATACTCTCAAAGGTTATGGCGGTGACGATTTCCTGTTAGGCGATACCGGCGATGATCTGATTACCGGTGGAACGGGGAATGATGCGCTATTTGGTCAAATCGGCAATGATACATTGCAAGGCGGCGCCGGTGCCGATCGCTATACCGGGGGCGGTGGCACGGATATTTATACTTTCAATCGCGGTGACGGTGCAGATACGATTACCGCAGCGGCCAGCGAAGACGCAGCTGGCGATGAAGTTCAACTGGGCACCGGTATCACCGCAAGCGATCTACGTTTTTTTGCATTGGCGGACGGCAGTTTGCTGATGCGCATTGGAGATACGCAAGACAGCATGCTGTTTGAAAGCTGGTTTAACCAAGGACCAAATATTTCAGCGCTGCGGTTCAGCGATCATTCGTTGCTGAATGCCAGTGAGGTCGGTGCGCTGGCCGAGAGCATTCTCGGCGGAACATCGAGCGATGATAATTTGCTGGGCACGATTGCGGATGACCGCGTGGAAGGCAATGCAGGTGACGACACGCTCGATGGTAGCGCGGGAGACGACATACTCATCGGCGGCGAGGGTATCGATACTTATCTTTTCGGCTGGATGTCAGCGGGAAACGATGTGGCGGTGGAAGTGGCCGATGGCATGAGTATCGTAGCGCTGACGGAAGGTGTGATGCTGGCCGATCTGCGGCACGAGCGGATAGGCAATGATTTGGTCCTGACATTGCACGGCGGCGGTGCGGCGTTAACGTTGCAGGATTATTTTGTGTCACCGCATATTTGGACCATTCGTGAAGAAAACGGAGCAGTAATCAATATCACCGACTGGCTCACGGCGTCTGAATCCGATACCGATATTACGCAATTACAAGCGGATTTCCTGGATACCGCGCGTGCGCAATGGGTCAATGATTTGTTGAACAGCCGCTTTCAAGCGGATTTTGGCACTTATGCGCGAATAGACGATGCAACTTACCGTGCTGAATCGGTGGCTGCCTCTGAAACAGAAATTGTGCTGCAACATTTTGCGTTACTGGATACCGCCGCCGATACCGCTGTTATCCAGCGGCAATCGGACAGTTCCGATGATTCCAGTACTACAACCGATCTGATCAATACACCGCTTCCTAATACTCCTGAGGCGAATCCATCCTCCGAGCGGAAGTTTATTCCGATTGCCGAATGGGGGCGGCTACTGCAGGAGTTGGATGCGACAGGTACCAGCACCGAGGGACTGGAACCTGTTTACGATAACGGCGTACTCATTGGATTCATCACCGGTGGTCAAGCCGCAACATCGTCAACATCCGGTGAGCTTCGGAATTACTGGCAAACCACAACAACCATCAACACGCAGGTCGAGCGCATTCAAGGTGGTGACAGCGATAATGTCATCATAGGTTATAAATATGGTAACGGTTATCAATACAACGATGGATATGGGCGAAGTGATATTGCCTCGGCCAGTGAAATTTCGTTGATCGACGGTGGCGGTGGTGACGATACGCTCTATGCATCGGGAAAAATCGCGTTAAATAATGAAATGTATTACTTCACCGATGTCGCGCCGAATATCGGCGGATTTCTTTATGGAAACACCGGTAACGATACGTTGTATGGTAACTATGCCCGAGATACGTTGGCAGGTGGTGATGGAGATGATTTCCTCGATGGCAAGTTCAGCCAGGATACCTATGTCATGCTTGCAGGAGAATCCGGTTTGGACACGATTTGGGATACGGGGACGCAGCTGTGGCAAATCGGAAGCAACGGAGACAGGGACGGTGTTAGCTCACACTTGAATGACACATTGGAAGCGAAACCGGTTGCGCAGGATGTATTGCGTCTGACAGGTATTAATTCGAGCGATATTGCTGTCACACCGGGGCAACGGGTAGTTGAAGGAGTACGTGCCGTTCGCTATGAAATTGATGAACCGGGCGATATTGAGACGCTTTACAGCCAAACCGTGCACGCTACGATTGTTCTGTCATGGACGGGCGGCGGCGTTGAAATCGTACTGCCGAATTCGACCGATCTGCCCGGCATGGGATTGGAACGTGTCCAGTTTGGTGACGGTTCAGAACTGACTATACCGGAATTGATCGCGCTGGCCGGTTCCGCACTCATAATTGATCCGCAGGAAATGAATAATCACATCGCCGGCAGCAACGGAAATGATGTGATTTATGGTGAAGGCGGCAACGATACGTTGGCAGGTGGTGACGGTGACGACATTCTAAATGGTGGCGCGGGCAACGATATCCTCACGGGCGGAACGGGAAGTGACACCTATTTGTTCGGTAAAGATTCCGGTCAGGATATGATCGACAGTGAGGACACGACCGCTGGAAAGATCGATTCGGTGTTGTTTGATGATGGTATTACACCGGACCAAGTGCGCGTCAGTCGTTCCGGCAATGACTTGATACTGGCCCTGATAGGTACCTCGGATACTCTTACAATCCGCAATTACCTGGAAAATGACGGCATTAACCCATTTGCTGTCGAACAGATCCGGTTTAACGAAGACGGCGTCATCTGGGATCCGGCAACAATTAAAACAAAACTGGAGAGCAACAGAGCGCCCGAGTTATCCATTGCTCTTCCCGATCAAAAAGCAACCAAGGGAAATATCTTCAGTTACACCGTGGCTCCGGATACATTTGCCGATCCTGATGATAGCGACATGCTCACTTTCAGCGCGGCATTAGCTGATGGCAGCGCCTTGCCGTCATGGCTCGATTTTGACCCGGAGTCACTGACATTCAGCGGTACGCCTGATTCCACCGGTCTATTGAGTGTGCAGGTAAGCGCAAAAGATACCGGTAATCTGATCGCTGCGGATACTTTCGATATCGATATTAGTGACTTGGGGCTGACGAGCAACGGCACATCGGGCGCTGACACGTTGATTGGCAGTAACGGCAACGACATACTCAACGGTTTGGGCGGTAATGATAGTTTGACTGGCAATGCCGGTAATGATCGTCTGAATGGCGGTGCGGGTAACGATCTCATGATGGGTGGAACGGGTGATGATGTTTATACAGTCAATAGTGCGCTGGACATCGCTATCGAGAGCCTTGATGAAGGCACCGACACCATTCGTTCTCTGGTTTCTTACACACTGGGCGCCAATGTTGAAAATATCCATCTTATCGGTACCAGTGTAACCGGAGGAACGGGGAATGTATTAGATAATGATTTGACTGGTAATATCGCCAGCAATACGCTCAACGGACTGTCGGGCAATGACAGGTTGGATGGCAAAGAAGGGAATGATGTGCTAATCGGCGGCAGCGGCAATGATATCTATATGGTCGATAACATCGGCGACTCGGTCATTGAGTCAAGTGCTGAAGGAATCGATAAAGTCAGATCGAGTATCAGTTTCACATTAAGTGCAAATGTTGAAGATCTTGTCCTGACCGGTAGTACAGCGATTAATGGAACGGGTAATGAATTGGACAATGTTTTAACCGGCAATAGTGCCGGCAATATATTGCAAGGTGAAACCGGTAATGATCGTCTCAATGGTAAGGAAGGTGCCGATATTCTAATCGGTGGAAGCGGTAACGATGTCTTTTTCTTTGGACGGAATTATGGCATGGATACTTTGATCGACCATGACTCTGCGCCGGGTAATGTTGATACCGTGCGATTTCTCCCCGGTATTAGCGCGGATCAGATATGGTTTCAGAGAGCAGGTAATAATCTGGAGGCGAGTGTTATAGGCACATTGGATAAAGTAGTGATCAATGATTGGTACCTCGGATCCGCTAATCACATCGAGCGGTTTAAAACCTCCGATGGTCTGACGTTACGAGATTGGCAGGTGGATGATCTGGTCAACGCGATGGCAGATTTCGCTATACCTGACTTGGGAGAAACCATTCTGCCGCCTGATTACGCATCGATTCTAAGTGCTACCATAGCATCGCACTGGGGCTAATATTCCCAACGCCACTCGGGATGGGTCAAGAAATGTTTTTAAAATTCTTCAAGCACCTATCCCAATAAGGCATTCCTTCAAACCGCTTAACCAGAAAATCGACGAATGCCCTGACGCGTTGCGAGAGATGACGGGTTTGCGGATAAATGGCGTATGCGGCAAGTTGTGAGTAGTGATATTCAGTCAATAGCGGCACCAATACGCCGCGCTCGATTTCCCGGTATACGATAAAGGCCGGCATCAGCACGATGCCTAGTCCGTCGACGGCGGCATCGCGAAGAAATTCGCCATTGCTGGCTTTCAGGTAAGGCGTGATGCGGGTTTTGATCAATTGACCTGTGGCATCGTAGATGTTCCAGTTGTCGATGTTGCTGATCAGGTTATACACCAGGCAGCGGTGTTTGATGAGTGCTTCCGGTGATTCCGGTTCGCCCATGCATTCGAGGTAAGCCGGGCTTGCGCACATGACGGCTTGAATGGGAGCCAGACGGCGCGCAATCAGGCTTGAATCGGGCAAGCTGGCGATGCGGATGGCAAGGTCGAAACCATCGGCCAGTAAATCCACATGGCGGTCGTTAAAATCCAGATCGAATTCGATCTCCGGGTGGGTTTGCAAGAACTCGTTGATGGCGGGTCCCAGGTGCATCAAACCAAAGCTCAGTGGCACTGCTACTTTCAGACTGCCTTTTAATGCACCATGAAATTGCGAGGTGGCGTGCTCGGCTTCAAGGATATCGGCCAGAATGCGCACCGATTGCTGATAAAAAGCACGTCCGCTATCGGTCAGATTCATTTGCCGGGTGGTGCGGTGAAACAATTCCACGCCGAGGTGTTCTTCCAATTCCTTCAAACGGCGGCTAACCACCGATTTCGCCACATCCATGCGATCGGCAGCGGCGCTGATGCTACCCGCTTCGACGACGCGCACGAAGGCGTTCATATTCTCATATCGATCCATCAGAATGTCTCATTGTTGTTAATAACAGAACAATCATTTCTTATTATGGTTATTTATTCTTATTATAACAACGATGATAATGCTCCCTGTCAACCGATCACAACGATGAATCACAATAAAGGAGAAAGTCATGGATACAGCAGTGAATTCTGTACGAATAATCCCGGCAGTGGCCGTACCGGAAGGCGCCGGTGTGACCGTATACCGCACGATTGGATCACCGGTGTTGCGCGATTACGATCCGTTTTTGCTGTTGGACCATATCAGCAGCGATAAACCGGAAGATTATAAGGCGGGCTTTCCGTCCCATCCGCACCGCGGATTTACGACGTTTACCTATATGATCGACGGTCATATGGAACATCAGGACAACATGGGCAATAGCGGTGATCTCGGACCCGGTTCCGCGCAATGGATGAAAGCGGCTAGCGGCATCATTCATTCGGAAATGCCAAAGCAGAAGAATGGCTTGATGCGCGGATTCCAGCTTTGGATCAACCTGCCTGCAGCACATAAGATGGATCACCCGGAATATCAGGAATATCCTGCGGAAGCTTTTCCTGTGGTGAAAATGCAGGATTATACGGTGAAGGTTTTAATCGGCCGCTTTGCCGATACGAACGCGCCGATTACGGATGCGCTGACCGGGGTGTCTTATTACGATGTGCAGGTGCAGCCCGGCAAACATTTTCAACACCGCCTGCCGGCCGGGAATAATAGCTTTCTCTATGTTTTTGAGGGCGATGGGCAATTGGGCGAGCAGCGTGTGCCGCTGCATTCGTGGGTGCCACTGGGTGCGGATGAGGGTTCATTCGACTTCGTTGCCGGGAAAAAGGGCGCGCGCCTGCTGGTTGTCAGCGGCAAGCCGATTGGTGAACCGGTGGCGCGGTATGGTCCGTTTGTCATGAATACCCGGGAACAAATCGATCAGGCGATGCAAGATTTTCAGTCCAACAATTTTGTGCGTGATCGTGCATGGATTAAACGTAATCAATAACACTTTTAAGGAGATCATCATGGAAAAAATCAGTCAATTCGTTGCGCGTGTCTTTCTGGGGCAAATTTTTTTACTATCCGGCTTTTTCAAAATCAGCGGCTATGAAGGCACGCAGGGTTATATGGAAGCGATGGGTGTGCCGGGCATGCTGCTGCCGCTGGTGATAGCCCTTGAGATAGGCGGTGGGCTGGCGATTGTGGCGGGATGGCAAACCCGATGGGTGTCGATTGCGCTGGCTGCGTTTACGTTGTCCGCTGCGGCAATTTTTCACAGCAATTTATCGGATCAAATGCAGATGATCATGTTCCTGAAGAATATCGCAATAACTGGCGGATTCATACTGCTGGCTGTGCATGGCGCAGGAGGATACAGCCTGGATGGGAGGCGCGCGCAGTAAGCAGTTATCGATCATTCTTGTGGACTTAAAAACCCGGCTGCTTGCGGCCGGGTTTTGCGTATTCCCTCAAGTTATGGCTTGTATCGGGCAGCGTAACAGAATACACTTGGTTGCAATTTTTAGCGTTTTAGCCGGGTTTTGGCGATAGCATTTTCTACTATAGAATTTCTCCGCATGGAAGCAAAATTACATCATAAACGCCCCAAGCATCTGAATCTGTTCAAGATCAAGCAACCGCTGCCGGCGGTGGTTTCCATTCTGCATCGAATCAGCGGTGCGCTGCTGTTTTTTCCCGGTATTCCCTTATTGCTGTGCGGTTTGCAGATGCTATTGCAATCATCGCAAAGCTTTGAAGTTTTACAAGATTATCTGCGTAATCCGGTGATTAAACTTGCACTGTTGCTCCCCTTGTGGTTTTTTCTGCACCATCTGTGCGCCGGTATCCGCCATGTCTTACTGGATCTGCAAATCGGTATAGTGTTGGCGCGAGCGCGTACCAGCAGCAAGCTGGTGCTGGCGGCCGGATTTCTGTTGACGGCACTGATCGGGTGGCAGCTATGGTGAGGCCGTCGAGACTTGCCGTGACTGGCGCGCACTATGGCCTGAAGGATTGGCTGGCGCAACGTGTGACAGCGGTGCTGATGGTGATTTATCTCATCGTGCTGACCGCAATCTTACTGGTTGCCGCGCCGCAGGATTATGTTGCTTGGAAAGCTGTATTCAGTCATCAATGGCTGCGCATCGCCACCTTGGTATTTTTCATTTGTCTGTTCTGGCATGCCTGGGTCGGCATGCGTAATATTTTGATGGACTATGTGCATGCCACGGCGATCCGCTTGACTGTGCAAATTGCTGTCATCACCGCTTTGCTGTTTTATCTGATATGGGCTACGGAAATATTGTGGAGTTGATGTGGCAATAACCAAAAGAAAATTTGATGTGGTCATCGTGGGTGCGGGCGGTGCCGGAATGCGCGCGGCGTTGCAGTTATCCGAAGCCGGATTGAAAGTGGCGGTGCTATCCAAGGTTTTTCCCACCCGTTCGCATACCGTTTCGGCGCAAGGTGGAATTGCCGCAGCGCTGGGAAATGTGACGGAAGACCATTGGCATTGGCACATGTATGACACGGTTAAAGGCTCTGATTACTTGGGCGATCAGGATGCCATCGAATTCATGTGCCGTCAGGCCAATGAAGTCGTGTATGAGCTGGAGCATTTCGGTATGCCGTTCGACCGGCTGGAAAATGGCAAGATTTATCAACGCCCGTTCGGTGGACAATCACAAAATTTCGGTGGCGCGCAGGCAACGCGTTCCTGTGCGGCGGCGGATCGTACCGGTCATGCGCTATTGCACACGCTGTATCAACGCAATGTCAGCGCCAATACCCAATTCTTTGTCGAATGGATGGCATTGGATCTGATTCGTGACGAGCAAGGCGACGTGCTGGGCGTCACCGCGCTGGAAATGGAAACCGGTGAGGTTTCGATCCTGCAAGCCCGGGCCACTTTGTTTGCTACCGGCGGTGGCGGGCGGATTTTTCAAGCCAGCACCAACGCCTTGATCAATACCGGCGATGGTTTAGGGATGGCGGCACGCGCGGGAATTCCGCTGGAGGACATGGAATTCTGGCAATTCCACCCGACCGGTGTTTACGGCGTGGGCGTCTTGATCAGCGAGGCCGTACGCGGGGAAGGCGGTTATTTGCTGAACAAGGAAGGCGAACGTTTCATGGAACGCTATGCCCCCCATGCCAAGGATCTGGCCAGCCGCGATGTGGTGTCGCGTGCCATGACGACGGAAATGAAGGATGGGCGCGGTTGTGGCGAAGAAAGCGATCATTTGCTGTTGAAATTGGATCACCTGGGTGCGGAAATCATCAAAACCCGCTTGCCCGGTATCCGTGAATTGGCGATGAAATTTGCGCATGTCGATCCGATCAGCGAACCGATTCCGGTTGTACCGACCGCGCACTACATGATGGGCGGCATACCGACCAATTATTTCGGACAAGTGGTGGCTCCGTATAAAACCGGCCCGGAAGAAGTCGTATCGGGTTTTTACGCCGTCGGCGAGTGTGCCTGCGTATCGGTGCACGGCGCCAACCGCTTGGGCACCAACTCGTTGCTTGACCTCGTCGTCTTCGGCCGTGCCGCAGCCAATCAGATTATTGAAGACTTGAAAATTCATCCGCACCACAAGCCATTGCCGGAGAATGCCGCGGATAGGACTTTGAATCGCCTGACGCGCTTGGAAAATCAGAAAGACGGCGAGAATGTCGCGCAAGTCCATGCTGCTCTTGCAAAGACGATGCAAACCTACTGCGGCGTGTTTCGCTTTGAAGACATGCTGCAAAAGGGCGTGGAAAAAATTCTGGAAGTCGGTCAGCGTGTGGGGCAAACGGAAATTAAGGACAAAAGCGCAGTGTTTAATACCGCGCGGATCGAAGCGCTGGAATTGGATAATCTGAAAGAAGTCGCGATCGCTACCATGATTTCCGCCGAAGCCCGGCGCGAAAGCCGCGGCGCGCATGCTCGTGACGATTTTCCCGAACGCGACGATGTCAAATGGTTGAAACATACATTGTTTTTCAGCGAAGATAACCGGTTGGATTACAAACCGGTGCGGCTGAAGCCGATTACGGTCGAGTCTTTTCCGCCTAAGGCTAGAACTTATTGAGTTTAAACGCACGGTATTACCGCACGATCAGCGCGCTCGGGTGTTGAATCAGCATGGTGTAATGATCTTTGTTGCGTGACACCCAGCCGCGGACTTCCAGCGGTTTTCCCACGTACGTTGCAAGCTCTGGAAATAACTTGAGGTTACTGTTGGCGACGCGGATGTCGATTTTGTCGTTAAAGAGCAGGCGGGTAAATTTACGGCTTTTTCTGATCGCCACCGGGGTACCGGTAAATCGCTGCCAGCCTTTGGTGTGATTAGCGATTTCGGAGATGGGGCGGGATTGGTACTCCGGCATTGACCATATGCCCAGCTTTTGTTTTTCGGCATATTGCTGCGCTTGGATCAGTTTGTCGCTATAACGGCCGTTCGGCGGGATAATGCTGATCGCCGCCAAGCCGTTTTCCAATAAAGCCAGATTCACGTGTTTGCCATTCGGCAAAAATACATGCGCCAACAGACGCTTGTACTTATCTCGCCTGACTTCATCAAATTCCAGATAAACCTGACTTTCCCGCAACTGATTCTGCAGCCATTTCTTTGCGGCGATTCCGCCCGGTTCTTCGCTGCGATGACGGCTTTCGATTTCCGGTGTGTTGACTCCCAATAGACGGACTTGTTTTTTGTCTTCCAGAATGATTGTGTCGCCATCGTACACACGGGCGACTTGATACAGTTGGCGGCTGGGCTGACCGATAATTTTGACCGGTTGGGCATTGGCCGATGGGGTATCGGAATAAGTGACACGTCCTTGTGCGTCGATACTGCGGTAAATTTCGCTTGCCGGTGCTGCGGTTGCAGCGAGACTGAAAAGCAGAAAAAGCAGACGGATCGGTTTGCTGCGGAACATGGGTAGTTTAAGCTGAATACGATTTAAGTATCTGGATCATCAGGTAAAAACTGCATTGTATTTTCTCTATCTCAGTAACAGGAATTTTGTAATCCAAGCAATCTATTAATGAGCAGAGTTTCAAAAAACATAAAAATCGCCCGGCAAAATCTAATATAGCGCAATATTCTTGAGGAAAGTGGATTAAAATTGCCCCTGACAAAATTAAGTGAAAATTTAACCAATGCAAGCCGGATTTTTTCAGCGCCAACAGTAGATTCAATCATTTCAATAACGACCATTTCCGGATTCCCCCTTGTTTATTTAACTGTGCAGCATGACATCTGAAAATTTAATTGAAATCAGCGGATTGAATTTTTCCTACGATACGCGCGCGATTCTGAAAGGCATCGACATGACGATGCAACGCGGAAAGGTGATCGCCATCATGGGTGGTAGCGGATCGGGAAAAACCACGCTGCTCAGATTGATTGGCGGCACAATTCAGCCGACTTCGGGCTATGTGAAATTTGCCGGAAAAGTGGTGCATGAATTGGATCGCGATGCTTTGTTCAAACTGCGCCGCAAAATGGGCATGTTGTTCCAGTTCGGCGCGTTATTTACCGATTTGTCGGTGTTTGACAATGTGGCGTTTCAGATGCGCGAGCATACCAATTTGCCGGAATCGATGATCCGTGACCTGGTGCTGATGAAACTGCACGCCGTGGGTTTGCGCGGCGCGCAACATTTGATGCCCAATGCATTGTCCGGTGGTATGGCGCGCCGCGTCGCGCTGGCGCGTTCGATCGCACTGGATCCGATGCTGATTATGTACGATGAGCCGTTCACCGGATTGGATCCAATTTCACTGAGCGTGATCGGTAATCTGATCCGCCGTTTGACGGATGCACTCGGTATGACTTCGATTGTGGTTACCCATGATGTGCAGGAGTCATTGAAAATTGTTGATTATGTGTACTTTATTGCGGATGGTGTGATTGCTGCCGAAGGCACGCCGAAAGAAGTGCGCGAATCGGTTGCGCCGTTTGTGCATCAGTTTGTGCACGGTGAAGAGGATGGACCAGTGCCGTTCCATTATCCGGCGCAATCCTACCGTAAGGATTTGAATCTGGAGAATGCTCTTGCCTAGACGTATCGTATCCGGTATTCAACATATCGGGCATCGCGTGATTGAAAGTGTCTGGCGATTGGGCATCGCCAGCCGCTTTTTCATCCTGGTGCTGTTAAAATCCGGCACCAGCCTGCGCCGTTTCAATCTCGTCATACGGGAACTGTATTTCACCGGCGTGTTATCGCTGATCATTATTGTCGTGTCAGGACTCTTTGTCGGCATGGTGCTTGGGTTGCAAGGCTATGAAACGTTGCAGAAATACGGTTCGGAATCCGCGGTTGGCACGTTGGTGGCATTGTCGCTGGTGCGCGAATTGGGTCCGGTCGTCGCTGCATTGTTGTTTGCAAGCCGCGCGGGCTCGGCGATTACCGCAGAGATCGGTTTGATGAAAGCAACCGAACAACTGGCGGCGATGGGCATGATGGCGGTTGATCCGATTGCGCGTGTGGTGGCGCCGCGCTTCTGGTCAGGCGTGATTTCGATGCCGTTTCTAGCGGCCATTTTTTCCGTCATGGGTGTTTTTGGCGGTTATCTCGTGACCGTGGTCTTCATCGGCGTGGATGAAGGTTCTTATTGGTCGCAAATGCAAAGCGCGGTGGATTTCCGCTTTGATATCATGAACGGTTTTATTAAGAGTTGTTTTTTTGGTGTGGCAGTGACGGCCATTGCGGTTTTTGAAGGTTACGATGCACCGCCGACGGCGGAGGGCGTATCGGGCGCGACAACGCGTACCGTGGTCACGTCGTCATTGGTGATTTTGGGATTGGATTTTATTTTGACCGCTTTCATGTTTAGAGGAGTGAGTTAATGCAGCGGACAACGATGGATTTGTGGGTGGGATTGTTTGTGGTTATGGGCGTCATCGCGCTTATGATCCTGAGTCTGAAAGTGGGCAATCTCAATGTGTATAATCCTTCTCAAAGCTATGTCATTAGTGGAAATTTTGAAAATATCGGCGGTCTGAAAGTGCGTGCGCCGGTGAAGAGCGCGGGCGTTGTGGTCGGGCGCGTCACGGATATTCAATTCAGCACGCAAACGTACGATGCGGTGGTTACCATGAGCATGGACAGCCGGTTTCTATTTCCTAAAGATACATTTGCCAGTATTTTGACTTCGGGTTTGCTGGGTGAGCAGTATATTGGATTGGCTGCGGGCGGGGATGAGGCCATGCTGAAAGATGGCGATAAAATCATCAAAACAAACTCAGCCATGGTGCTGGAAGAATTGATCGGACGTTTTTTATTCAATAAAGCGACGGAAGACGACTCTTTGTGATCTGGATGGATATTTGTTAATTTTGCGGTTGTTGGTTTAGTATTGTAACTATGACTAAAAATTTTGGTGAGGGCATGATGAAGAGATTTCTTGGAATGATGATATTAACACTCGCGAGCTTACTGGCGTTCCCGGCATGGTCAGCGGAACTGTCGCCTGACCGGCTGGTCGACAAAACGGTCAAGGAAGTGATGGAAATTATTCAGAAAGATGAAGAATTGAAAAATGGCAATAAGGAAAAAATGCTCGATCTGATCGAGACCAAAATACTGCCGCACTTCAATTTTAGCCGTATGACTCAGCTCGCGATGGGACAACACTGGTCGACAGCAGCGCCGGAACAACAACAAAAACTGGTGAATGAATTCCGTACATTGTTAGTGCGTACCTATTCCAATGCGTTGAACAGTCATAGTCACGAAACGATTAAAGTCAATCCGGTCAAGCAACTGGGTGATAAAACAGAAACCACAGTCCGGACTGTAGTCATTCAAGGGAATGGAAAAGAGCCATTGCCGATTGACTATAGCATGGAGAAAAAACCGGATGGATGGAAAGTCTATGATGTGACGGTCGCCGGTGTCAGTCTGGTGACCAATTATCGTGGAAGTTTTAACAGCCAGGTGCGTAAAGGCGGTGTCGAGGGATTGCTGAAAGTCTTAACGGATAAAAACAAATCCCTGGAAGGTAAAAAATAGTAACGGCGGGAAATCAATTGAGTCCTTCGATTCCGATGATTTTTCGTGAGGGCAACACCGTGATCGTGCAGGGTGCTGTCACGATCGATAATGCGGTGATGCTGACGAAAAGCGGTATTGCTTTGTTCGACGATCAGCCGCTGACGATCGATCTCGATCACGTGACCGAAGTGGACTCAACGATCGTCAGTATATTGCTGGAATGGCAGCGTGCGACGCGTAAAAACAGCCATGCACTGCAATTTATCAATATGCCTGAGAGCCTTAAAAGCCTGATCCAATTATATGGGGTTGCGGAGCTAATTCCGCTCGCGGTCAATCCAGTTCCCGTGCAAAACGCTTCCTGACCGGATGCTGTTTTGCCATTTCTGAAATTCCGAATTTCTCTCCTTTTGATTTCTTTATTCGATGCAACCTGCTATTGAAGTTAAGCACGTCTCCAAACGCTTTGGCAATGTGCATGCACTGTCCGGTATCGAGCTTGAGATTCGCGCGGGAGAGTTTTTTGCGCTGCTGGGTCCGAATGGCGCCGGTAAAACCACGCTGATCAGCATCATCGCCGGCTTGACACTGGCCGATAGCGGCACGGTCAGCGTGATGGGACATAATGTCATTACACAATACCGGCAAGCGCGGCAAAGTTTAGGCGTGGTGCCGCAAGAATTGGTTTTTGACCCTTTTTTCACGGTGCGTGAAATTTTGTTAATCCAGTCCGGTTATTACGGTATTAAACACAATGGCGATTGGGTGGATGAAATTATTGAACGCCTGGATTTGACCAGCAAAGCCAACGCCAATATGCGTGCGTTGTCCGGTGGTATGAAACGCCGGGTTTTGGTTGCGCAAGCGCTGGTGCACAAACCGCCGGTGATTATTCTAGATGAGCCGACAGCTGGTGTGGACGTGGAGCTGCGCCAATCGCTATGGGATTTTATCCGCCAGCTCAATCAGAATGGACACACGATTGTGTTGACGACACACTACCTGGATGAAGCGGAAACGTTGTGTAACCGGGTGGCGATGCTGAAAGAAGGGAAAATTGTCGCGCTGGATAGCACGCGGAATATGATCGGAAAACTGCCTGCCGGAAAATCGGTACGGCTCAGATTGCTGCCTGATACCCTGCCAGCTGCGCTGCACACATTACAACTCAGTCATAGCGGCGGAATGGTTGAATTGCGGATCGATACCTATGCACAAGTGGAATTGATATTGTCGGCTTTGCGATCCGCGCAAATTGAGATACTGGAAATGCATTTGCAGCAACCGGATCTGGAGGATGTGTTCGTCAACATGATGAGAAACAGCGGAAATGAAGTGACATGACCGGATTCTTCACATTGCTCTATAAAGAATTACTGCGTTTCTGGAAAGTCGGTTTTCAGACGATTGTCGCGCCGATGGTTTCCACACTGCTGTATTTGCTGATTTTCTTTCATGTGCTGGAAGCGCATGTAGAAGCTTATCCGGGCGTGGCGTACACCGCATTTCTGATCCCCGGATTGGTGATGATGGCGGTCATTCAGAATGCTTTTGCCAATGCATCGTCCAGCATGATTCAATCCAAAATCAGCGGCAATATCGTCTTTATCCTGCTCTCGCCATTGTCTTATCACGCCATATTCTTTGCGTACATTATCGCTTCCATCGTACGCGGATTGCTGGTCGGGCTCGGGGTTTATTGGGTCACGCTGTTTTTCTTCGATATCCCCCTCGCGCAACCGGTCTGGTCGATACTTTTTGTTGTGCTCGGCAGTGCGATACTGAGTGCGTTGGGGTTGATAGCAGGTATCTGGGCGGATAAATTCGATCAATTAGCGGCTTTCCAGAATTTCATCATTTTACCGCTGACTTTTTTGTCCGGTGTGTTTTACACTATTCATTCGCTACCGGCCGGATGGCAGTATTTTTCTCACCTGAACCCGTTTTTTTACATGATTGATGGATTTCGCTACGGCTTCTTCGGCGTATCGGATATTTCGCCTTATATTAGTCTTCTGATTGTGGCAATATGCTTGGTGGCCATATCCATGCTGACCATCCGCATGCTCAAAACCGGATATAAATTGCGGCATTAAAAATAATAATTATTTGATTTTGCATGTTCATCATGCGCGAAGGAGAATAGAAATGCTTACTGCAGAAAACGTAAAAACTTATATTGAATCGGCATTACCTTGTCAGCATGTTCAAGTGGAAGGCGATGACGGGCGCCATTTTCATGCACTGATTGTCAGCGCGGAATTTACTGGCAAGAATATAGTTCAGCAGCATCAGCTGGTTTATAAATCGCTGGGCGAAAAAATGAAACAGGACATTCATGCGTTGTCGATGAAAACGTTAACGCCTGAGCAATGGACGAATAAATCCTGATCGTTCCAAGAAATTAGGCTTTGACCGGGCATTCAAGATTTCAAGTCATTTTATCAACCGGCAATTCACTATAATTGCCTTTTGCTATCGATTTATCTGGAATTTCATTGTTTAGATTACTAGGCGCTTTAGCGGGTTTTTTCCTTCTCGATTTGTGGGGCATTTTCCTGGGTTACTTTATCGGGAGCTTTATCGACCGGTTCAGAGCTTTTGGTCCAGGCGGAATGAATCCATTCAATGCCGCGCGGCGTCAATCGGTTTTCCTGGAAACCGTTTTTATTCTGATGGGCAAGCTGGCCAAGGCGGACGGAAGGGTATCCGAAACGGAAGTGTCGCATGTCGAGCAATTCATGCAGAAACTACGCATGACGCGCGATCACCGGTTGAAAGCCATCACGCTGTTCAAGCAAGGCGCATCGGCCGATTACGATATTCGTCCGCAACTCGATGTATTCCTGAAAACATGTGGTTATTCCCCCAATTTGCGGCAGATGCTGCTGGTTTATCTCATCATCATGGGATTATCCGACGGCCATTTGAATTCCGCTGAGGAAGAGCTGCTGAGAGATATTGCCGGACGTTTGGGTTATCACCAAGCCGCTTTCGATCAGTTGCTCGACATGATCATGAATCAGGCGCACTTTGCCGGAGGGCAAAGCACCTCGGCCAATGCGCTGGAAGATGCCTATAAGGCATTGGGCGTCAGCAAAGACAGCACGGATCAGGAAGTCAAACACGCTTACCGCAAATTGATGAGTCAATATCATCCGGATAAACTGATGGGGCAGGGCGTGCCGGAGGAAATGATCGCCGTCGCGACCGAGCAGGCCAAGGAAGTGCAGACGGCCTATGATCTGATCAAAAAGAACCGGGATTTGAAGCGTTCAGCAGTTTAATTCGACGCATAGGTAGATGCGTATTGCAGTTGCCGGATGCGGAGAATATGGCGCATAATCTCCGCATGAGGTGCGTAGAATGAATCGTTATATTCATGAATTACCCAATTGGCCTGGTTTCAGCTGGGATCATGCAAAATTGTCTGGGCTGCTGGCCTCTGTACGCCACCGGCAGGGGCGGCTAATTGGCCGGATGGAAGCTATGGGATTTCCTTTAACGGCGCAAGCCACATTGCAAAACTTGACGCTCGATGTGTTGAAGTCTTCCGAGATTGAAGGTGCAATCCTGAACCGTGATCAGGTTCGCTCCTCGATTGCCTTGCGGCTGGGATTGGATATTGGCGCGTTAGCACCCGCCGACCGTCATGTTGACGGCATTGTCGATATGATGCTCGATGCCACGCAAAATTATGCACAGCCATTGAGCGTGGATCGCTTGTTTGGGTGGCACGCGGCACTATTTCCCGCTGGTTTTAGCGGCATGCATAAAATCAGAACCGGGCAATGGCGTGATGATGCAAATGGGCCGATGCAGGTGGTATCCGGCGCGCTTGGGAAAGAGCGTGTACATTTTGAAGCACCTGCGGCCGAACGCCTCGAGCAGGAAATCAATCTTTTTCTGACATGGTTTAATGATAAAAATGATACCGATGCTGTTCTCAAGGCTGGTATTGCCCATTTGTGGTTTGTCACGCTTCACCCATTCGAGGATGGCAACGGACGCATGGCGCGTGCAATTGCCGATATGGCATTAGCGCAGTCCGAACAAAGTCCGCAGCGCTACTACAGCTTGTCGGCACAAATCCGGCAAGAGCGGAAAGCTTATTACGATATGCTAGAAAAAACCCAAAAAAGTGATCTTGATATCACGCCTTGGCTGGAGTGGTTTCTAAATTGCCTTGATCGTGCGATCAGCAATACGGAAGAAACGTTGGGTGATGTGCTCTATAAAGCACGGTTTTTACAGACGCATAAGAATGCATCGCTTAATGACCGTCAGCGCATTATGCTGAATAAAGTGTTGGATGGGTTTGAAGGTAAGCTGACATCGTCAAAATGGGCGAAACTTGCCAAATGCTCCCAGGACACGGCGCTACGAGATATTTTGGATCTGATCGAGCGTGGCATTCTACTGAAAGATGTCGGTGGCGGGCGTAGCACCAGCTATTCGCTCAAAGATGTATCGAATGTTGGCGATCAATAAATGAAACCGCTATTGTTCACATTCCGCCGTTGTCCCTTTGCGATCCGTGCCCGGCTGGCGATCACGGTCAGCGGCGTTGAAGTCGATCAACACGAAGTCAGTCTGCGCGCCAAACCCAAAGAAATGCTGGAGTGTTCACCGAAGGGCACCGTTCCGGTTCTAAAATTCGCCGATGGCAGCGTGCTTGAGCAAAGCCTGGATATCATGCGGTGGGCGCTTTCGCTCAATGATCCAGAGCACTGGTTGGATGACGATCAGGCAGTTGCGGCTGAAATCGCAGTACTGATCAAGCAAAATGACGAAACGTTTAAACCGGCGCTCGACCTGTATAAATACGCCGTGCGCTTTCCGCAACACTCCGAGGCTTATTACCGCGAACAAGCCGAGTCGTTTCTAGTGGAACTGGATACACACCTGAGCAAAGATGGTTATCTGTTAGGTGGCCGCTATACACTGGCCGATATGGCCATCTTCCCTTTCATCCGGCAGTTTTCCAATGTCAATCGGGATTGGTTTTATGCCTCTCGCTATCATCATTTGATTGCATGGCTGGATCGGTTGATCGGTTCCGAGTTATTTCAAAATGTCATGCAGAAAGAAGTTGATTAACTCAAAGAGGACGTTCTGGGAAATGATAACTAACTTTAGAGCTTATGAATAAAAAAAGGGGAACTATATACTTAACTAGCCAATAAAACTTGACTAGCCATATCATAGCCTATATACTGCATTTAACTAGCCAATAGGTGTTAAATGTCAGTTCAAGAAAAACCAGAAGTTTTAAGCTTATACGAATTCTTCAAAAAATTCCCAGACGAAGAAGCTGCTCGTACTTTCTTTGAAGTTAAGCGTTGGTCAAATGGCAAGTATTGCCCGCATTGTGGAAGTATAAGTGTTGCTGAATGCAAAGATCACAAGCCAA
>SSFX01000034.1:0-8979 GCA_008015635.1 Nitrosomonas oligotropha
GCTGTTGCAGGAAAATACCAATTTCGGCCTCTCGCTGGGACGATTGGATCAGACGCTGAATGAATTCTATCTGCGCGACTGGCAGTCGCAACCGGATGAAGCGGCGAAAACGGCGTATACAAAGCGGGCAGTCGAGTTGATGTGCCACTTCTTTTTGCGCTGCTCCGATCATGTACCGCTGTCGCCGGAAAGCGCGGAAGTGCTGTTTGCCGGTAGCGGTTCAAATCAAGCTCTAACTGTGGGCGGCACGCGCTGGGAAAATGGTCAAACGGTCGATGCGGTCAATGACATGACCTACATTATCCTGAAAGCGACGGAAATGCTCTCCATCCGCGATCCGAACGTGCACGCCCGCTATCATGAAGATGTTCATCATCGTGCGCCGGATGGCACACCTTTGGCAGCGCATGAGATTTCCCCTTATCTGAAACGCATTTGCCAGGTGAATCTGGTTACCCGCGCGACGCCCGCGTTGCACGGCGATGTGCCGGTGATCCGCAGCATGGCGAATTATTATGCCAAGCACGAACATGTCACGGCGGACGAAGCGTTGGTGGATGCGCACGATTACGCATCGATTGGTTGCATCGAACAGAATGCCGACCATAAACATTACGGTCATACCGGTTCCACCCTGCTGGTGCTCCCGGCAGTACTGGAGCTGGCGATGTTCGGCGGCAAGCACCGCAGCGACGGCATCGGCAAAAACGATCCCAATTTGTTTTACGGCAAGACGGATTACACGTCCCCGCCGTTGACGGCGATGACATCAATGCAGGATTTCATCGACAGCTTCCGCTTTCAGCTCGACGAAATGGCGCGGCATTGCGTGCAATTCAATAATTATCTGGGGCGCACGCTGGAAAAAGTCCGGCCTTCACCGCTGCTGTCGGGATTATTCGATGGCCCCACGAACAAACCGGGGGAAAGCGGTGCCAAATTCCGTGATGTATCTTCCGGCGGCGCCAAATATAACTCTTCCGGGGTGGCTATTATCGGATTGGCCGATGTCATTGACTCGTTCTGTGTGATCGATGCATTGGTGTTTGGCGGAAAAATGTCGGCGCAAGAACTGATCGCAGTATTGGATGCGAATTTCGGCCGTAACCCATCGCCTGCCAATGCGGCGGAAGCGCACAATTTTGTCAAAAACTGGTTGGATCGGATCCGGCAATTGACGGGCGATTCCGGTACACATCCGGCGGCGGTGGCACCAGAACGGCTGCAAGAGTGCATGCGCCTAATCCGTCTGGCGCCGAAATATGGCGCCGGAGTCGATGAAACGCCCGGCGGTATCTACAACAATGCAATGGCGGTCAAGTACACGCGCCTGCTGACTAAAATGATCCAGGAGGTATTTTTCAAGTACCGCACGCACCGTGGCGGACGCTATCTGACCGGTTACTGGAGCATGACCAACCACGCCGGTTTCGGCATGCTGAGCAGGGCCACGCCGAACGGCCGCATCAATGGCGCGTCGTTCGCCAGCGGTATCACGCCGTGCCCCGGCATCGTCAAAGCCAACGGCGATCCGGTCATGTTGCTGGATCACATGTTGTCGGTAGCGAGCGTCGATGCGGACACGGTGCAGAATGGCTATACCTACAATCTCAGTCTGACGCCGCGCGGCAAAGCGTATTTCAACGAAGACACCGAGCTCTTTGCCACACATATGAAAACGTTTATGGATCAGGACGGCGTGCTGGTTCAACTGTGCGTGACCTCGATCGAGGATTTCATCGCGGCCAACGCCGCCGCAACGGCGGCAAGTCAGGCCGGTGCGGGAGAGGCCGAGCAAAAAGCGCTGGCGCCGTACAAAGATTTGATGATCCGCGTGGCCGGTTACTCCGCTTACTATGTCACCTTGAGTCCGTTGATGCGGCAGGAAATCATCGATCGCGCCAATTTCGATATGAAAAGCGGTGTTGAGCAGCATGAAACCATAGGAGCGTAACGATGCATGCCACTATTCCCGCGTTACCCGGCGGTGTTCACTATATTCTGAAATCCGGCATCGAGCTGGGCGAAGCGGACGGCACGCTGAGCGGATTGTTGAACCGCATGGAAGGCACGATGCTGGCTGCGGGTATGGCCGTAATGATCAAGCTCGGTTTTGGCTTCTTGATCAATCCGGGTTTAAGTGAATCCCAAGCGAAAAAAGCGCAGCATTTTTTTGAAAACAATTTCGTCATCAAAGATCCTAATGTTGCGGGCGGTATCCGCTACTATCAGGGAAAAATCCTGATCCGCACCCGCAAACCGCAGGATGACATGAATGTGCTGATCAAATTCTGCCCTGATCCAGAGGCGCTCTATATTCAAACGCCTTTTGGCCGGCAACTGAACCCGGCGGCGATCGTTACGACCGAAGCGCTCAGCGAAACGGAAGCGGACCGGATTGAGCGCGATCCGAACGAAGTGGATCTGATGATCCGCTTTAAGGATACCCAGGCGATTTTGGGATTGGCCGGGCGTCCGAATGTCGATGTCGCGCAATTATTGATTGAAAATCTGGTACAGATTACTGGCAATTTCGGGCATATGTTCAAGTTCGGTGCGATTGGCATGAACGTGCAGATGGCTATGAAGGATATTTTATGAGCAGTGAAAAGGGGCTGGTTTTCGATATCAAACGCGATTGCAGCGAAGACGGCCCCGGCATCCGCACTACGGTGTTTCTGAAGGGCTGTCCACTTTCCTGCGTTTGGTGCCAGAATCCCGAAGGCAGAGCGGTCAAGCCCGAGACCGATATTCATGGCACACACATTGGCAGGTGGTACACGGTGGATGAGCTAATGTACCGTTTGCTGCAAGACAAGCCGATTTTTACTGCAAGCGGCGGCGGTGTCACGCTGTCGGGTGGCGAAGCGACGTTGCAAATGGGGTTCGCCAGCCAGTTGTTGCAGGCTTTAAAGCGTGAAGGCATTCACACGGCGATAGAAACCAGCGGGTTTTTCGATTATCAACGCTTCAAGGAAGAAATGCTGCCGTGGCTGGATTTGATCTATTACGATATCAAACTGATGGACGAGGCGGCCAGCCAACAATATTGCGGGCACTCGAGCAAGCGCATTCTGGATAATTTCTCCCGCCTGCTCAAGGATGCGAAAATCCCAGTGATTCCCAGAATTCCGCTGATTCCGGGAATAACGGCGACTGAAGACAACCTCCGCGCAATCGCCGCATTTCTCGATCAAGAAGGCGTCAAGTCGTGCGCGTTGATGCCCTACAACCCGTTGTGGAGCGATAAGCTGAAGCAATTAGGCTTGCCGGTTCGTTACGAGCACAAAGGCTTCATGACCCCTGCAGAGCAAAAAGCCTGCATCGGCTATTTTACGAAAGCAGAATAATTCAATCGAGTAAAAGGACAATCATGCAAAAAGACTTTCATCATGCGACCACTTATGTGCTGGCGCGATTGGCCGGTTTTGATCACCCAGAAGCGGATATCATTGCCTATGCTTCGCAATATGTCGATGATGCGACCAATACCGGTGTGATTCGCTTCACCGACGGTTCCATGTATGAACATATCAGTTCGGCGCATAAAACATTCGATTATAAAAATTTTGACGAATTGGCCAACCACCAGGCATGGCTACCGTTCCATTTTTTGCCGGGTAATAATGAGGCGAATGCCGGACAGAATCCGCTGGATACCTTCATGGACAAAATCGTTTGCAAACCGGATAGCCCCATCGCCAGGGACATGGTAGCCGCGTGCATCCATAGCAAGAACAGTCCGCACGCGTTGCAGCGGCTCGGCATTACCCTGCATGTTTATTCCGATACCTGGTCGCATCAGGGTTTCGCTGGAGTTAGTCACAAGAACAACGATATCAGTAAGCTGAACGATGAGGACAATCCCGGCAATTACTTGGCGGCCCGGCTGAAGGATTTCTTTGGCGACGCATTTGATGATGTCGCCAGTAAGCTGGTGGGCGATACCTTGCCGCTGGGTCACGGCGCCGCGCTTTCCTATCCGGATCGTCCCTATTTAAAGTGGAGTTACAAAGATCACCATAAGAACAAAGTCGTTAGAGATAACGCGGCGATTTTTCTACAGGCTGCGGAAAAAATGGTCATGGCTATGCAGCGCTTCCGCCTCGGGAATGCGAATGCCGATGTTCCCGGGTTGCAGGCTACCGATAAAGCCAGAATCGAAGCATTGTTCCGCAATATCAAGCACGAAGAGGAGAGCGCCCGGCATCAGGCGTGGCTGGAACGTATCGCAACCGGTTATTTCAATTTCCCGCCGGTCAATCTCACGTATATCGCAAAAGGGCCCGGCTCGTGGAAACACAAGGCGCTGGGCACGGTCAGAGTTGCGGACGATAAAAGCGAGAAATTTGAACTCAAACCTGACTTTCTGACCAGCCATTGGAAACTGTTTCACGACGCGCTGCAAGTGCACCGCTTTTATGTGATTCATGAATTGCTGCCGCGCTACGGCATTTGTGCGGCGTAGCGGTAATGCGCTGAACGCTCTATTTCTGGCTGATTTTTTCGTCGAGATGCTCGACCTTGACTTTGGCTACGCCGTGCAAGCCGATTTTTTTGGCCGCGCCGTGTGATAAATCGATGATTCTGCCTTTCTTGAACGGTCCGCGGTCATTGACCAGAACGTCGACATGACGGCCGTTTTGCAAATTGGTAACCCGGACGCGCGATGGTAAAGGCAATGTTTTATGCGCCGCGGTTAAGCCATGCGGGACGAAGCGTGTTCCCATCGCGGTGCGATTGCCCGATTCCGAGCCATACCAGGAAGCATGACCAATTTCCCGGTAGCCGGCGGCCGAGCGCATCGGATAGTAGGTGACGCCCTTTATCTTGTAAGGTTTGTTGTACGGTGCGGTGAGATTGGGGTAGCGTTGACTGCCTGCATCGGGTGAACGCTGCGAAGTGCCGGAAAACATCGAAGCGCAACCGCTGATCAAACCAGCGGTCAGCAATATGACGCTCAAATGCTTGCGATAGGTTGATTGTTGCTTCGTATCTTTCATACAGAAGTGTTTCCAAAACGCGCTGAATTATAACGTTATCCGGCTGCCATTAGCTATGATCGATGGCATGAGCTTTTGTTCGCATCACAAAATCTTGAATTTGCAGTGACCAATCATATTATCATCGCCAGCTGGTGCTGAAGTGACAAGATTGCGCCAGCGCATTCAACGACAAAGGAAGAAGGATTGAACTATGACGGATAACAGCCACATCAAAATCAATGGCGCGATCGCACGCGAGAATCCTTACGCCATGTTGCGCGAACCGACATTTTCGGGCGTGCTGTCCTTCATGCGGCGCAATTACAGCAAGGATATTACCGGGGCCGATCTGGTGATCAGCGGTATTCCGTTCGATCTGGCGGTGACTTACCGCTCCGGTACGCGCTTCGGGCCGCAGGGCATACGTTTGGCGTCGGCGGAAGTGGCGTCGATGAAACCTTATCCGTGGGGGTTCGATCCCTTCGAGAATCTCGCCGTGATCGATTTTGGCGATTGCTATCTCGATGTGCATAATCCGATGACGATCCATGAAACGATTGCCGCTCATGCCCGGCATATTCTGGCATCGGGTGCGCGCATGCTGACGTTTGGCGGCGATCACTATATCAGTTATCCGCTGTTGAAAGCGCATGCGGAAAAGTTTGGCGCGCCGCTCGCGCTGATTCATTTCGATGCGCATAGCGATACCTGGTCAGATGATACGCCGAGTTCGCTGAATCACGGTTCGATGTTTTATAAAGCCGTGCAGGACGGATTGATCGATCCCAAACACTCGGTACAAATCGGTATCCGCACCTGGAATGACGACTTCATGGGCATACATGTTTTGGATGCGACCTGGGTGCATCGGCATGGCACCGATGCGGTGGTCGCCGAAGTTGAGCGTATCGTCGGCGATCGTCCGGCCTACTTTACCTTCGATATCGACTGCCTCGATCCGGCGTATGCGCCGGGCACCGGTACCCCGGTGTGCGGCGGATTGACTACCGCGCAGGCACTGGCGATTATTCGCGGTTTTACCGGTATCAATCTGATCGGCATGGATATCGTGGAAGTGTCGCCGCCCTACGATCACAGCCAGATCACGGCGCTCGCCGCCGCGCATATCGCCTGCGATTTGATTTGTTTGCTGGCAAAACGCAAAGCGGATGGGTTGTTGCACATTTGATCGGATGACTTTAAAAAACGTAGCGTAAATTAATACCGCCGCCCCACTCGGGACTGCGTTCCGAGAAACCTTTCAAGCCATAAATATTGAGTCTGAAATTGTTATTGACTCTTTGGGAAAGATAGAGCGTGAGGTCTCTGCTGTCTTGCAGCCGCACGGGCGATTGCCCCATGTTGTAACTTGTTCCCACAGTGACGGTTCCAGATAGCCGGTAACCAATTCCGGCTCCGCCATACAATACATTGTGAAACGTCACATTGGATGGATTGCCGAGAATCCGGTAGCCGAAAGTTGCGCTGAGTGTGAAATTCGAGATGGTTTTAAACAGATCTCCTTGAATTGCGTAATCAACCTGGCCGGTACCCAGGTTCTGGCTGGTGCTGGCCGTGGGGATTTTTAACCGGGCGGTGATATCAAAGGAGATACCGGTCGGCGCATGATCGATCAAGTTGTAGCTAAAGGCGGTAACCATGTCGCCCAACCCCGAGCGGCTTGCGCTTGAAAGCGGAGAACCGCCCAACGGAATGCCACCCGCCAGGCCGAGTGCGCCTACTTTAAGTTGCCTTAATTTGCCAAGGGCGTCCTCTGAGCCATCATCGCTGCCACCGTCGTCAACACCACCACCGCTACCACTGCCATCGTCAACACCACCGCCGTCGTCAATACCTCCGCTACCACTGCCATCGTCGACACCGCCGCCGTCATCAATGCCACCGCCACTACTGCCGCTATCGTCTCCGCCGCCGTCATCGCTGCCCCCGCCACCACTGCCGCTGTCGTCGCTACCGCCACCGCCGTCATCGCTACCCCCGCCACCACTGCCGCTGTCGTCACCGCCGCCGTCATCGCTGCCCCCGGAGCCGGAATTTCCACCCGAGCCCGAGTTGTTTTCATTTTCGGAGATAATCACCGGACAATTGATGTTTAGTTCATCGCAAATAACGATACCGCCACCACTGGAGCCTCCGCTCACACCACCTCCATTAATGATGGTTCCTCTGCCATCGATCCCGCCGATCCCGGGACCCAGCACATTGCCCGGCCCGGTCATATTGAGATACGGGAGGGTTACCCGGAAGGATGCCCGGCCCTTGTCGTAGCGTGCCGTGAAAGGGACATACCAAATATCGGTTGCGGATGGTCCGCCATATTTACCCGTTGTGAAGTCGGTTGCAGTACTGAAGCTGAATCCATTCGCAAATACTGCGGGGGAATTACAGGCAATGGATAGAAGCAGAATGAACTGAAATGGCTGAAATGATAAGAATCGGCGCATGGAGAATTGCTATGGTTGGGGTTGGTTTCGTATTCGACATATTCTGGGTGACCTCCTACATTTATATGTCTTATTATCCTACATAGGATAAAACTAACAATTTGAAAAGTAAATAAGTATTTTACTGATTTGAGTCTGAGAAACCATTGGTCACGCGTGCTTGCTTAGCGATCCAGATCCCTGTCGCGATGACTGAAGTCCCTGTCTTGATGACCGCTATGATCGCGAATTTGGTCTCTATCCAGAACATGATCTCTATCCGGGATATGATCCCTATCGCGGTTATTATCTCTATCCGGGGTGTCAATGTCGCGGAGGTTGTCTTTGTGGTCGCTTGGTCTCTCGGAGCGATCCGGCATCTCCGTGGGCTTCTCGGGTTTATCCACGGAGCCGTGACCGGAAAGATTCTGCTCGCGGTTATCTTGCGGCTTTTCACCATGATCGCGTCCGGAAGAACCGGAATGGTCTGTTTTCTCGTCATGGCTGGACGGGATGGCTGCGTCTTTGGCGTGAGAATCGCCTCCGGATGCGTGACTCTTACCTGAATGGTCCCCAGTATCCTTTTTTAATTCCACTTTATGATCCGAACCAGATCCGCTGCCTTGGTTCTGCTCGCTTTTGTTACTTTGAATCGATTTGGCCTCGTGCTCGTTACCGGAGTTATTTGTTTTGTCGCGATCGCTGGTGTCGCTTCCACCGTTGTCGATTCTTTCCGGAACTTGCAGTTGTACGGGTACTTCTTGCTTGAGTTCAATCCGGTCAAGGTTGATCCGCTGATCCGCGCCGGGCCGGCCGCTGATCTGAATGCGTTGATCCAGCCTGAGGTCGCTCCTTGCGTTGCCGGCAACCGGGCTGCCCGGATCCAACGTGACAATCCGGTTACTCAGGTTTAATTCGTTACCATCCAGCGCATGGATATAGCCTTCGATCACGACATGATCGACATTGCCGATACTCTGGCGGGTCGGTTCCGCTTGAACTTGATGCGCCTTCATTTGCAGGCCATCCCAACGGCCGGCGATCGACACTTCCATGCCTTTTGCCAGACCTTGCGGCATTAATTTGGCGTCGTGATGGATACGGGTGCCATTGACTTCAATGCCCTGTTCGTCAATTTGTGTGATATGGCCGTTTAATCTCGCTTCCGCACGCGGCGCAATGGTCTCGACGCGCGAGGCGGCAATCGTGCCGCTGGAAAGCCGGTGACCGCTGACTTGTACCCAATCGCCGTTTTTCAGATGGGAGAAATTACCGTGCTCGCCGCCTTGTCCGATTCTTACGGTTTGACCCAATACTTGCATTTCTCCTTTCGCGGCATCGAAATGGCTGACCGGCCCGATTGCGGCATGGATCACTGCAATGTTGCGCGCAGTGAGTTTATCGCCTGTACCGAGTGCCCGAGCGGCAACGACTTGGCCCACGGCCAGTTCGCGTGCGGTGGTTGGCTGGCCATCCATAGAGATGGTTGTGCCGGAGCTGTACTGAATTTCAATGCCGTTGACACAAATACTGGCGAATCCGGTGATAAC
>SSFX01000023.1:0-47327 GCA_008015635.1 Nitrosomonas oligotropha
GCTCAGAAGGATATCGATTGACGATGTGCAGAATTCACCAGCCAATCCCGCTGGAAAATCGTAAGGCTAAGGTATGAATGATTTGCTTATTGAATTGCGTCAGCTTGATATCAATCAAGCAGGGAGCTGGCCGGTAGCATTTAAAATTGCTGCTCTGGTCATTTTATTCGTTGTCATCGTGATAGCCGGTCATTTCCTGGTGTGGCAAGACCAGACCGAAACGTTGGAGAAAATCCAAGCTGAGGAAGAAACATTAAAAAATACTTATCTAGTAAAAAAAAGAAGCGCGGTTAATTTACCGGCATTACGCGCGCAGCTGGAAGAAATAGAACAGTCGCTGAGTGCCATGTTGAAGCAACTGCCGGATAAGTCCGAGATGGAAGCGTTGCTGGTCGATATCAACCAGGCAGGTTTGGGCCGGGGACTGCAATTTGAATTATTTAAACCGGCCGAAAAGGAAACGATCAACGCATTTTATGCCGAGCTGCCGGTTTCGATCCGGGTCACGGGCGGTTATCATGATATTGGCGCTTTTGCCAGCGATATCGCACGATTGCCGCGAATTGTCACGCTCAATGACATCGCGATCGCTCCAGCTACCGATGGAAAATTGGTATTGGATGCGGTTGCAAAGACCTACCGTTATTTGGATGAAGAAGAAATCGCAAAGCAGGCTAAGGGTAAATGATGATGATAAGAAACCTATGCCTGTTAGTATTACTTGCAATAGCTTTGACGGCGATGACTGCTTGCAGTCAAAATGACTATAGTGATTTGGAAGCTTTTATTCAAAGCTCTGGTGAAGGTTTGAAAGGCCAGATCGATCCACTTCCCGAAATAAAACCGCATCAATATTTCACTTATCAAGCTTTCGACATTCCCAGCCCTTTCGTGCCCCGTAAAAATGGTCAAGTGCAAGCAGTAGCCAGCGGCATTCAGCCTGATTTGACCAGACGCAAGGAAGTTCTGGAATCTTATCCATTGGAAAATTTATTAATGGTTGGAACATTGCAGCAACATGATATGATTTTCGCCCTGATTAAATCTCCGGATGGCACACTGTATCGTGTGAAAGCCGGTAATTATTTGGGACAAAATTTCGGAAAAATTAACCATATTTCGGAATCAGAAGTTAAACTATTGGAGATTGTGCAGGATGGAGCGAATGAATGGACTGAGAAAGCTAGTACACTCATGCTGAAAAATTAGAAATAAAACAACCCTAAAGCTACCAATAATGATGAAAAGATATGGTCTCAACATCGTATTAGCAGCACTGTTGATTTGTTTTGCGACGGCAATTTTCGCGCAACAAACGATAACTGCGGAAACACCGCCCAATAGTATCCGTTCCATCGATATTTCCACTTTCCTGAATGGCGAAGTCATCGTCAAACTTGCTTTAGATCAACCGCTTTCCGTTCTGCCGACGGGAGTTGCGTTGGATAACCCGCATCGCATTTATTTCGATTTCCATCAAGTCGCCAATGGCTTGGGCAGAAATGTGCAAGAAGCTGCCGAAGGTGATTTGCGCAGCGTCAATATTGTGCAAGTTGGGGATCGCACCCGGCTGGTGATGAATCTGGCAAGACTCATGCGGCATGACATCCGTACACAAGAAAATATTCTCTTTATCCGGCTCGTGAGCGTACCAGAGAACCCGGCAACCGCTACCGCCATCCGGTTTGCGGAAGAAACGCCCAATCAGCACATGAACAGTTTGCAGGATATCGATTTCCGCCGTGGCACAAAGGGGGAAGGCCGGATTGAAGTGGACATGACAAAGCCGGGCGCGACTGTTGATGTGCAGACTCAAGGCGACGACGTTTTCGTTGAGTTTGTCGATACATTGCTACCCGGCAGCTTGAAAAGACGATACGACGTGGTCGATTTTGCGACTCCCGTGCAAACCATCGAAGCATCGAAGAAAGGCAATAACGTCCGGATGCATGTGAAATCCGGTGGACGCTGGGAACATTCGGCGCGGCAATCCGGTACCCGATTTGTTCTGGAAATCCGCGCATTGAGCGAAGATGAAGAAGAAATTGCAAAGAAGCAACGGGCCAACGGCGGATATACCGGGGAAAGATTATCGCTTAATTTCCAGGATGTAGAGGTGCGCGCGGTTCTGCAAGTCATCGCTGATTTTACCAATCTGAATATCATTGCCAGCGATTCCGTTGCTGGCAATCTCACGCTGCGCTTGAAGGATGTTCCGTGGGATCATGCACTCGACATCGTGTTGCAGGCGCAAGGTCTGGATAAACGCAAGACTGGCAATGTCATTTTTGTAGCGCCGCGCAAGGAAATGGCGGACAGGGAATTGCTCGATGTGGAAGCGAAGATGCAAATTGCCGATATGGAACCGCTGCGTTCGGAGATTTTTCGCTTGAATCACCGCAGGGTGAATTCCATGTCATTTGAAAGCATGCTCAGCAAACGCGGTACGATCAATGTGGATGAAATCAGTAATACGATTACCGTTACCGATATTCCGGCCCGATTGGACGAAGTCAGAAAACGTATTCAGAAATTGGATATTTTTGAAAGACAAGTCATGATCGAAGCGCGTATTGTGGAAGCGACCGATCTATTTAGCCGTAATCTGGGAGCCCGTTTCGGGATTCAGAATTCAACCAACTTGGGAAGTCAGGGGCTTGGAATTTCCGGCAATTTGGCCGATTCGAGTGCTTTAGCTGGCGGCAGTTCGGCGGGAGGAGGGAGTAATCTGAACGTCAATTTGCCCGCAGCAGCAGCGACCGGATTGCTGGGAGGCCCTGCTGCATTGGGATTGAGTTTATTAAAGATTAACAATAACCGACTCATTAACCTGGAACTGTCCGCGCTGGAGACTGACCAGAAAGGGCGGATTATTGCGAGTCCACGTGTGGTGACGGCGCATGGTGTGGAAGCGATTATCGAACAAGGCGATAGGGTGCCGTATCAACAAGCGACCAGCAGCGGCGCCACCAGTATCCGTTTTATGGATGCTACGCTGCGATTGAAAGTGAAACCGCTGATTACTTACAATGGCCAGATCGACATGGAACTCAATGTCAATCAGGACAAGATCGGTACTGCAATCAACCAGTTTCTGCCGCCGCCGATCAATACCAAACAGGTCACGACCAAGGTTCTGGTAGAAAACGGTGGAACGGTGGTGATTGGCGGTATTTTTGATCGTACCGAGAACGAAGTGGTTAACAAAGTGCCGATGCTGGGCGATATCCCGGTACTGGGCTACGTTTTCCGTAATACTACTAAAGTCGATAACAAACGTGAATTGCTGATTTTTGTGACGCCGCGCATCTTGAGCGAAAATCTCAATCTTCAGTAATTGCCGGTTATTGTCCCGTCGGAAATCCGATTTGCCGCCATGCTTCATAAACCACAATGGCGACGGCATTGGATAGATTCAGACTGCGGCTGGTTGCCACCATCGGAACTCGGATGCGCTGTTGCTCCGGAAAAGTTTCCATGAGGTGAGTCGGCAAGCCGCAGCTTTCCGAACCAAACAAAAAAACATCCCCGGCGGCATACGCGATCGAGTCGTAGCGCTGCTTCCCCTTCGTAGTGATCGCAAATAGGCGCTGTCCTTGCAAATGCTGATTGCACTCCGTCCAATCTTCATGGACTTTAATCGAAGCAAATTCGTGGTAGTCCAGACCGGCGCGAATCAATTGTTTATCCTGCAGCGGAAAGCCGAGCGGCTTGACCAAATGGAGCTGTGAGCCGGTATTGGCGCACAGACGGATGATGTTACCCGTATTGGGCGGAATTTCAGGTTGATGCAGAACGATATGAAACATACGGCTATTAGAGTGTGTCGATTAGAATGAAGTAAAAGGACCGGTTTACTTTATTTCCGGCAAGGCTCTGGCAATCACCCAATTACTGATTTCAGCCGCGCCTTGCCGTTGCAATATTTTGGCCAGTTCGTTGAACGTCGTACCGGTTGTCATGACATCGTCAACCACCGCCACATGCTTGCCGGATAAATCCATTGTACAGCTAAAAGCTTTGCGGATATTTTTCGGCCGCTCTTTCCACGGCAACCCGGCTTGCGGCAGCGTATGCTTGATACGGCTACAGCCGTCCGGCAACAAGGTAATGCGGGTTTGCTTGGCAATGTAACGGGCGATTTCCATCGCTTGGTTAAAGCCGCGCTCGCGTAACCGGATCGGGTGCAGCGGCATCGGCACGATGACATCAGGCATCGTTTCTACCGCTTCTAACCGGGCGATGAACAGATGGGCAAGAACCGGTGCGATCGCTAGATTGGTTTGATATTTTAATGCATGAATCAGCGCATCGGCAGGAAAAGTATAGCGCAGTGCGGCAATCGTGCGCGTGAATGCGGGCGGCTTTTTCAAGCAAGCGCCGCAGATTTCCCCCGTTGGCACCGGCCACAGGCAAACAGGGCAATGGTGATCAGGCAATTGCGGTAAATCGCGGTAACATGCTGCGCAGAAATCCTGAGCGCTGGCGGCGCCGCAGAGCAAACAATTTTTCCGGATCCAGGTCGGCATCGCATTTAATCCGTTGTTTAAAAATCGGCGGTGGTAAAATAACTCGCATGAATACAATACTGGGTTTCTAAGGCTATCGGCAATGGGCGCGATCGCTGCAGCATTTAAACAGCACAATAGGTAAATTGATATGAACTTGGATTCACTGACAAGCAACGAAATACAAAACGATCTGGGCGGGGTGACCGGAAAATCGCAAGACTCGGCGCATTGGAGCGTGGCGGATATTGAATCATTGCTGAATGCACCGTTTAACGATCTGATCTATCGTGCGCAAAGCGTGCACCGGCAATATCACGACGCCAACGGCGTGCAATTATCGACACTGATTTCCGTGAAAACCGGCGGCTGCCCGGAAGATTGCGGCTATTGTCCGCAAGCGGCGCGCTATCACACCGGTGTTGAGAATCAGGACCTGCTGTCGCTGGACGAAGTGGTCTCTGCCGCCTCTGCCGCTAAAGCCAAAGGCGCGTCGCGCTTTTGTATGGGAGCTGCCTGGCGCGGCCCGAAACAGCGCGATATCGAGAAAATGACTGAAATGGTGCGCGCGGTCAAATCACTGGGTATGGAAACCTGTGCCACGCTGGGTTTATTGAAACCGGGACAGGCGCAGCAACTCGGTGAAGCCGGTCTGGATTATTACAACCACAACCTCGATACCGCGCCGGAATTCTATGAAGAGATCATCACCACGCGGCAGTATGAGGATCGTTTGAATACCTTGCAGGAAGTGCGTCAAGCGGGCATTAATGTGTGTTGCGGCGGCATTGTCGGCATGGGTGAGACGCGCCGCTCGCGCGCCGGATTGATCGCGCAATTGGCCAATCTGAATCCATATCCGGAATCGGTGCCGATCAATCATCTGGTGCAAGTCAAGGGTACGCCTCTGTACGGTACGGAAGCGCTCGATCCGCTCGAATTCGTGCGCACCATCGCCGCAGCGCGGATCACCATGCCGAAAGCCATGGTGCGTTTGTCCGCCGGACGGCAGGAAATGTCCGATGCGATTCAAGCGTTGTGCTTCCTGGCCGGTGCCAATTCCATTTTCTACGGCGACAAATTGTTGACGACCGGAAATCCGGAAACCGATCGCGACCGCATGTTATTGGATAAGCTGGGGCTGCACGCGCTGTCGTAGATGTTTGCGGATCTGATTGAGCAACTACGTATACGCGAACAAAAAGGTCTGCGGCGCACCCGGCAAATCGTCGATTCCCCGCAAGCAAGCCATATCACGATTGATGGGCGCGATTATCTGGCGTTCAGCAGCAACGATTATCTGGGACTTGCCAACCACCCGGAATTGATCGCATCGGCATGTGACGGCGCCCGGCGCTACGGCGTTGGTGCGGGTGCCTCACACTTGGTCAACGGCCATAGCGCCGCGCATCATGATCTCGAAACAGCGCTGGCGGCATTTACCGGATTTCCGCAAGCATTGTTGTTTTCCACCGGCTATATGGCCAATATCGGCATGGTCACGGCGTTAGCTGGGCGCGAAGATGCGGTTTTCGCCGACAAACTGAACCATGCCTCGCTGAACGACGCGGCTTTACTGTCGCGCGCGCAATTCATTCGCTATCCGCATTGCGATATGGCAGCGCTGGAACAACGTCTGGCCACAGTCCAAGCGCGGCGCAGGCTGGTCATTTCTGACGCAGTGTTCAGCATGGAAGGGGATATCGCGCCGATCCGGCGATTGATCGCATTGTGCGAACGCTACCATGCATGGCTGTTATTGGACGATGCGCATGGTTTTGGCGTATTGGGCGAGCAGGGGCGCGGTAGTTTATTTTTGCCGGAAAATGCGCATTCCCATTCGCCGAATCTCGTCTACATGGCGACGCTTGGCAAAGCGGCCGGTGTATCCGGTGCATTCGTCGCGGCGCAGCCGGAAGTGATCGAAACTCTGATTCAGTCTGCGCGCAGTTATATCTACACCACCGCCACACCGCCGTTGCTGGCGCACGCATTGTTGACCAGTGTGCGATTGATCGAACAGGATGAATGGCGGCGCGACGCACTGCAACGTAATATGACGCAACTGAAACAAGGCGTGCGGTCATTGCCGTGGAAGTTGCTGCCGTCCAACACGCCGATTCAACCCTTGCTGACCGGTGACAGCGCTGAAGCCGTACGCATCAGCCAGGCATTGCGCGAACACGGTATTTTAGTACCGGCGATTCGCCCGCCCACGGTGCCGCAAGGCGCGGCGCGGCTGCGTATTTCATTGTCCGCCGCACACCGGCCGGAAGATGTGCAACGCCTTACCGATGCTTTGCACCAATTGGCATCCGCATGACATCATTACACATTGAAACTTTTGGGCATGGCCCTGATCTCGTGCTGCTGCACGGCTGGGCGATGCACAGCGGCATTTGGGGCAGCGTGCGCGATTTATTGGCGCAAAAGTTTCATGTGCATCTGGTCGATCTGCCCGGGCATGGTTTGAGTCCTGCGAGTGAGCCGGGAACACTCGATCATCTGGTTGAGATCGTTGCTGAGATTCTACCCGAGCGTTGCATGCTGGGTGGCTGGTCGCTCGGCGGACAGGTTGCGATGGAACTGGCTTTGCGTGAACCGCAGCGGGTTGAAAAACTGGCGCTGATTGCTACTACCCCATGTTTTGCCAAACGTGGCGATTGGGAATCGGGCATGGAGCACAAATTGCTGCAACTGTTTCTGGAAAACTTGAAACTTAATTACGCCACGACGATAACTCGTTTCTTGACACTGCAAATGAGCGGCGACCGCGATGCGAGCAAAATTCTGCCGCAATTGCGCAAAAACTTTTTTCTGCGTGGCGAGCCCGATCCCGATGCATTGGAAAAAGGCTTGCGGATTTTGCAGCACAGTGATTTACGCGAACGGATCGTAACCATCAAACAACCGGTTTTAATCGTGCATGGCGAAAATGACGTGATCACCCATCCGGCAGCGGCCGATTGGATGTACCGGCAATTGCCGCAATCGCAGCAGGTGATGTTTGCGCACTGCGGCCACGCGCCGTTTTTATCTTACCCCGAACAATTTGTGGCTCATCTCAATGCATTCCGGACAAATTCTTGACAAGAAACAACTGCGTGCCGCGTTTGAACGCGCTTCGGCCAGTTACGACCATGCGGCAGTGCTGCAACGCGAAATTAGCAACCGTATGCTGGGGCGGCTGGAGTACATCAAATATAAACCCGATGTGATTCTCGACGCCGGCAGCGGCACCGGCTACGGCAGCCAGCAACTGGCCAAACGCTATCCGAGCAGCCAATTGATCGCAGTCGATATCGCCTGGGCAATGCTATCGCATGCGCGGCCCAATACTGCCTGGTGGCAACGCCTGCTGCCATTGCAGCAACAACGCAGCGACTATGTCTGCGGCGATATCGAGCAATTGCCGTTCAAGAATGCAAGTGTCGGTCTGATCTGGTCGAACCTTGCACTGCAATGGTGCAATGACCTGGATCGCACCTTTGCTGAAATGCATCGCATTCTGCGCGCCGATGGATTGCTGATGTTCAGCACCTTCGGTCCGGATACCTTGAAGGAACTGCGCCAGGCGTTTGCGAAGATCGATGGCTATAATCACGTCAACCGCTTTGTCGACATGCACGACATCGGCGATCTGCTGGTCAACAACCGCTTCTCCACCCCGGTGATGGACATGGAATATATCACCTTGACGTATGACGACGTCATCAGCGTGATGCGCGACCTCAAAGCCATCGGCGCGCACAACGTATTGCAGGGCAGGCAGCAGGGATTGATGGGAAAGAATAAATGGCAGCAAGTCATCGGCGAATACGAAAAGCTGCGCCGCGACGGCAAACTGCCCGCCACCTTTGAAGTGGTGTACGGCCACGCATGGAAGCCGTTTGATCCGCGCTCAATGCTGACGCCGGAAACGCGCCGGCAACTGGGATTGCCGCCTTAATATGGCGCGAGGTTACTTCGTTACCGGTACCGACACCGGTGTTGGTAAAACTACTGTCAGTTGCGCGTTGCTGCGTGCGTTTGCCGCACAGGGGAAAAGAGTTACCGGCATGAAACCAGTGGTGGCGGGCAGTGAAAACGGCCGCTGGCACGATGTCGAGCAACTAATCGCCGCCAGCAACATCAGCGCCGCGCGCGAACACGTCAATCCCTACGCTTTCGATCCCCCGGTCTCACCGCATATCGCCGCGCAACAAGCCGGGATCGAAATCGATCTTACCGTCATTCAACGTGCTCACCAAACACTCAGCAATCAGGCGGATATCGTCATCGTCGAAGGCGCGGGCGGATTTCTGGTGCCGGTCAATCAAACGCAGAACGGCGCGGATCTCGCATGCGCATTAAATCTTCCGGTGATTTTGGTGGTGGGTATGCGCCTCGGTTGTTTGAATCATGCCTTGCTGACTGCGCAAGCGATACGCATTGCCGGTTTATCGTTGGCGGGCTGGGTGGCGAATTGTGTCGATCCGCAGATGCGAGTGCCGGAGGAAAATATTGCGACGCTGGAACAGCGGCTGGCTTGCCCGTTGCTGGGGGTGGTGCCGTTTGATGTGGAAATGGATATTCATAAAAGTGTTAAGATTCTGAATGTAATAACATTGAAAGGCAGTTAATGGAAATTTATTATGGTAAGTGACTGGACATTGATTATTGCTCTTGGGGGATGGTTTTTTGCGATACTTCAATTTGCTTTTTCACATACTGAAAATATACGAAAGAATGAAGCGGATCTGTTAGAAAAGACTCTTGGATATTTTGTGAAAGGAATGTTAGCTAGATCAATTGCAATCGGATTAGTTGATGGAATTTGGTTACAAAAGAAAAAATTTATCGATGTCATTCTCCCAGTATTAATATCGCAGGCGAACTTTCTTCTAACGGAAGCTGAAGACTCTGATCAAGAACAGCGTAATTTGATCAGATTATTGGATTTGATCTATCGGTGCTTACCTTATGCAAGAGACAGAGGAACTGAGTTAGCAGAGATTTCGGAGGCTTTAATCAGTGGCGCTAGGTCAGAGAAAGGTGTAAATCTCGCAAAAGGAACTTTAAGATTATGGTTTGAAAAGTTAAATAATGGTGGTGCCGAAATTTTTGAGGCTGAAACAGAAGATATCTAGTATGTAAGCTTAACTTCAAATTTCATCCAATCATAGCTTTATGCTCCAAAACGACTCGCAAAATTGGTCACAGCACGTTACCGAAATCAGCAACGCCCTCGATCTCGAGCCCGGTGTGTTTACTTGGGACGATCCGCACAAAATCGCGTTGTCGTTGAAGCATTCTGCCGACAACAGCGAGCGGCGCAAGGCGGAGCCGTTTGCATCGGCGATGGCCATGCTGAATTTTTATATCAACCGGGCGGGAAAGCATTTGTCCGCGCAGCAACGCGAGGTGCTGGAAAAAGCCAAGGATGAGCTGCGCGTGTTGTATGGAAAGCCGCGTCACAGCGGTTAGTTCGCCGCCCCGGCGGCGGTCACATAGCTTTTTTTGATTCAGCCTGTCACAATCTGCAATTTCTTTTCGCCATCATTTGTTAATCCGATAGCCTTTTTACCTATGAGTTACCTCGACTTAACCGACAATCAATTCAATCCCAAAGGTTTCTGGGACCAGCCGCTGGAAAGTTTGAGTCCGCCTGCAGTCCATGAGCTGGCGCTGTTCGATCAGAATGGCTACGACTTGACCGGTTTGGAGCAACGCTATGCCGAGGCTAACCTGGCGACTGCCCATGCGCACCGGGAACACCGGCATGCGATCAAGACGCCTTGGTTCACACAGCCGGAACGGGTGGAAGGCGCGGTGCTTAACCACAGTTTGTTATTCGAGCGCAAAGGATACTGCGGCGAAGCGCTGGAGCAGCTCGAATGCTGGGCGCAAGCCAATCCGCTGATCTATAAAATCATCCGCATGCGCCCCAAGTGGGGGTTGGATTTCAGCATGGACTATGCCGACCGCGCGGGCAATGTGTTTGAAGTGCTGCATTGGGAATACGACGGTTTCGATTATGCGGAAGTGGCTGAACGCAAACAGCAGCTGGAAGTTAAATTGGCCGCAACGGATTGGGACGATGCCGCCGCCAGTATTCTGAAACAGAAAGACCAATGGCACCACCTCGATTTCTTCGCGCAAAGCGATTGGAAATGCCATTACTTCGGTATCGTCAAGGAACGCTTTAAGATGGTGATCTGGGAGTAGAAATCTATCGCATCAACGCGCAGAGGCCGCTGATTTTTCATGGGGAATTATTTCGTTAACCCGATTCAGTACACGCTTAGGAGAACGTATGTCAGACCTCAAGGATCCCCGGGTGCTCTTCGCAGCGGAACGCACGTTGCTGGCCTGGAACCGTACCAGCCTTGCCTTGATCGCTTTCGGTTTTCTGGTTGAGCGTGCCGGCCTGCTATTGAGCGCCCTGGCGCCGGATCATGTGCATGCTTCCGGTATGGTGCTGACATTCTGGCTGGGATTTGCTTTCATCTTGCTCGGCGCGGTATCCGCCATTTATTCATCCCGCCAGTATGCGGTATTCCTGAAAACCCTGAATCCGGCGGAATTTCCCGAGGGATACGGAATCCGCTGGGGCATGCTGGTGAACGTCGCTGTGGCTATCTTGGCTTTGGGACTCATTGTCGTGCTTTACATCGGGCGCTTTTGATGTAGCCACTGGGGAACAGAGATGCCGTGCCGGGTCTGGTAATTCCAAATGCAGTGCTTTTACAAGAAAAGCATGCAATTCACTGTCGTTACACAAAGAATCTGAGGGGGTACCCGCCCCCGTTGTTCGGCTGGCCCAGACCAGTATTTCTCCAATTTCTAAGGGGATTTTCAGCGAACATAGATCGATTAGACACCCCCAAAAATAGTACAACTTGCTTATAAAAAAAGTAGCGTTGCCCTATGGTTTAAATATTTACAGCAAACTACTATCCCTGTGCGAAATAGGTTAAGAATAATTTTAGTCTTGAAAGGAAAGAAAATGATCAAAAATAATAAATTAGTTAGCACAGTGGCATGCATTCTAGGATTGGCGGTACTGCCATCGGTTGCATCGGCCGGTTTAAGTGACCATACTTTTGCCTGGACAGGTGCTAGTGCAGGCAGCGCGCAGTTGGTACTGAACGGCAGCACAACGTATACGGCAACCAATCGCGGCTGGGTTGACGAATTGGGTACCAACAATTTTGGCGGCGCGACAGGAAACTATATCGCGGGTACCTGCGGCTCATCCGATTCGTGTTTTGGAAGCGATACGTTCACAAATAACTATTTTGCATTCGACGTGCATCGCGCTATTGGAACCACTAGTGCTGTGTTGAATTTGTATCAACCGTCGGTTGGAGAAAGCGGTGGCGCGAATGGCGGTTTCTTGAGCCAATCGGCTGCATTGTTGTACACCCTGTTCGATGTTTCCGGTAATCCACTAACCGATAGCGGTCTTGGAATTTTTAATGATCTGGCATCCGGTAATTCTTACGGTTCGATTTCAGTGGATTCATCGAGTAACGGCAGTATCGTATCCATTACGCTCAATGCGGCAGCCGTGGCTGCGATCGATGCGGCTTATAACAGCACCGGCACTTTCTTTATTGGCGGTACGGTGAGCCCCGTACCTGAACCCGCAACCTATGGCATGTTGTTAGCAGGTCTGGGTCTGTTGGGATTTATGGTTCGCCGTAAAAATCAAGTAGTTTAATTTTCAATAGGATGCCGCCAGATATTTCCGGTGGCATCCATCCAAGGTTCGCTCATCTCACCGGGTGCGTTTAAAGCCAACAAAAACCGGAATTATCCCAACAGCAATACCGGCAGTTGCAACCACGAAAACACCCTGATCGGGTAACCCAAAATAGCCGATTCTCTTTGTTTTGCCTGATGCATCAAATGCATCAAGAATATTTTGTTCCAGACTGAACCAATCAAAAGCAATGAACTCATATGTGATTCTGTTTTTCTCGGCTCATCACAAAAGCATATGTTTTACAAAGAAGCGCTTAGTCTCCTCGCCATCGCAATCACTTTGGCTGCGTTCATTCCATACATCCGGGAAATTTTCCGGGGTTCGATCAAACCGCATATTTTTTCCTGGGTGATCTGGGGTGCGACGACGTTGCTGATTTTTGTGGCGCAATTGCAGGATAAGGGCGGCGCGGGTACTTGGCCGATCGGTGTTTCAGCTGGAATTACCATCGGTATTGCCTATCTGGCCTACCTGAAGCGTGCCGATGTAACGGTCACCCGAGCCGACTGGGTATTTTTTATCGCGGCGTTGTCTTCGTTGCCGCTGTGGTTCTGGACATCCGATCCGGTGTGGGCGGTGGTGCTGCTGACAGCAATTGATGTGATCGGATTCGGGCCCACGGTCAGAAAAGCCTATCAGTTCCCGTACTCGGAATCACTGCAATTTTTTGCGTTATTCACGTTGCGTAATGTACTGGTGATGCTGGCGCTGGAGAACTTTTCCGTGACCACGCTGTTGTTTCCGGCTGTCATGCTGGTGATTTGTGTTTTCATGGTGACGCTGATCGCGTACCGCAGGCGGGTCGTGGTGGCGTAATGCGTTTCTGATTTCATTACGTCACAACACCGGATTTCCCGGTTGCAGTACACTAGGCCGCTGATTTAAACAATCCCACATTCCGGTGAGATCAACAGGGACTTAACCATGGCTTACAAAGAATACAAAGTGCTATACGTGACGGAAGGCGGACTGGGAACGATTTTCCTGGGCGCATCGGGTATTCCGATCAAACGGCTGGAAATGACGCTGAACAGGGAAGCCGCGGATGGCTGGACGCTGGTGTTCCAGTTTGTCGAGCAAAAGCGGTTTTTGCTGTTCTGGAAACGGGAAGCGGTGATCATCACGTTGGCGCGTTAAGCATTGCCACGCCCATGAAAAGCCAGGAAACCATCCGGGAAGACGAAGAACGCATCAGACAACGCGTGCGTGCATTGCCGGATGACAAACGGCTGCAATTTTTCAAACAAGCCGAACAAGAACTGAAAGATCCGGATACTTACGCGGTGCTGAATTATCTTTTTGTCGCCGGTCTGCATCATTTCTATCTGGGTAAACCGCTGCGTGGCACGATCAATCTATGCCTATTCATTGCCGGAACAGTCATGCTCTTCACCGGGCTTGCCGGCGCCGGATTGCTGCTGATTATTGCGATCACGGTGGTTGAACTGAGAGATTTGTTTAATTCGCAAAGCGTGGTTCAGGACTACAATAATGAAGTTATGGAAAAAATCTACCGCGCGGTGAGTCAGAATGAATAGACTAACGAATCAGATTCTATCCGGCGCTGTTGTCACGCTATTGCTGGTATGTGCGCACAATGCCAGTGCCGAGAAAATATGGAATTGGCGTTACACAAGCGGCAGCGTTGTCGCCCGAGGGACACTCACGACCGCCGAAACTGCCGATGCGCAAGGTTTCTATCCAATTCTTAGCATTGCCGGACACCGCAATGGTGAACGCATTACCGGTTTGCATCCCACCGGGAAATCGATTCCGGGAAACGAACCATTTACGCTGGATAATCTGATCCGTATCGACGCGCAGGGACAGATCACGCCCCATGGATTCGGTTTTGCCACGGCATCCGGCGGCTATGCCAATACTTTTTATGCCGAATTTCTCGCCACACCGGTTTATATGGAAGTGTTCATTACACCGGTGAACTATAGCGAGCTGCCAATCCAATTCTCGGCCACGCCCGTGACCGAACCGGAAATCCAGTTGGATGCGCCGGTCGGCGGATCCGGAAAAATGGATGATTAGGGAATATCGCGCCACATGAAAAAAACGCTTCTGCTCATGTCAATTTTGTTGCTGATGGCTTGCGTGTCGCCCATGCGCAGCGACTTCGATCGTCACCAGAAAAAATGGCAAGAAGCGAATATCACGCACTACCGCTTCGAGCTGAATATGATTTGTTTTTGCACCTTCAGAAACCGCATGCCGTTGCAGATTGAGGTACTGAACGGCCAGGTTATTGCGATGACGGATAACACGGGCAAGACGATTACGGCGGCAGATGCCGACTATGCTTATTTTTTCCGTTACGCAACCATCGACCGGCTGTTCTCGGAACTGCAAGCGAATTTGAATGGCACGGCGGATCAAATCGCGGCGGCTTATCATCCGAGTTACGGTTTTCCAACCCGGATCAATATCGACCGCATCAAGAGGGCTGCGGATGACGAGCTGGGGTTAGCGGTATCGGCGTTTGAGCGGCTGCCTTAACCGCAAGATCTATCCTTTTCTAGTTGGCGATGTCGCCAGTTTGATTGGCCCACCCGGTTGCTTGTATTTTAATGCCGGTAAACTCATCGAGACTTAGGAAACCCAATCCGGCGAGTATGGATTGAATGGCAACGTCGTCGCCTTGTTCGTCCGCTTCGACCAATTTCAATGCCTGCCCCAAACGTCCCTCGCGTTTCATCAAGGCTAAGCACATATCGTCGGAAATACCCAATTTGTTGACGATCTGCTGCATGTCGATGCCGAGTAATTCGTCCAGCAGCGACAAAATGCCGACAATAAAGGCGCGTTCATGGTGATTTTTATCGTGCGGGCGCTCCGCAGCGGCGATCAATTCCATCAATTTGCCGCGTTCCACTGCTGTTTGCATGCGCGTGCTGGGGATGCCATCTTCCGACTTGCCTGTGGTGTACAGCAGCAGTTGTATCCATTTCAGCAATTGCTCGCGCCCCATTAATGTGATGGCGTGCTTGATGGAATTGATTTTGCGTGGCAAATCGCCCGCCACGGAGTTGACCATGCGCATCAGGTTATAGCTGAGTCCCGGCTGGCGTTTGAATTCCTTTTCAATTTCTTCGTGATCGAGATTATCCGTCACCAAAGTCAATAATCGAAGCAGCGACAATTTCCCCGGGTCCGTGCGTTTGACCGACATCACCTCGGGTTTGGCGAAATAGTAACCCTGAAACATCTGGAACCCCAGTTGCTTACAGCGTATTTCCTGCTCCCGGCTTTCCACTTTCAGCGCCAGCAGCAAAACCGGCCAGCGTTTCAATGCGGTGACCAGTTCTTCGAGCTCATCCGCTCCAAGCGCCAGCACATCGACTTTGACGACACTGACGATCGGCAGTAATTGCTCGATTTTGCTGTCGATGGAGACGATATTATCCAACGCGAATTGATAGCCTTTTTGTTTCAATTCGTTGCATTGCTGCAGAAATTCCGCCGTGATCTGTTCCGGCACTCTGACTTCCAGCACCACGTGCTTACTCGGTAGCAAGCTGATGATGTCGCTCATGATCAGATCAAGATCCGCATTGATAAAACCGCGTTGTTGCCCGAGCACATTCTGAATGCCGAAACGGCCGTAAGCGTTGACGATCACGTTAGCCGACGCGGATAAATCGTCGGTGACTTTGGCTGCTTCCTGGGTTTCCTCCTGCCGGAACAGTAACTCGTACGCGACTAAGTTCTGGTTACGATCCAGAATGGGCTGCCGGCCAAGAAAATAACTTTCCATTGATTCCTCCGCGTTGATCGATGAATGCAACTGCTTGTTCGGGTAAATGAAGCTGGAATATACGGTAGGGTGACGGCAGCCTAAAGCAGGAACAAACGGGGTTTTCCGTTCAGCGGGAGATTTGCTGCAACATGCTTTGGAGATTTCTCGCGTCCCTTGGGCACCTGGTAGACTTTGCCGCCGGTTTTACTTATGCTTGCCGCTCATCGAACCCGCGCTACCCGCTATTCATGAATCCAACCACCCGCGTTTTCATCAGTTACAGCCACGACTCGGATACACACCAGGAATTCGTGCGGAATTTGGCCAACGATCTGCGCCGGAATGGCCTGGATTGCCAGATCGACCAATACGTTCATGGGTTTCCATCGGAAGGCTGGCCGCGCTGGATGGAAACGCAGATTGAACAAGCAGATTTCGTTCTGATCGTCTGCACACCGCTGTACTTGCAACGCTATCGCGGAAGTGACCCGGACGGCGGGCGCGGCGTCAATTTCGAAGGCGTGGTGATCTCACAGACGCTGTACGATCATTACTACCGCAACACCAAATTCATCCCGGTCATCCCCGCGCAAGGCAGCCTGGACGATGTACCGCTGCCGTTGAAAGGTTACACCACCTACACGTTGCCGCAGGATTACACCGCGCTGTACCGTTTGCTGACGGATCAACACGCGACACCGGCGCCGGAAATCGGTGGCATGATTTATCTTCCGCCGGAGACCGGTAGCGGACTTGCGTTAAACGTCAGTATTGCGCAACAGGCGGTACAAGTTGCGTCGTATACCAACTTACCCGATGCCGCAGTCCAAACGCTCATGGCGCAGTTGGAGAAACAGCTTTCCGAGGAAAAACGCAATAATCACAATCTCAGCGATCTGCTCGAAAGATACCGCAGCGATGTGGCGGAATGGGAAAGAAAATACCGCGATGCACTGGTGCAAAACACAGCCGATTTGCAAAAAAATCCCGGAGATCCGCAATTGCTGGCTGAACAGCAAGCTTTGCAGGCAGGTGAGCTAGAACAGACGGCGCAAATCCGTGAGCGCTATTATCAAAACCTGAAACGGGAAAAAACGGCGGAACTCGCGCAGGAAGCGTACACAGCCGCCGAGCGCTGGGAAAATGCCTTCAATATGCCGAAAGCGTTGGTGCTGTATCAAGAAGCCGTCGGATTCCGGTGCGATTACCCCGAAGCTTGGCGCAATATCGGCAGTATCGCTGGAAAACTGGGTAACAGTACACTGGCGCTGGAAGCTGCGCAAAATCTGCAAAAACAGCTCGATCCGGAAAAAGACCCCCGGTGGTTTGCAATTGCCTTAAGGGATGAAGCGGATATTTTGAGCGCGCTGGGTGAAAACCGGAAAGCATTTGAGAAATACCAGCAAAGCCAATTATTGCTGGAGCAGCTGGCTGGAAGCGAGCCAAGCAATCTTGAGCTGTGGCACGACCTGGCGGTGAGCTATGAACGAATCGGGGATATGCACCTGCAAGCCGGAGACAACGCAATGGCGCTGAAGGCGCATCAAGATAGACTCATCATCTCGAAGAAACTGACGGAACTCGACCCAAAGCACACGGAGTGGCAGCGCGACCTGTTTGTGTGTCATACCAAAGCTGGTGACATGTATGTGAAAACCGGTGACAACACCGCGGCGCTGAAAGCGTATCAAGATGGCCTTGCCATTACCAAGAAACTGGCGGAGCTTGACTCGAAGCACACGGAACGGCAGCGCGACCTGTCGGTGAGCTATGATCGGGTAGGCAACATGCATGAGAAAACCGGCAATAACGCCGCAGCGCTAAAGGCATATCAGGAATCGCTGGCGATCCACAAGAAACTGGCGGAACTGGACCCAAAGCAGGCGGAGTGGCAATGCGACCTGTTAGTGAGTCATACCAAAGTTGGCGACATGTATGTGAAAAGCGGCGACAACGTGGTGGCGCTGAAGGCATATCAGGATGGTCTTGCCATCGCGAAGAGACTGGTGGAGCTCGACTCAAAGCACACGGAGTGGCAGCGCGACCTGTCGGTGAGTTATAGCAGGATCGGCGGCGTGCATGAGAAAAGTGGCGACAACGCGGCGGCGCTGAAGGCGTATCAGGATGGTCTCGCCATCGCGAAGAGACTGGCGGAACTCGATCCGAACCACACGGAGTGGCAGCGTGATCTGTCGGTGAGTTATGAGAAAGTCGGGGGCATGCATCTGAAAAGCGGCGACAACGTGGTGGCGCTAAAGGCGTATCAGGATAGCCTTACCATCGCCAAGAAACTGGCGGAACTCGACCCAAAGCACACGGAGTGGCAGCGCGACCTGTCGGTGAGTTATAACAGGATCGGTGACGTGCATGAGAGAAGTGGCGACAACGTGGCGGCATTGAAGGCGTATCAGGATGGTCTTGCCATCGCCAAGAGACTGACTGAACTCGACCCGAAGCAAATGGAGTGGCAACGTGACCTGTCGATAAGCTATGAGCGAGTCGGGGACATGCATCTGGAAAGTGGCGACATCGTAGCGGCGCTGAAGGTGTATCAAGAATCGCTAGCGATACGCAAGAGACTGGCGGAACTCGACCCGAACCACACGGAATGGCAGCGCAACTTGTCGGTCAGTCATAGCAAAGTCGGGGACATGTATCTGAAAAGCGGCGATAACGCGGCGGCGCTGAAGCCGTATCAGGACGGTCTTGCCATCGCCAAGAGACTGGCGGAATTGGATCCGGTTGTGGTGGAGTGGCAAACTGATCTGGTGGTGAGCTATGTCAAGTTGTCGCAGATTCAGATAGAGCGGCAGAAAGAATTGTGGACGGATGCGTTGGATATTTTATATCGGCTGCAACGCGAGAATCGGTTGGATCATGAAAAGCAGCAATGGATCGGTGCGTTGGAAGGAATGCTGCAACTGGTTTCATCCGGCCGGGATGAGCCTTCAGCGGAAGCGGCAAAGCCTTGAGCGTGTTGCCGCCCGGCTTGCTTCTCCTTTCCCGATGACGGCTGTTTTTATCCGTTTGCGCGAGTGCGGGTCTTTGCTGGACAAAGGGCTGTTGCTGTTCTGCACGGTGTGGGCGGGGATTTTGATCACGCTGAACTATACGCTGGGCATTGAAAGCGGCATGATCAAAGGGCTGGATTCGCGCTGGCATCAGTGTGCTGCACTGTTTTTGGTGTATTGCAGCGCGTTTGTCATTCCGTATGGTTTTGCCGTGGTATTCCGCAGACATTTGATCGTGACTACGCCGCTATTTTGGTTGCTGCTGCTGATTGCACCGGCTTTGTTTGCGGTTAAAGCGAGTGTGGCCAATCCATTGGAAAATCAAATCGCTGGGGTGTGGGGGAGTTATTGGACGATCGTCACGACGCTGCCTTTTAAGTTGCTGGTCGTGCTGGCGCCGTTGATCGTGTTACAGCGGTGGTTTCCTGAACAACCGGGTTTTTGGGGGCTGACGGTGCGCAATGTGCGTTGGCGGCCGTACGGTTTGATGCTGCTGATGATGGTGCCGCTGATTGCGTATGCCGGGACGCAGCCGGATTTTCTCGCGGCGTATCCGCGCTTAAAGCAGATCGCTTTCATCGCGCCGCACACGGAGCATTTCGGCTGGTTTCAGTTGTTGTACGAAGTCAGTTACGGCATTGATTTCGTCACGATCGAGCTGTTCTTCCGCGGTTTCCTGATTTTTGCGTTTGCCCGCTATGCCGGACCGGCGGCGATTCTGCCGATGGCGGTTTTTTATTGCAGCGTCCATTTCGGCAAACCGCTGCTCGAGTGCATTTCTTCCTTCTTCGGTGGTTTGATTTTGGGCGTCGTCGCGTATCAAACCCGCTCCATCGCTGGTGGGCTGGCGGTGCATCTCGGCATCGCGTGGATGATGGAGGTCAGCGCTTATGCCGGGAATGTAAGGAGCGGATAGATTGCGCGTTACGGGTTGCGGGTTTTGAAGCGATCGGTGGCGCGGATGAGCGCGGCTTGTATGCCCGGTTCCCACACCGAATGCCCGGCGTCGTCGATAATGATGTACTCCGCTTGCGGCCAGGCGTGGTGCAGATCGTCCGCGCTGACGATCGGGCACACGGCGTCGTAGCGGCCTTGCACGATGGTGGCGGGGATGTTGTGCAGTTTGTGCACGTTATTCAGTAACGAATTTTCCGGCAGGAAGATATTGTGCATGAAGTAATGCGCTTCCATGCGCGCCAGCCCAAGCGCCACGGTATCGCTGGCAAAGTAGCGGACTGTCGCCGGATTGGGCAATAATGTTGAGCACGAGCCTTCATAGGTACTCCAGGTGCGTGCCGCAGGCATGTGGATAGCCGGATCCGGGTTCATCAGGCGTTGATGGTAAGCGGAGAGTATATCGTTGCGCTCCGCATCGGATAGCGGTGCAACCAATTCACGCCAGGCTTCCGGGAACAAATTGCGCAATCCATACAGAAACCAATCGATTTCCTGCTTGCGGCAGAGAAAAATGCCGCGCAATATGAATCCCAGACAACGTTCCGGATGCGCTTCGCCATACGCCAGTGCCAGCGTGCTGCCCCACGAGCCGCCAAATACCAGCCAGCGGTCAATGCCTAGATGTTGGCGCAGTGATTCCAAGTCGTTGATCAGATGCGGTGTTGTGTTGTCTTGTGTTTCACCCAGCGGTGTTGAACGCCCCGCGCCCCTTTGATCGTATATGACTATGCGGTAATATGCCGGATCGAAGAAGCGCCGGTGCGCCGGTGTCGATCCCGCGCCGGGGCCGCCATGAAGAAATACCACCGGTGTGCCGGAGGGATTGCCGGATTCCTCCCAGTACATGGTGTGGATGTTATCCAAGGCTAATGTGCCTTGCCGGTTGGGTTGAATTTCAGGGTAAAGCGCCGCAGGTGAATGATGGTTCATGATATGGGTACAAATGCCGATAATTAATTGGGTTTAAGAAAGATAGAAAAGAGTGGCAAAGATCACAGAGTTCAGGTCTTAAATGAATTATAGTTCTGCTATATTGCTCGACAGGCTATCTACTGTATCAATGTTAAAAGGAATATCATATGCCTAATACTATCCTGAGAGAACAAGAAGTTTCCATGTTGCGCGAAGAAATGGAAATATTGATGAATGAGCGTCAAAGCCTGCTGGATGCGACTGGCGCCGCGGCTATGTTTGTAGCCAAGATGGACAGTGCGTTATTGCCGGATTCGGTCTGCCAAGCAGCCAAAATCCTGTCCAGTTCGTTAAACAATTTACCAGAAGAAACCTTACGGGATGCGCTGGAGAGGGTGAAGTCAGAGTTTGCAGTTCGTGTATGAACAGAAAAAAGCATTAGCCGTACCGAAGGTTGGACTTGTTCTGACCGGTGGTGGAGCGCGCGCCGCCTATCAAGTGGGTGTGTTGCGCGCAATCGCCGAATTATTACCTGATAAGACGCGTAACCCGTTTCCGATTATTTGCGGCACCTCCGCGGGTGCTATCAATGCTGCCAGTATTGCCGTTTCCGCCCACAATTTTGCCGAAGGTGTCGAACGGCTGGAAGAAGTATGGTCGAATTTTCATGTCGATCAGATTTACCGGTCGGATCTCATGGGTGTTATTCATAACACTTTGCGCTGTATGCTCTCCTTGGTATCGAGTGAATACGGCCAGCATAATCCCATTTCCCTGCTGGATAATGCACCACTGGAAGCTTTGCTGAAAAACCGTTTTTCTTTCCGCACCATTCAACACTGTATCCGCTCCGGCTCGCTGCATGCACTGGGATTGACTGCCTGGGGATATACATCAGGGCAATCGGTTACTTTTTATCAAGCGGCACGAGAAGTGTTGCCGTGGAAACGGGCGCAAAGACTGGGTCTTCCGGTCGAAATTGGGGTTGAACATTTGATGGCTTCTTCATCGATACCGTTTATTTTTCCTGCCGTGAAATTGAATCGTGAGTTTTTTGGTGATGGCTCCATGCGGCAGCTGGCGCCGATCAGTCCGGCGCTTCATCTGGGCGCTGATAAGGTATTGATTATCGGCGTGCGTAAGCCGGTAACCGACGAGCCCAAACGTATCAGCGCATCGGGTTATCCGCCTTTTGCACAGATTGCCGGACATGCATTGAACAGTATCTTTGTTGACAGCCTGGATGTGGATCTGGAGCGTTTGCTGCGCATTAATGAAACACTGAAACTGATTCCGCCTGAGGCGTTTGAAGCGAATAACATATCGCTACGCCCCATCGAAGCAATGATGATTGCCCCGAGCGAGGGAATCAACGAAATTGCCCAGAAATATGCGCATACACTGCCGTGGATCATGCGGTATCTATACCGTGCCATCGGCGCCATGGGGCCGAATGGTTCGACTTTGCTCAGCTACGTATTATTTGAAGTGCCTTTCTGCCGGGATTTAATCGAGTTGGGTTACAACGATACTATGCAACAGAAAAATGAACTATTGAAGTTTATTGGGGTTCAAGAGAAGGTATAGCGCATACGGTCGTCACGTTTTTTATTGCATTAAAATTTTGTCAGGAAAAATAAATGGCTTTTGATAGTCCGCAATTTTGGCTTGCTGTCTTACAAATCATTGCGATTGATATTGTGCTTGGTGGCGATAATGCCGTTGTGATCGCGCTGGCTTGCCGGCGCTTGCCCGAGCAACAGCGTAAATTGGGTATTTTCTGGGGTGTGTTCGGCGCGATCGTATTGCGCGTGGTGCTGATCTTTTTTGCCTTGAGTCTGTTGACCATGCCTTATTTAAAGATTGTAGGCGCGGCTTTGCTGGTTTGGATCGGTGTTAAATTGCTGCAACCGGAGCCGGAGGGCGCGCATGAAATCGATGCCAGCACGACGTTAGTCGGTGCGATTAAAACAATTATCGTGGCGGATGCAGTGATGAGTCTGGACAATGTCATCGCCATCGCAGGTGCGGCCAAGGATGACATCGGTTTGGTCATTTTCGGCTTGATCGTCAGCGTGCCGATCATCGTATGGGGCAGTCAAATGGTGATGAAGGTTATGGATCGATATCCGGTTACGATCGCGATTGGCGCGGGATTGTTGGGATGGATTGCTGGTGATATGGCGGTTACCGATGTCGTTACCAAGGAATGGGTCAGTACGCAGGCGAAGTATCTTCAGTGGATTGCGCCGGCTTCTGTAGCGCTTTTGGTTATTGCGGCCGGCAAGCTGCTGGCGGCCCGAAAACCGGTTAAACCCCGTCCGTTGGAAGATTTGGCCGATGAAAAAATTCCCAAATAGTCATTCACGTATAAAAGTTTGAGAGACTGATCATGCTAAAAATTTTATTACCTGTCGATGGTTCTGATTATGCCAATAAGGCAGTAACCGGCTTTATTGCTTTATTGGGCTGGTATAAAGAAAAACCGGAACTGCATTTGCTGAATGTGCAATATCCGCTGCGCGGCAATGTGGCACTGTTCATTAACCAGACGGATATTAAGCAATATCACCAAGAGGAAGGCCAGAAAGAATTGCAAAGTACGCGCGCTTTGCTCGATCAGGCGGGTATTGCTTATCAATATCATATTGTGGTGGGTGATCCGGCCGAAATGATCGTCCGGTTTGCTAGTGAGAAGCAATATGATCAGATTGTGATGGGGCCGCGCGGAGCGGGCGGTATCCAAGGTTTGTTGCTGGGTTCGGTAACCAGCAAAGTGATGCAATTGGCAAAAACCCCCGTGTTATTGATTAAGTAATGAATCTCCGGGGCGAGTCTTTTGAAGTTAAGGATCTTGGGGTGTAGCGGAGGGATAGGGAGCGGCGAACAAACCACTGCGATGTTGCTGGACGACGATGTGCTGATCGACGCGGGAACAGGTGTGGGTAATTTGAGTTTGTCCGAGATGATCAAAATTGATCATATTCTTGTTACGCATGCACACTTGGATCATGTTGCATCTATTCCGTTTCTGGTGGATACCGTCGGTTCTATCCGCAACAAACCGATAACAATTCATGCCATTCAGCCCACGCTGGATACATTGCGGGAGCATTTGTTTAACTGGCACCTGTGGCCAGATTTTACAAAAATTCCCAATGACATTTCCCCTTATATGCGTTACGAAACATTGTCGTTGGGAGATACCATTTTTCTCGATGGCCGTGCGATTACGCCACTGCCCGCCCATCACGCCGTTCCTACAATCGGCTTTCGGTTGGACTCAGGGTTAGCCAGTCTTGTGTTTTCCGGTGATACAACTACTAATGATGCCTTCTGGGTAGCCGTTAATAAGATTGTAAATTTGCAGTATTTGATCATTGAATGCGCCTTTTGCAATCAGAACAGGGATATCGCGATCAGATCACGGCATTTTTGCCCCAGCTTGCTGGCGGAAGATTTAGAGAAATTGGAACGGAACGTGGAAATATTTATTACGCACCTGAAACCCGGTGAAGCCGATGTCATCATGGAAGAAATAGATCAGTGCATTAGAAATTATAATCCGCGCCGCCTTGAGAACAATCAATTATTCGAATTTTAGGAAGTGAGGCTATGAGTACAGTCGCGATGATTCAACCACAAAAGAATAATGTAGATAACAATAACGAATCGGCATTTTCCAAAAATCTGCAGGTCATTATCAACAAGATATACGCTGCGAATGGTGTTGAAGAAATCATGCTGGAAACTAGCAAGGATATTTGCGCATTGCTCAACGCGGACCGGTTTACCATTTACTCACTGAATGAAGATAAATCTTCTTTTGTTTCGAGGGTTAAAACTGGATTTGATTCTTTTCAGGATTTGAAACTGCCGGTAACGGAAAACAGTATTATCGGTCTTGCCGCTTTACAAAAGAAAGTGGTCAATATTGCGGATGTATACGATAAAAGTGAGTTAAAAAAATTTAATCCGCTACTGGTTTTTTCCAACGAGGTGGATAAACGCACGGGTTATCGAACCAAACAGATGCTGGCGGTGCCGATTCTGAATGCAGATAGCCGGGAATTGATGGGCGTGGTTCAGGTGATTAATAATAGATCGAATGAATCATTCACCACCGTGATCATGGAAGGGGTCGTGGAAATTTGCCGGGTTCTTGCCATTGCTTTTAAGCAGCGCCAGAAGCCTTCGCAATTGCTGAAGTCGAAATATGATTATCTGATTCTCGATGCAATTATTTCCGCCCCTGAACTGGAACTGGCCACACGCTCGGCGCGGAAAAAAGGCTGCGATCTGGAAGATGTGCTGGTTGACGAATTCCGCATGAGTTTGCCGCTTATCGGCAAGGCATTGGCTTGTTTTTTTCAGGTTAAGTACGAGCCTTTTAGAGCGGATAGGATTAAACCGGCTGATCTGCTTAAGAATTTAAAAAAAGATTATGTTGAGAGCAATGCCTTACTGCCGATTGATGAAACCAAAGATGGCCTGATACTACTAACGCTGGATCCTGAACGGATTAAGTCGCAGCGTATTGCCAATACCATTTTTCCCAAGCATAAGATCATTTACACGGTTACTACGCAAAGAGAATTTAATGCTACGGTCGAACAATTTTATGGTAGCAGCCAGGATGAGATTGGTGCCGGTGACATTAATGAAATGCTTACCAATCTTGGGGCTGAAGATGTCGAAGAGACAGCGGGCGAAATAGAGGAATCTTCCGCGGCGACTGATAATGAGCTGGTCAAGCTCGTCAATAAAATCATTATCGATGCCTATAAAATGGGGGTGTCGGATATTCATATCGAACCCTACTCAGGGAAAGAGAAAACCAAAGTACGCTTCCGTAAGGATGGTTCGCTGATGCCTTATATCGAGGTTCCGGCAGGTTATCGTAATTCTATGATCACACGTATAAAAATTATGTGCGATATGGATATCTCCGAAAAGCGCAAACCGCAGGATGGCAAGATTAAGTTTAGGAAATTTGCGCCGCTGGATATCGAATTGCGTGTTGCGACCATTCCTTCAGCCGGTGGTTTGGAGGATGTTGTGATGCGTATTCTGGCTGCCGGTGAGCCCATTCCGCTGGAGAAAATGGGTTTTACCGAGCACAATCTGGAAGAATTGAAGAAAATTATCAGCAAACCGTACGGACTGTTTTTTGTATGCGGCCCGACAGGCTCAGGTAAAACTACCACGCTGCATTCGGTATTGAAATATCTCAATCGCGACGATACCAAAATTTGGACTGCGGAAGATCCGGTTGAGATCACGCAAAGAGGGTTGCGTCAGGTACAAATCAACGTCAAAGCGGGATTAACCTTTCCAGCCATCATGCGTTCTTTTCTGCGGGCCGATCCGGATATCATCATGGTGGGTGAGATGCGTGACAAGGAAACCACTAGTATCGGTATCGAAGCTTCACTAACTGGCCACTTGGTTTTTGCGACATTGCATACCAACAGCGCACCAGAATCGGTCATTCGGCTACTGGATATGGGCATGGATCCGTTCAACTTTTCCGATGCTTTGCTTGGCGTATTGGCGCAACGGTTAGCGAAGCGCTTATGTAAGAATTGTAAAGAATCGTATTTAGCCAGCGAACATGAAGTCGATACATTATTAGCCGAGTATTGCGCCGAGCTCAAAAATATCGACCGTTTCAAAGCCGATCCCGATGCTGCACTTCGTGAAATACGCGAACAATGGATCCAACAATATGGAGGCGATCAAGGGCAAATTACTTTGTATAAGGCTGCCGGTTGTGATGATTGCGTTGGTACCGGTTATTCTGGGCGGGTGGGGTTACATGAATTGATGACAGCCACCGATGCACTGAAAAAGAACGTGCAGGAACGTGCTCGCGTGGCGGATATGTTAGTTACTGCGTTGAGCGATGGTATGCGAACATTGAAACAAGATGGAATCGAAAAGGTACTACAAGGAATTACGGATATTCATCAGGTGCGAGTGGTGTGCATCAAGTAAGTTGATCCGATATTAATACACGAGGTTAATACTATTGTGTAATTGTGCGTATGTCACAAAATGGTTACTTTCTGACGTGAGGCGGTTTGTTCTGTCACCTGAAAAAAGAAGGTTGGTATTTCATTGCTTGTCTGAGTTAAGGTTAAGATATTGCCACCACTTCTTCAGCATCAGCTGTTGAAATCAGTATAGATGCTACATCTTAATGATAAGACATTTTCCCCTTTTTACTTTAAAAAATAAAATACCCCGCGAATGGGATGCGTCTGGTTCAACTGTGATTGACGAATGGCGTTTTGCTTATCCGTCCTACGCGAGTTATGGTATTAATGTGAGAAAAAGTCTAAAGGCGCAATACCTTTTGGATATTGCGCCTTCAAGTTATGAAAATACTTTTTGTCTATTAGCAAATGGCGCCTGCAGCACGAGTTAAACAACCACCACCTTTTACCCATGCAATTTTTCCATCGGCACCCATTGTTCCAGTAAGTTGATATGTGTCAGTAGCAGCTACTCCATTAACCGCATTAGGTGTAAGTGTCAACGTGGCAACAGCGCCTGCAACTGTAAGAGCTACGCCTGCGGGGTTAAATACAGTTCCACTAGACGCAATTCCCGGGAGACCAGCAGCAATTCCAGCTGCATCAGGTACTCCAGCAGCGATTGAGATTGCTGTAAAGCTGCCAGCGTTAGAGCAGCTCCCATTTTGTGCGCATACATCCAATGCTAATTTATATGGTGATCCTGCAGTAACAACCTCTGAAAAGCGCGCTTTCACAGTATAGTTCTGATAAGCAGGCACTGCTACCGCAGCCAGAATACCAATAATAGCGACAACGATCATTAATTCAATCAGAGTAAAACCTTTTTGTGCTTGTTGCATTTGTTGTTCTCCTTTGGGTTGAGTAAGGCACACCAAGTGTGTGTAGTGTCAATAGCAGAAACTATGCCAGAATTTTAATTCTGAAAATTTTGTTATTTTATCTTTGTTAATTTATCAGATTGTATTTGATACTTGAGATTGTTTCGAGGATCAAGGAATGTCTCTCGCTCTGTATAGATTTTACAGGGATCAGAATTCATTTTGTTGATTGCCAAATACTTCCTCCCATAACGCCAACACCGCCATGCGATCATCTTTCAAATGGCCACCTTCCACTCGAGTGAATTTCTGTGTTTGCCCATCGATGGGCGCATTACCGGTCATGTCTACATCGCCATTCAACCGTAAGCGGTGTTGAATGCGCCGGAATTCCCGGTATGCGGAGCGTACTTTATCAGCTGTACCCTGGGAAATCAGTCCTAGTTCACCAGCGAGTTTCAGTAGTGCGATATTGCCGATATTGCCTGTTAATTGAGGGTATCGGGAAGAATAACCCAATACCAGATACTGCACGATGAATTCCACATCGATAATACCGCCGCGGTCGTGTTTGATGTCGAACAGCGCGGTTGGATTGGGATGGACATCAAGCATTTTCTCGCGCATTTTTAGGATTTCCTGCTTGAGTTCGCCAAGATTGCGCGGTTTGCACAGAATTTCCTTGCGCGTATGTTCAAATGCTGCACCCACTTGCTGATCGCCCGCGACGAAACGGGCCCGGGTCAGTGCCTGGTGCTCCCATACCCAAGCTTGTTCGCGCTGGTATTGCGCAAAAGCTTCTATCGAGCTGACCAATAATCCAGAAACACCATTAGGGCGCAAGCGCAGATCCGTTTCGTACAATAGGCCCGCCGATGTATGGCGCGTGAGCCAGGCATTGATACCTTGTCCAAGCTTGGTATAGATTTCCGCGGCATCGGGATGATCGTCCTCATAAAGAAAAATCAGATCGAGGTCGGAAGCATAACCGAGTTCTTTGCCGCCCAACTTGCCATAACCGATGATCGCAAACGCGGGTTCTGCCCGGTGACGTCTCTTCAGGCCGGACCAGGCTAAATTCAGCACGGTATCCAGCATCAGATCAGCTAACGCAGTCAGATGATCACTGAGCGTTTCGAGCAGCAATGAACCTTCTAGGTCGGTGACCAGCAGGCGGAATACCTGAGCGTGTTGAAAGTGACGTAAAACGTCCATTTGCCACTCGATGACGTCATCCTTGGGGTTGTTGACATGATTGAGTTGATAGACAAGCTCATCGTGGAGTGCGTTCCAATCGGGGACGGGGTGTGGCGATTCCTGCCGCAGTAATTCGTCCAGCAGAATAGGGTGCCGTCCGAGATAATCGCTTGCCCACTGGCTGATGCTGGCGAGTTCCGCTACGCGATGCAGCGTGTGCGGATGTTCGAGCAGCAGCGCCAGATACGATGTTTGCGGGCTGATTTTTTCCATCAGCTGCAGCATACGCTCCAGCGTGGCCTCAACCGGAGGTAGCCCGGCCACTGCTTCAATCAACAGCGGAATTAAGGTATTGATTTGCTCACGGTTGGTTTCAGGTAGTTGCTGATAAAAACTGCCCTGATAAAACAACCGCAGCCGTTCCGAAATTTTGACCGGATTACTAAATCCGAGTGTGCTTAGTTGCATGGTGGCGGCTTCGGTTTGCGAAACGTCTTGTGTTTCAGCTTGCCACAAATTGGCCAGCGTATCGTGCGCGGATGACTTCCGTGGAGTGGCAAAAATGAGCTCAAAGTGACGCGTTACGTCATTCCGGTGAATATCGAGTTGCTCCATGAAAGCTGCATAATTGGGAAATCCCATGGCGGTGGCAATCAGCGTTTGGTCGTCCACATTCAGCGGCAGCGTTTGTGTTTGCTGATCGTCGAGATATTGCAGGCGATGTTCCAATTTGCGCAGAAACAGATAAGCATCGATAAGTTCCGTCACGGTCTCCATCGGGAGTTGCTGTTTTTTTCGCAGCCGCTGCAAAACACTGAGCGTTGGGCGGATACACAAATCCACATCGCGGCCGCCGCGAATCAACTGAAAAACTTGCGTGATAAATTCGATTTCACGAATGCCGCCCGGCCCCAGTTTAATGTTGTCGTGCATTTCGCGGCGCTCGACCTCCTTGCGCAATTGCGCATGCAAGCGGCGCATCGATTCGTACGCGCTGAAATCCAGATATTTGCGGAACACAAAAGGCCGGACAATTTTTTCCATCAAAATCGACTCGGCCTCTGTGCCGGTGTGATTGGCGATCACCCGGCCTTTGATCCAGGCATGGCGCTCCCATTCTCGTCCATGCTTGATGAAATATTCTTCCAGCATGGAAAAACTGATCGCTAAAGGGCTGTTTTCGCCATGAGGGCGTAACCGCATGTCAACCCGGAATACATAACCATCGATGGTCAAATCATTGAGACTGGCGATTAGCTTGCGTCCCAGGCGGGCAAAAAATTCATGGTTTGAAATCGGCTTGGCGCCATCGGTCACGCCATCTTCGGGATAAACAAAAATCAAATCAACATCCGATGATACATTCAGTTCACCGCCGCCCAATTTGCCCATGGCTACCACCAGCAAATGCTGAATGGCGTTGCTGTTTTCCCCCCTCGGGAATCCGAAGCGATCTGATTGCGTCAGCCAGATTTCATGGTGTTGTAAGGCGAAATTGATCGTGACTTCGGCGAGATCGGTCATGCTGGACATTACTTCAAACAAATCGGCTTGGCCACTGATGTCGCGCACGGCGAGCCGCAGCATGACTTGTTTGCGCAGATCACGCAGAGCCTGATGCAAAGCTTCTTCATGGGTAGTTTTGCCAGCTTGCGAATTAAGAAAAGTCTGCATCTCCTCTCTGCGGAAGGGCAGGTGCAGCGTTTCCTGCAGCGCGATCTTTCGCATCGGCTCACTATCCAAGATGCGTTGTGCATAGCGGCTGAAAGGTAATGCGGCGGCGAGAGTTGCAGCGGATGGGGGAGCGGTTATGGGCATAATCGGGCGGTAAAGGCTATAGAATAGCAAAGCATTTCAGATTAAGCATAAATCAAAATAGAACGTTATCAGAGTAAATGCTAGAATCAACCCTGTAGCGGAGATCTTTATTTTCTATAAGATAGTTAATAAAAAGAAAATCACTTAATGATAACGTAATTTAAAAAGGGATTTGCTCACGGTGTTGATTATTGGCTGATTCATTCTAACGATCAGAACAGTCGAACAACTATGTTAAACAATACCACTAAACAGCAACAAGCAATGATGGAAAACAAAAAACATAAAGGCTTTCGTGTTGCCGCCATTCAAATGGCTTCGGGTCCGAGCGTATCCGCTAATCTGGAAGAAGCTGCGCGCTTGATTGAAGATGCCGCTTCTCAGAAAGCGGAACTGGTAGTATTGCCGGAGTATTTTTGCATCATGGGAATGAAAGATACTGATAAGCTAGCGGTCCGGGAGCAACCGGGCGACGGACAAATTCAGAAATTTCTCAGTGATACGGCAAAACGGCTGGGGATTTGGTTGGTGGGTGGATCAGTGCCGCTGGCGTCATCCGAACCGGATAAAGTCTATAATAGCTGTTTGGTTTACGCGGATAACGGCGAACAGGTCGCGCGCTACGATAAGATTCATCTGTTTGGTCTGCAACTCGGTCATGAACATTACGCCGAGGAGAAAACTATTATGGCGGGAAACAAAGTGGTGACGGTCGATTCACCCTTTGGCCGTATCGGTTTGTCGATATGTTACGATCTGCGGTTTCCGGAATTATTCCGCCTGATGAATAATGTTGATATTATTTTGGCGCCCGCGGCGTTTACGGCGATTACCGGAAAAGCGCACTGGGAAGTGCTGGTGCGCGCGCGCGCGGTTGAAAATATGGCTTACGTGATTGCGCCCGGACAAGGCGGATACCATGTCAATGGGCGTGAAACCAACGGCGATAGCATGATCGTTGATCCTTGGGGGGGTGTCATGGAACGGTTGCCGCGCGGTTCCGGAGCCGTGGTTGCGGCAATCGATCCGGAGTATCAAACCAGCTTGCGCACTAATTTACCCGCGTTAGATCACCGGATTTTACAGCTATGTTGATCAAAGCGATTGATAGAAAAGCATAAATGACAACAGAATATATAACAGAATCAAAGGATTTTCTTGCGATTGCCGATCGCTGCTTGTTGTCGCCTTATGATATCGATACAAGCGGATTGCAACACGTATTAGGACAGATACTGACGCATAAAATCGATTATGCTGATCTTTATTTTCAGTATAGCCGCTCCGAAGGCTGGATGCTGGAAGAAGGTATTGTTAAATCGGGTAGCTTCAATATTGAGCAAGGTGTCGGTGTCCGTGCGGTCTGTGGAGAAAAAACCGGATTTGCTTATTCCGACGATATCAGCATGCCGGCATTGGTATCAGCCGCTCAAGCAACACGGGCGATTGCCAATCAAGGCAATATTCAGTCAGCTCAAATTGTGAAACGTAATGCAATAGATCAGCGATCACAGCTTTATTTACCCGAAGATCCGATAGCGAGCCTTAAGGATGCGGATAAGGTAGCGCTGCTGGAAAGATTGGAGCGCATTACCCGGCAGCTTGACCGGCGTGTGACGCAAGTGGTGGCATCACTCGCTGGCGAGTATGAAGTGATCCTGGTGACTCGCAGTGATGGTTTGGTTGCAGCCGATGTAAGGCCGCTGGTTCGTTTATCAGTGCAAGTGATCGCGGAAGAGAACGGCCGCCGTGAACAGGGAGTGGCGGGTGGTGGCGGACGCTTCAGTTATGCTTATTTTACCGATGAGATTTTGCACGATTATGCAAAAAAAGCTGTCCACCAAGCCACAGTCAACCTGGATGCCCGCCCAGCCCCGGCTGGCACGATGACAGTGGTTTTAGGAAGCGGCTGGCCTGGGATTTTGTTACATGAAGCAATCGGTCATGGATTGGAGGGAGATTTCAACCGTAAAGGCAGCTCGGCTTTCTCAGGGCGTGTCGGTCAACGCGTTGCCGCTCCCGGTGTTACGGTTGTCGACGACGGAACGATTCCACGGCGGCGCGGGTCGTTAAATATCGATGACGAAGGTAATCCGACACAATGTACTGTATTGATAGAAGATGGCATACTGAGGGGCTACCTGCAGGATAGCCTGAACGCCCGCTTGATGGATTTGCCGGTAACCGGCAATGGCCGGCGTGAATCGTTCGCGCATATTCCTATGCCGCGCATGACGAATACGTATATGTTGAACGGTGACAAAGATCCGGCGGAAATTATCGCCTCGGTGAAGCATGGTTTGTACGCGGCAAACTTTGGCGGCGGTCAGGTTGATATCACCAGCGGGAAATTTGTTTTTTCAGCTGCTGAAGCCTATATGATTGAAGATGGTAAAATCACCTATCCGGTTAAAGGAGCGACCTTAATCGGTAACGGGCCTGATGTATTGACCCGGGTTTCCATGATTGGCAACGATATGCTGCTGGATCCGGGGGTCGGGACTTGCGGGAAAGAAGGTCAGAGTGTGCCGGTAGGTGTCGGGCAGCCGACATTGCGCATCGATGGATTGACTGTCGGCGGGACAGGAATTTGACGATGCGATGATAATTAGAATTTTTTTATAACTTGTTGAAATTGATATTGGGATGCAGAAAGCATGAGCGTGGAATTAACCGGTGCTGAAATTACGATACGTTGTCTGCAGGAAGAAGGAGTGCAGTGTATTTTCGGCTATCCTGGCGGTGCGGTGTTATTTATTTATGATGAATTGTTCAAGCAGGATAAAGTCCGGCACATTTTAGTGCGCCATGAACAGGCTGCGATACATGCCGCCGATGGCTATGCGCGCTCCAGTAATAAAGTGGGCGTGGCGCTGGTAACATCAGGTCCGGGTGTTACCAATGCGGTAACCGGTATTGCCACGGCCTATATGGACTCGATTCCAATGGTGATAATCAGCGGACAAGTACCTACCAGCGCTATTGGTCTCGATGCATTTCAGGAAGTTGACACTGTGGGTATCACGCGCCCATGCGTCAAACATAACTTTCTGGTGAAAGATATCACCGAACTGGCACTGACTATCAAGAAAGCTTTTTATATCGCTTCAACCGGACGTCCTGGTCCCGTGCTGGTGGATATACCCAAAGACATCTCACAGCAAAAAACTAAGTTCGTATACCCGGATAAGATCAGCATGCGTTCCTATAATCCCGTGACCAAAGGGCATTCACGGCAAATTAAGAAAGCTGCGGAATTGATTCTCAGCGCCAAGCGCCCGATGGTGTATGCGGGTGGTGGGGTGATACTAAGCGATGCTGCGCCGCAGTTGACCGAATTGACGCAAATGCTGAATTTTCCGTGCACCAATACGCTGATGGGATTGGGCGGATATCCTGCAACCGATAAGCAATCGCTGGGTATGCTGGGCATGCATGGCACGTATGAAGCGAACATGGCGATGCAGTATTGTGATGTTCTGATAGCCGTGGGTGCCCGTTTTGACGACCGTGTGATCGGGAATCCGAAGCACTTTTTCAACGAAAACAGAAAGATCATTCATATCGATATTGATCCGTCTTCTATTTCAAAACGCGTCAAAGTGGATGTGCCGATTGTAGGCGATGTTCTGGACGTATTGAAAGAGCTGATCAAGCTACTCAAAGCCGAGAAAGAAAAGCCGGATCAAACCGCGTTGAAAGAGTGGTGGAAACAGATCGAACTGTGGCGTGAGCGGGACTGTTTGAAATTTGACCGGAGCAGCAAAATAATCAAACCGCAGATGGTGATTGAGAAACTGTTCAATGTTACCAAGGGCGATGCATTTATTACGTCGGATGTCGGGCAGCATCAGATGTGGGCAGCGCAGTTTTATAAATTCGATAAACCGCGGCGTTGGATCAATTCCGGCGGATTGGGCACAATGGGATTTGGCATGCCTGCCGCCATGGGGGTTCAGCTTGCCAATCCGAAAGGGAAGGTAGCGTGTATTACCGGCGAAGCGAGTATCCAGATGTGTATACAGGAATTATCAACTTGCAAGCAATACAAACTGCCGCTGAAAATCATTAATTTGAATAATCGCTATATGGGCATGGTCAGGCAGTGGCAGGAGTTTTTCCACGGTAACCGCTATGCGGAATCCTACATGAATGCGCTGCCAGACTTTGTCAAGCTGGCTGAAAGTTATGGGCATGTCGGGATGAAAATCGAAAAACCGGAAGATGTGGAAGATGCGTTGAAAGAAGCATTCAAACTGAAAGATCAGCTGGTGTTCATGGACTTTATTACCGATCAGACCGAAAACGTGTTCCCCATGGTGCCGGGTGGCAAAGGTCTTTCTGAAATGATTCTGGTGTAGAAAATAAATGCGACATATTATTTCTTTATTGATGGAAAATGAGGCGGGTGCTTTGTCTCGTGTAGCAGGTCTGTTCTCGGCTCGCGGCTATAATATTGAGTCACTTTCAGTTGCACCTACTGAGGATCCCACATTGTCGCGGATGACACTGGTAACAATTGGATCGGATGAAGTTGTGGAGCAAGTGACCAAGCAGTTGAACAAACTGATTGAAGTGGTAAAAATCATCGATTTGAATGACGGCAGTCATATCGAACGCGAGTTGATGCTGGTCAAAGTTCGTGCGGCAGGTCCGGATCGTGAAGAAATCAAACGGCTGGCTGAAATTTTCCGTGGTTCTATCATCGACGTTACAGATAAGTCTTATACCATTGAGTTAACGGGTACCAGTTCGAAACTGGATGCGTTTCTTGAAGCAATCGAGCGCAGCGCGGTTCTGGAAACAGTACGTACCGGCGCTTCCGGCATAGGGCGCGGAGAATGGATTTTAAAGGTATAATCCGCACTTACTGATTAATCCCGGTTTTTAGGCTGGCAATCCAGAGTGATTCATTCGCTAAAATAGTATTCTCTCTATTACCCGCCTGTTTCTATCCTATTTTTGTTTAAAAGGAAAATAATGAAAGTTTATTACGACAAAGACGCAGATCTATCTCTGATTAAGGGGAAAAAAGTAACGATATTGGGTTATGGCTCGCAAGGTCACGCGCATGCTAACAATTTGAGTGAATCCGGTGTGAAAGTAACTGTCGGTCTGCGTAAAGGCGGGTTATCTTGGGGTAAAGCGGAAAAAGCCGGATTGAAGGTTATGGAAGTTGCTGAAGCCGTTAAAGATGCTGATGTCGTCATGATTTTATTGCCCGATGAACAAATTGGATCGGTATATAAAAGAGAAATCGAGCCCGGCTTGAAGAAAAATGCGACAGTGGCATTTGCGCATGGTTTCAGCGTGCATTATGGACAAGTGACGCCACGTGAAGATCTTGATGTGATCATGATTGCACCCAAAGGGCCAGGTCATCTGGTACGCTCGACCTATCTACAAGGTGGTGGTGTGCCATCACTGATCGCCGTGCATCAGGATAAATCCGGTAAAGCGCGAGATCTGGCACTTTCTTACGCAGCTGCTAACGGCGGAACTCGGGGCGGTGTGATTGAAACCAGTTTCCGCGAAGAAACCGAAACAGACTTGTTCGGAGAACAAGTGGTGCTATGTGGCGGCTTAACTGCGCTGATTCAAGCTGGTTTTGAGACGCTGGTGGAAGCCGGTTATGCGCCGGAAATGGCATATTTCGAGTGCTTGCATGAAGTTAAATTGATTGTCGATCTGATTTATGAGGGCGGTATCGCCAATATGCGTTACTCAATTTCCAATAATGCGGAATATGGTGATGTATCACGCGGACCACGTATTATTACGGATGAGACACGTGCTGAAATGCGTAAAATTCTACGGGAGATTCAAACTGGTGAGTATGCGCGCGAGTTCATTCTGGAAAATCAGGCTGGCGCACCGGTGCTTAAATCAAGCCGCCGTATTGCATCCGAACATCAAATCGAGCAAGTGGGGGCTAAGTTGCGCGACATGATGCCATGGATCAAGAAGAATAAATTGGTTGATCAAGGTAAAAACTAAAAAATTAACTTTATGGCTCATTATCCCCATCCTATCATTGCTCGCGAAGGCTGGTTACACATTGCGATTGCGTTTGTCGCTGCGCTTGGCGCAACAGAATTAATTGGTTGGCTTTGGGCGCTCCCGTTCTGGGTGATTGCTCTTTTTGTTCTGCAATTTTTTCGCGACCCGCCGCGCGAAGTGCCGGAGAATCGCAATGCCATATTGGCACCGGCTGATGGCAGAATTGTGGCGGTAGAAAAAACGCAAGACCCTTATTTGAATCGTGAAGCGCTCAAAATCAGCGTGTTTATGAATGTATTTAATGTGCATTCCAACCGTAGCCCGGTTGATGGAGAAGTGCGTGACAAATGGTACTTCCCAGGTAAATTCATTAATGCGGATTTACCCAAGGCTTCGCTGGAGAATGAACGCAATGCGTTATGGATTAAAACGGATAATGGCGCCGATGTGACGTGTGTGCAAGTTGCCGGGTTGATTGCCAAACGTATACTTTGTCACGTATCACCCGGAGAGCATTTGACGCGTGGTCAACGTTTCGGCTTTATCAGGTTTGGTTCGCGAGTGGATGTATATTTGCCGCTTGATACTAAAATCAATGTCAATATCGGAGATAAGGTGTCAGCGACATTGACCGTATTGGCGGAATTTCGCGAAGAAGCTAAACCGGTGGCTTGAAGGAACCGCGCGTTTCACTTTTTGTGCTAGCGTTGCTGAATCAATAACTGGTATTGAGTCAAGTTTCTCGTGATTCTTGTCATTGATTTTTAGCTGAGTATATTTCCGTTTCGTATCCTTTTATTAAAACGCTCATGACGCCTGATTCTCTACCAGAACGTACCGTATTGAAAGCCCGGCTGAGACGGCGCGGCATCTATCTGTTACCCAATTTATTTACGACGGCTGCATTATTCGCCGGGTTTTATGCCATCGTGCAGGCGATGAACGGAAATTTTGAATATTCGGCAATCGCGGTATTCATTGCCATGGTACTGGATGGATTGGATGGCAGGGTAGCGCGATTGACGGGTACCCAAAGCGAGTTCGGCGCTGAATACGATAGCTTGTCTGACATGGTTTCTTTTGGTGTCGCACCGGCATTGATTGTGTATGAATGGGCATTGAAGGAAATGGGGCAATGGGGTTGGATTATTGCATTCATTTATTGCGCTTGTGCCGCATTACGGCTTGCGCGCTTCAATACCAACATCGAAGTGGTCGATAAACGTTTCTTCCAAGGTCTGCCCAGTCCGGCTGCTGCTGCATTGATTGCGGGATTGGTTTGGGTAACGATTGATTTTCAAGTGCAAGGGAGCGACATTAAGGGATTGGCTTCCATCGTGACTTTATTTGCCGGTTTGACGATGGTTAGCAATATTCCATACTACAGCGGCAAAGAGTTTAATTTACGCCGCCGCGTGCCGTTTTTTACAGTCCTATTATTGGTGCTGTTCTTCTTTGTTCTGATTCCGAGTCATCCACCGCTGGTCTTATTCATTTTATTCGCGGTTTATGCATTTTCCGGTTATTTTGTGAAGTTATGGCGGTTTGGCAGAAGTAAGAAAAATAGTGAGACACCCGGTACCTGAAGATTACCTGTTGCGTCCAAAGGAAAAACTATTTATATTCCCATCCATCATGTTTTCTAAGCACTTTACCCAATCATTGCATTTTATTCCGGCTTCGATAGTTCTAGCGGAACTGCTGCTGCGCCTTGCGCGCTAAAATTTTCTCCCCCTATTTCCCTGTCTTCCCTATAAAATTCGCATCGCGAGTTTTATTATTCATTAAGGTTTTCTTCCTCAAGTGGAGAGCATAATGCAAGAGCATTTGATTATTTTTGATACGACGTTACGTGACGGTGAGCAAAGTCCTGGTGCATCCATGACGAAAGAAGAGAAGGTACGGATTGCTTGGCAACTGGAGCGCATGGGCGTCGATGTCATTGAAGCTGGTTTTCCCGCAGCTTCCAACGGAGATTTTGAGGCAGTCAAGGCGGTTGCCGATTCGGTTAAAGACAGTGTCGTGTGCGGTTTGGCGCGGGCGATTGAAGCGGATATTCAACGTGCCGGTGAAGCATTGAAAGGCGCACAATCGGCTCGCATTCATACGTTCATTGCAACATCGCCGATTCATATGAAGAAAAAGCTGCGCATGTCACCTGACCAAGTGATCACACAGGCAGTGAAAGCGGTGAAATGGGCGCGCCAATATACCGATAACGTTGAGTTTTCTCCGGAAGATGCCGGCCGGTCGGAAATTGATTTTCTCTGCCAGATATTGGAAGCGGTGATTGACGCCGGTGCAAAGACATTGAATATTCCGGACACGGTTGGCTATACGATGCCCGATCAATTCGGCAAGCTGATTCATAATCTGCGTGAACGCATACCAAATTCCGATAAAGCGATCTTTTCGGTTCATTGTCATAATGACTTAGGGCTGGCTGTAGCCAATTCATTGACCGCTGTGATGAATGGCGCGCGCCAAGTTGAATGTACGATCAACGGCTTGGGAGAGCGCGCAGGCAACGCTGCGTTGGAGGAGATCGTGATGGCAGTGCGTACGCGCCAGGATTATTTCCCCTGTGATACAAAAATCGATACTACGCATATCGTATCGGCCAGTAAACTGGTGTCCGGTATTACTGGTTTTCCGGTGCAGCCCAATAAAGCAATTGTGGGCGCCAATGCTTTTGCGCATGAATCCGGCATTCATCAGGATGGTGTGTTGAAGCATCGTGAGACCTACGAAATCATGCGAGCGGAAGATGTCGGGTGGGGCGCGAATAAATTATTGCTGGGAAAACACTCAGGCCGTAATGCTTTCCGTAACCGTTTGATGGAGCTGGGAATCGAATTGGAATCCGAAGAAATACTCAATAATACGTTCATGCGTTTCAAGGAGCTGGCGGATAAGAAACATGAAATCTTCGATGAAGACTTGCAAGCGCTGGTTTCTGATGAGGTGCTGGTGCTGCAGGAGCGTTACCGCCTGATATCGCTCACAGTGCATTGTGAAACCGGTGAAGTGCCATATGCACGCATCGTGATTTCCGATGATGGCAAAGAGATGCGTGCCGAGTCTCAAGGCAGCGGTCCTGTGGATGCAACTTTCCGCGCGATTGAGACGTTGCTGGTCAGTGAAGCTAAGCTGCAACTGTTCTCGGTGAACAATATTACCAGTGGAACCGATGCGCAAGGTGAAGTGACTGTGCGATTACAGAAATCCGACCGTATCGTAAACGGGCATGGCTCCGATACGGATATAGTTGTCGCTTCGGCAAAGGCTTATCTGAGCGCATTGAATAAACTGCACAGCAAGCTGGAACGGGCTCACCCGCAAGTGTAGTCGACTGGGATGATGAATAAATAAAATGGAAACTCTGCGCAAGATGATGAAACATAACGTCACAGTATTATTTTGTTTGATTGTCTTGCTGTTGAGTTTTCCAGTGCAAGCGTTTCAGTTCCAAGATACAAACGGTAAAATTCATAAGCTTGCGGATTACAAAGGGCGTTGGGTGCTGGTCAATTTTTGGGCGACGTGGTGCCCGCCCTGCTTGAAAGAAATTCCCGACTTGATTGCACTGTATGAGCAACGCGAAGATCTGATAGTGATCGGAGTCGCGATGGATGTGGATGACCCGAAAGTGGTGTTGGATTTTGTGAAATCCATGTCCATTAACTATCCCATTGTGTTGGGTGACCGAAAAATTGCTTCCCAGCTAGATGACGTTTCGTTATTGCCCAGTACCTATTTTTTTGATCCGGAGGGAAACCCGGCTGCGCGCCAGCAGGGGATTATTTCGCGCGAGAGTATTGAAGAGTTTATAGACTCAAAATCAAACAAAAAAAGTGTTAATCAAAAACACTGATTTCGCCAACGGCTCATTCGGTCAGGATGCCGAATAGCGCCATACCGTCTGCCATTTGTTGAACACCAATTGCGGGTAGGCGGCTTCTCCGAGACTGCCATTGTAGCGTCCTAATGCACGGAAATAGTCGCCTTTTTCCTTATTCAAATAATGGCGCAGAATGGTACAGCCGTAGCGTAAATTCACGCGCAAATGGAATAGATTGTGATCTTGATGACCAATGACACCAGTCCAGAATGGCATAACTTGCATATAGCCGCGCGCACCGGCATGTGAAACGGCATATTTCTTAAAACCGCTTTCGACTTGGATGATGCTTAACACTAACTGCGGATCCAACCCAGCCCGTGTTGCTTCGTAATAAACTGTTCTTAGAAATTCCTCCCGTTCGATCAGATCCGGTATGTATTTTTCCAAACGGCGGCTCATGTTGATCAGCCAAGTTACGCTGTCTGCTACAGCGGCATATTCGATATACGAAGCTGCTTGATCACTTTTCTCATGAAAAGTGATGGTCTGCGTACTGGCAGACAGCTGTTCATACTGCAAATTGTTGGCATGAATGAAACTGGATGAGAATAATAAGAAGAGTGTGCCGATTAGTTTTTGCATAGCTTGGCCGTTATGAATGAAAAAATTTCATCAATGTGTACCGCTTGTGAAGCTTGATCTTTCCGTCCTTGATATTCAATCGTCGATTGCTTGAGTCCTCGTTCGCCGACAACAATCCGGTGCGGAATGCCGATTAATTCCATATCGGCAAACATGACACCGGGGCGCTCATCGCGATCATCCAGGAGTATCTCGATCTGTGCATCGGTGAACTGCTGGTAGAGATTTTCCACGGCATCTTTGACGAGAGCGCTTTTTTGCAGACCGATGGGTACGATCGCAAGTTGAAAAGGCGCGATGGTATCAGGGAAAATAATGCCGTGATCATCGTGATTCTGTTCGATGGCAGCCGCGACAATGCGTGAGATACCGATTCCATAGCAACCCATTTCCATATTTTGAGTTTGGCCTGATTCGTCGAGATAATTGGCTTTCATGATTTCGGAATATTTGGTACGTAATTGGAAAATATGACCCACTTCAATGCCGCGGCAAATTTCCAGTTTACCTTTGCCGTCCGGAGAATTATCGCCCGGAACAACATTGCGGATATCAAAGACGTGATCAGGTAGTTTGAGATCGCGTGCAAAGTTTACCTGCGTTAAATGAAAGCCTTCTGCATTAGCGCCACACACAAAATTACTCATATTCATGACCGCTTGATCAGCAATCACACGAGTCTCTAAACCGACAGGGCCGATATATCCGGGCACTGTTCCAGTGGTGCGTAGAATATCCTCTTCAGTGGCCATCTGAAACCCGGATAAAAAGGGTATTTTTCTTACTTTTAATTCATTGAGCTGATGATCACCCCGTAGCAGCAAGAGGAATATTTCGTCATTGGCTTTGACAGCCAGCGTTTTGACGGTTTTTTGCAGCGGGATTTTTAAAAATTCGGCAACTTCGGCACAGGTTTTTTTACCGGGAGTTGCTACTTTTTGCATATCGCCATCCGGCGTATCGCGTTCTTGTAGAGCAAATAATGCGTTAGCCAATTCGATATTGGCAGCATAGTCCGAGTCGGGGCAGAACGCGATGGCATCTTCTCCGGAATCCGCTAATACATGAAACTCATGAGAGCCACTGCCCCCAATGGCGCCGGTATCGGCTGCAACGGCACGGAATTTCAATCCGAGGCGGGTGAAAATGCGGCTGTAAGTTTCATACATAAGTTGATACGTTTGCATCAAACTATTTTCATCGGTATGGAATGAATAAGCATCCTTCATGATAAATTCGCGCGCGCGCATGACACCGAAGCGCGGCCGGATTTCATCGCGGAATTTTGTTTGGATTTGATAAAAATTGAGTGGCAGCTGGCGGTAGCTTTTGATTTCCTTGCGTGCGATGTCGGTGATGATTTCTTCGTGCGTGGGGCCGAAACAAAAGTCATGCTCATGACGGTCCTTGATTTTTAGCATTTGCGGCCCGAAAACATCCCAACGGCCGGTTTCTTGCCATAATTCCGCCGGTTGTATTGCGGGCATGAGCACTTCGATGGCGCCGCTTTTGTTCATTTCCTCCCGTACGATATTCTCTATTTTACGTAATACCCTCAAACCTAATGGCATCCAAGTATACAATCCGCTCCCCAAGCGCTTGATGAGTCCGGCACGGAGCATGAGTTTGTGACTGATGAGCTCCGCTTCGGCGGGAGCTTCTTTAAGCGTTGAAATAAAAAATTGCGAAACGCGCATGAGGGGATTCCATTATGAGAATAAAATTGTAAGGATTTTACCTTGAAATACTTGGTTAAGTGGGAATTAGTCCCTATATGACGAATAAGTAATTTAATTGAGATTGATGAAAATGCTGGAGTGCTAGGATTTTTATTCTTCGGGCACTTTCAATCTAAAGAAAAGTATGAAAAAATCCACCCATTTGATAGGTCAAATGAGTATTCCATATGATTGACCGTAATGGATATCGCCCCAATGTCGGTATTATCCTCCTGAATTCAAAAAATGAGGTATTCTGGGGCAAACGTATTAGACAAAATTCTTGGCAATTTCCTCAGGGCGGCATTAAGTCGGGAGAGAGTCCCGAACAGGCCATGTATCGGGAATTAAGCGAAGAGATCGGGTTGCGTCCAAATCACGTAGAGATTGTCGGGCGCACACGGGATTGGTTACGGTACGAGGTTCCCGATCGTTGGATCCGGCGGGAGTGGCGGGGGAATTACAAGGGGCAAAAGCAAATTTGGTATTTGCTGCGTTTGATCGGGCGCGATAGTGATGTTTCATTGCGCAGGAGCGCGCACCCTGAATTCGATGCTTGGCGCTGGAACCAGTATTGGATTGAATTGGATTCGGTTGTTGAATTCAAACGTAAAGTATATAAGCAAGCGCTGACGGAATTGTCGCGCTTGTTAAAAACGGATTCTTGCCCCAACCAAAGTATTGGGGCGGGATATGATCAAAAAATTCTACCCAAAGGATCGAGAGAGATCCTGGCCGATCAACTGGAAGTAAACGAGTAGTTCGTCTGAGAGTTTTGCAGGGTTTTTAAGTCGCCCTGCAAGTAACAGGAACGAAGTTGAGCCGTTCCGCTTTTTACAAATTCCCGTGTGTGGGTGTTTCATCAGGCGTAATCGGCTGCGCCATTACAGCCGTTTTTTATTTATTTATTTACTTATGGAGAATACCGATGAAGATACGTGCAGTGGTTGCGTCGCTGTTATCGAATGGCGCTCTTGTCACTTCGATTAATGTTTCAGCCAATGAACCTATTCAACCCATTAAAGCCGCAAAAGTAGCAAATGCTGATGTGGTTGAACTGGGTAAGATGCTGTTTTTTGATCCCCGTCTGTCAAAATCAGGATTCATTTCATGTAACTCTTGCCATAATTTGAGCATGGGCGGAACGGATAATATTCCCACCTCAATCGGTCATAAATGGCAACAAGGTCCGATTAATGCACCAACCGTCCTTAATGCCAGCATGAACTTGGCGCAATTCTGGGATGGACGCGCTAAGGATCTGAAAGAACAAGCCGGTGGCCCAATTGCTAATCCAGGTGAAATGGCTTCAACCCATAAAGTCGCTGTCGAAGTGCTGCAATCCATTCCTCAGTACCGTGCTCATTTTGCAAAAGCATTTGGTTCCGATCAGGTTGATATTGACCGGGTTACCACTGCGATCGCTGCTTTTGAAGAAACACTTGTTACACCGGGGTCGCGTTTCGATAAATGGCTGGAAGGTGACAAAAAAGCATTGAATGCGCAAGAAGTGGAAGGTTACGAATTATTCAAGAGCAGCGGTTGCGCCGGTTGTCATAACGGTCCGGCGGTTGGCGGCGCGCTTTATCAGAAGTTCGGTGTGCATCATCCTTATAAAACCGCAAGCAAAGCGGAAGGAAGAAAAGGGGTCACTGGAAAGGATACTGACTTGAATGTTTTCAAAGTACCAACTTTGCGCAATATTGAATTGACCTATCCCTACTTTCATGATGGCGCAGCAGCAACATTGGAAGATGCTGTAAAAACAATGGGTAAAATTCAGTTGGACCGTGATTTCAATAAGAAAGAAATTGATAGCATCGTTGCTTTCTTAAAAACTCTAACCGGTGATCAACCTGATATTAAACTGCCGGTTTTACCACCTTCCAACAATAATACCCCAAGACCTGTACCGTTCTAATAATGAGTGGCTTACTGAAAAATAAGCAATTTTAATATTGAAACAAAGCCGGGGAATCAATATCCAGGCATTCAGGGTGTCAACAAACAATCTGAATGCCTGTGAGTCGCCAATAGGGTAAGTGATGCTACAGGCAGTAGTTGATTTAGATTAATATGACGGCTCTACTGTATTAGTGCAATCAGGTATAGATTTACATTAAAAAATAAAGTAGAGTCACTATTCCGATAACCAATAATTAGAATAGGGAGTTACCCATGGGTAACAAGGGACAGTTACTGCAAGATCCGTTTTTGAATATATTACGGAAAGAGCATATTCCGGTATCAATATATCTAGTGAATGGTATTAAATTGCAAGGGCAGATTGATTCATTCGATCAATATGTTGTGTTGTTGAAAAACTCGGTTACGCAAATGGTATACAAACATGCGATTTCTACGGTAGTGCCCGCAAGAGCCGTTACTATTCCCATTGAAACATTGGATGCACGTGATGCCTGATGCTTGAATCAGGTATGGATAAAGCGAATGCTGCCGTTGCAGCGATACTGGTTGGTATTGATTTTGGCAGTAGCACTCATGCTGATAGCTTGCAGGAATTGCAGCAACTAGCTATTAGCGCAGGACTTCAAGTTGCGGCGGTTCTGGAAGGGAAGCGTTCGCGGCCTGATCCAACGACTTATATTGGTAGTGGTAAAGTCGACGAGATTGCACGATTGATCTCGTTAAATAACGCTACACTCGTTATATTCAATCATGATTTGTCTCCGGCACAGCAGCGCAATTTATCTTTGCGGTTAAATTGTAACGTCATTGACCGCACCAGTCTGATTTTGGATATATTTGCTCAGCGTGCTAAAAGTCATGAAGGAAAATTACAAGTAGAGCTTGCACAGCTTGAGCATCTGGTGACGCGTCTTGTGCGGGGTTGGACTCATCTGGAGCGGCAAAAAGGAGGTATCGGTTTGCGTGGCCCGGGTGAAACGCAATTGGAAACAGATCGCCGTTTGATTCGAAAGCGTGTTAAATTGCTCAAAGAGAAACTTGCGACTCTACAGCGCCAGCGTACTGTGCAGAGGCGTTCAAGGCAGCGTACCAATGTATTGTCGGTATCAATTGTCGGCTATACCAATGCAGGGAAATCGACTCTATTTAATAAGTTGACTCGCGCTCAAACGTATGCCGCTGATCAATTGTTTGCTACATTGGACACGACGACACGAAAATTATTTCTTGCTGAAGGAGGACCGGTAGTCATTTCCGACACGGTAGGATTCATTCGAGAACTACCGCATACCTTGGTGGCGGCTTTTCGTGCCACACTCGAAGAAACCGTGCAAGCCGATATCTTGTTGCATGTTATCGATGCCAGCAGCCCTAACCGGGATGAGCAAATCGAAGAAGTGAATAAGATTTTAAAAGAGATTGGCGCTGATACGATTCCGCAAATTTTAATCTTAAATAAGATTGATCTAACTGACTTGGCAGAAGCTAGTAAAGGTTGCACACGTGACGAATATGATAGAATATCTCGCATTCGTTTAAGTGCAAAAACTGGTGAAGGGATAGCACTTGTAAGGCAGGCATTGACAGAAGCAGTAGTGGAAAACTCTAAGAAATTATATGAAGAACCTACAGATATTCCGAAAATAACTGGAGATTGTGCTACGGTACAAGAACTTTTTTGAACGAACAAAACAGGAATTGTTATGGGATTAAATGATCCACAATGGGGAAAAAACAAAGGTGATTCTGGTCCGCCGGATCTGGATGATGTACTGCGTAATGTCAACAAAAAGATCAATAATATTTTCGGGCAAAAAAAAGGTGGTGGAGGCGATGACGGCTCTGGCTCTAACACTCCAAGCCCTAAGCCGCAAAGTGGCAGTAGCATCGCAGTGATTCTTGGTTTGCTTGCGGTAGTCTGGTCGGCAAGCGGATTTTATATCGTGGATGAAGGGCATAGAGGCGTTGTGTTGCGTTTCGGCCAGTATGTTGATACCGCACCGGCAGGTTTGCGGTGGCATATACCTTACCCGGTCGAGAAAGTGGAAGTAGTGAACGTCAGTCAAGTTCGCACGGTTGAAATTGGTTATCGTAACAATGTGCGCAGTAAAGTACTGCGGGAATCATTGATGTTAACCGATGATGAAAACATCATCGATATTCAATTTGCGGTTCAATACATATTGAATAATCCGGAGAATTTCCTATTTAAGAATAGGAATCCTGACGAAGCTGTTTTGCAAGCGGCAGAAACGGCAATCCGTCAAGTAATCGGTAAAAGTAAAATGGACTATGTTCTTTACGAAGGCCGTGAGCAAGTTGCAGCTAATGCAACGCAATTAATGCAGAAGATTTTGGATCGTTATGAGATTGGTATTTCGATCAGCAGAGTAACGATGCAAAACGCCCAACCACCTGAGCAAGTTCAAGCAGC
>SSFX01000075.1:0-18427 GCA_008015635.1 Nitrosomonas oligotropha
GAAGCGGATCCCGCGCGGCACATCATCCCGCTCACGGGAGATTTACCGTCACCGGCGGCGCCACCGGCAGGCTGTCATTTTAATCCGCGTTGCGCACATGCCATGCCGGTTTGCCGCGCAGCCTACCCGCCAGCTAGCTCGTTCAGCGCCACGCATACTGCACATTGTTATCTTTATTCACAGGAACACAGAACTACCGATTATGAGCATTGATCAAGAAGTATCGCGGCGGCGCACGTTCGCCATTATTTCCCATCCGGACGCGGGTAAAACAACACTGACGGAAAAATTGCTGATGTACGCCGGTGCGATTCATATCGCCGGTAGCGTCAAAGCACGCAAAGCCAGCCGCCACGCCACTTCGGACTGGATGGAAATCGAGAAGCAGCGCGGCATTTCGGTGGCCAGTTCGGTCATGCAGATGGAATACCGCGATTGCGTCATCAATCTGCTCGACACCCCCGGTCACCAGGATTTTTCGGAAGATACCTATCGCGTGCTGACCGCCGTCGATGCCGCATTGATGGTGATCGATGCCGCCAACGGGGTCGAAGCGCAAACGCTACGTCTGCTGGAAGTGTGCCGCGCGCGCAACACGCCGATCGTTACCTTCGTCAACAAAATGGACCGCGAAGTGCGCGAACCGCTCGATTTGCTCGATGAAATCGAACGCACGCTCGGCATGACGACCATTCCATTCACCTGGCCGGTCGGCATGGGAAAAAATTTCCACGGCGTATGCGATTTGCAAAACAACGGCATGCGCGTATTTCAGCCGGGATCGGATCGCGTCGACAATGAAAACGAAGTGATCGCAAGTTTTGACGATCCGCAAATCCAGCAACGCTTCGGCGCAGGATTGTCCACCGCGATGCAGGAAATCGATTTGATCAAAGGCGCGTCTCCGCCTTTCGACCATGCCGCATTTCTCGCCGGTAAACAAACCCCGGTTTTCTTCGGTTCGGCGATCAATAACTTCGGTGTACGGGAAATTCTCGATGCATTGGTCGATCTGGCGCCACCACCAGAATCGCGCAACGCCATTCAGCGCGAAGTGCAACCGGATGAGAAGAAATTTTCCGGCATGGTATTTAAAATCCAAGCCAATATGAATCTGGCGCATCGCGACCGTATTGCCTTCGTGCGCGTCTGCTCCGGGCATTTCAAACGCGGCATGAACTTGAAAGTCGCGCGCAATGGCAAGGATATCCGCACCAGCACGGTCGTGTCCTTTTTATCACAGCGCCGCGACATTCTGGAAGAAGCGTACCCCGGCGACATCATCGGCATACCGAATCACGGCACGTTGCAACTGGGCGATACCTTGACCGAAGGCGAAGTGCTGCAATTCACCGGTTTGCCTTTTTTCGCGCCGGAAATTTTCCGTACTGTGGAAATCGCCGACCCGCTGCGCAGTAAGCAATTGAAACTGGGATTGGCGCAACTGGGAGAAGAAGGCGCAATCCAGGTGTTCCGCCCGCATTTGGGCAATATGCTGTTATTAGGCGCTGTCGGCACGCTGCAATTTGAAGTGGTCGCACACCGCCTGCAGCATGAATACGGTGTCGCGGCGCGCATCGCCTCGGCCAAATATCAATTGGCGCGCTGGATTACCTGCGATGATCCACGCGAATTGCAGCGCTTTATCGAAGCCAATGCGCACCGCATCGCCTATGATGCCGTCGACGCACCGACTTTTCTGGCATCTTTCGGCGCGGAATTGAGTGTCGCGGAAGAAAACTGGCCCGCCATCCGTTTTCATAAACTGCGCGAACATGCCGGATTGGTTTTTCAGAGTCACATGACGGCATGATCCATAGCGTGGCGATGAAGGTATGCTTTTTCATCTTCATGCTCATTTTCGCTGTGCCTGCAGCGGCAAATCCGGCAAATGACACGACATCTTCCAGCGCTGCAAAAACCGTCCGGTTTGCCGTGCTGGGCGACATGCCCTACACCGATGCCGAATATGCGTTGCTGGAACAACCTAACGGTGCAATCGCCAAAGCCATTCGCGCATTAAACCCGCCCGTGCTGATCCACCTGGGTGATTTCAAAAAAGGCCGGTTGAGCTGCAGCGACGATTTGTTTCAAGACCATTACCGCCAGATCGCGCAACTGAATCCGCATAAAACGGTATACACCCCCGGCGATAATGACTGGACCGATTGCGACCGGTTCAATACCGGCATGCGGCACGACGAACTGGAACGCCTCGGTTATCTGCGCCAACTGTTTTTTCAGCAAGACCGGCAGCAATTAGTCCGCGATATCCCGGGTCTTATCCGGCAGGAAGGATTTATCGAAAATGCGCAGTGGAGTATCGGTCCGGTCGCTTTCACCACGTTGCATATTCCCGGCACCAATAATGGCCGCAGGGAAATCCTGCGCAGCAACATCGACGATGCCCTGAATGAAGCGGATCGCCGCGATCAAGCCAACACCGGATGGCTGCAACAACGCTTCGCCACGGCGGAATCCGCGCAAGCGGTGGTCATCGCTTTCCAAGCGGATATGTTCGACTTTGATCACGAAAAACCGGCCTGCACTGTGAGCAACCGCACCGATTGCGATGGCTTCCGCTTGCTGCGCGATCTGATCAAACTCAAGGCCGAACAATTCAAGAAGCCGGTTCTCATTATTCACGGCGACACCGCAGCGTATTGCCTGCACCAGCCCTACCCGGGCATTCCTAATCTTTGGCGTCTGAATGCGCCGGGCGATTACAAATACATCGATGCGAGTCTGGTAATATTCGATCCGGAAAACAAAGACGCACCCTTTGCCGTAACCGATCTACTGGACGGTAAACCCGCTCCGGCGATCTGTGACGACAACTTGCTCAGCTTATCCCGGTATATTCCCCTTCAAACTTTAAAAACACTTTTATCATGATTGTCAGCATGACCGGCTACGCCGCCGCTACACAAGAAATGCCCTACGGATCGTTTAATCTGGAAATCCGTTCGGTCAATAACCGCTATCTCGACATCCAGTTCCGTCTGCCGGATGATTTTCGCAAACTGGAACCGGCCATGCGCGAACTGCTGACGAAACAACTCAGCCGCGGCAAAGTAGAATGCCGCTTGAATTTTTCCCCATCGGCGAACACGGAAAATTCTCAGCAGCTCGATCACACTTTACTGGATAAATTGCTGCAACTCGAACAAACCGTCCAAACACGCCACCCCGCGGCACCTTCCCTAACGGTGGCAGAAATCCTGAAATGGCCCGGCATGCTGGGAAGTGACGTGGCACCCGGCGAGGAATCGGATGAAATCGGCATGACCTTGCTACAAGCCGCATTGAATGACTTAAAAGCTGCGCGGATACGCGAAGGCGACAAACTGAAATCCGTTTTGTTGGAACGCATCAAACAAATGCGCCAATTACTGCAATCCGCTGCTCCGCGCATCCCGGCATTGATCGCCGCCTTCGAGGAGAAACTGCGCACTCGTTTAGAAGAAATTCTTGGTACACAAGAAAACGAACGCATCCACCAGGAAATCACGCTGTTCGCCAGCAAAATCGACGTCGACGAGGAACTCTCGCGCCTGCAAGCGCACATCGACGAAGTCGAACGCATCATCAACAAAGGCGGTGCCGTCGGCAAACAACTCGATTTCATGATGCAGGAACTGCACCGCGAAGCCAACACCATCGGCTCAAAATCGGTCGATCTGGAAATTACGCGGATTTCAATGGAACTGAAGGTAATTATCGAGCAGATGCGGGAACAGGTGCAGAATATTGAGTGATGTCTCAGAATATAAAGAATGAAATATTATAGAACTATTTAGATAAATTTAATTTCTGATGCATTGTATTTCTCATTATTGGAATCTAATTTTATTTAAGCTTAATCATGAACATTCCCACCTTGTCCTATCACCAACTTGGTGTATTCATTGTCTCATTTCAGCACATAGAAGAGGCAGTAAACGATCTTTTAGAATTATTAGCGGTTACCGATAGTGAAGTTGTACGAATCCTCGTTAATGAGCTAGAGTACTCAAAGAGGCTGAAAACTGCCGATGTTTTATTTGCTTACTTCGTCGATACTCACGGCATTACCCCAGAATCCACGAAAGACGAATTTCACAAACTGATCACTGAGCTTGGAAAATTGGGCGAGCGCCGCAATGAGCTTGTTCATTCTAAATACAATCCTTGGATTAACATAGATGGTCATGCAGGTCTTCTCCGTAGAAACTCGAAGCTAAGAGGTTCAAAAGGCGAACGAGAAGTTGAAGAAGAAGAGTTACAGCCAGATGATTTCACAACCGACCTGATACATCTTCAAGTTATTTCAAATAAACTTGAAGAGCTTCGCCTCAAAGTTATTGATTGGCGCTATCCGATAAGTGAATCCATGGAAAAAGATAAGTAAGACGCAGCAATGAATGAATTTTTATTGTGCATAGATTTATTCATTTTAATTGTTTATAACTACCTAGTCAGCACATCTATTGCCGGTGTGAACAACAACCCCAAATCCCGCGCCACCGCTTCATACGTCAACCGCCCCTGATAAACATTCAGCCCATTGCGTAAATGCACGTCGTCCGTCAGTGCTTTGCGGTAGCCTTTATTGGCCAGCGCCAAGACGAATGGCAGCGTCGCGTTATTGAGTGCGAAAGTAGAGGTTCGTGCGACTGCGCCGGGCATGTTGGAGACGCAGTAATGCACCACGCCATCGACGGTGAAAATGGGATTGGCCAGCGTGGTCGGTTTGGAGGTTTCGAAACAGCCGCCTTGATCGATGGCGACATCGACCAGCACCGCGCCGCGGTTCATGCGGCTGACCATTTCGCGGCTGACCAATTTAGGTGCTGCGCCGCCGGGAACCAGTACCGCGCCGATGACCAGGTCGGCGGTTGAAACATGTTCTTCCAGTGCATCCACCGTTGAGAAAACGGTGTTGATTTTCGAGCCGTATTGAAAATCCAGTTGCTGCAAGCGATGGATCGATTTATCCAGTACGGTGACATGCGCTTCGACGCCCATCGCAATACGCGCGGCGTTGGTGCCGACGACACCGCCGCCGATCACGACGACCCGTGCGGCGGGCACACCGGATACACCGCCCAGCAGCATGCCGCGGCCGCCTTGGTCCAGCTCCAGCGCGTGCGCCCCGGCTTGAATCGCCATGCGGCCCGCTACTTCGCTCATCGGTGCGAGCAGCGGCAAGCCGCCGAAACTGTCGGTCACGGTTTCATAAGCGATGGCGATACAGCCGGAATTCATCAGAGCTTTAGTCTGCACCGGATCGGGAGCAAGATGCAGGTACGTGAACAATACTTGCCCTTGGCGTAACAGCGGCAGCTCGGATGCTTGCGGTTCTTTGACTTTGACGATCAGATCGGCCTTGGCGTAAATCTCCTGCGGCGTTTCCACGATTTCCGCGCCCGCGCTGCGGTACTTATCGTCGCTCAAATCGATTTGTATCCCGGCATTCTTTTGCACCATCACATGATGGCCATGGGCAACCAGTTCGCGTACCGCTGCCGGCGTCAGTCCCACACGGGATTCATGAATTTTAATTTCCTTAGGCACGCCGATACGCATTTGCTTCCCCTCTCCTTATCCGTTAAATAATTCCACCGTTGACGCCAATATTCTGCCCCGTGATCCAGCGGGCCTCATCGCTGACCAAAAACAACACCACTTGCGCAATATCATCCGTTGCGCCCAACCTTCCCAAGGTCGCCATCGCCGCCATGCGTTCGATATCCGCCGGGGTTTTACCGCTGCGGAACAATTCCGTATCGACCGGACCGGGCGATACGATGTTCGCGGTAATGCCGCGCTTTCCCGCTTCGCGCGCAAAAATCCGCGTCAGTTGCTCAACGGCCGCCTTGGTCGCAGCGTATGCGCCGTACTTAGGCAGCATCAAGCGCGTCACGGTGCTGGAAACAGTCACGATACGGCCATGATCCGCGAGTTTTGCCGCAGCTTCACGCAATGCATAAAAAACACTCTTGAAATTGATATCGACAATGCGATCGAATTCGTCGTCGCTGATTTCGGCAATTTCTTTAAATACCAGGACTCCGGCGTTATTGACGAGAATGTCGATCTGCTGGAAACGTTCGATTGCAGCCGTAAAGAGCTGCCGTACCGCAGCCGGATCGCTGACATCGGCCTGTACCGCCAAACATTCACCACCGGCTTCGGTAATGGCGGCGCATACGCGATCCGCGGCGGCTTGGTTTTGCGCATAGTTGACGATGACTTTAGCACCCGCCTTGGCTAACGTAAGCGCAATCTCGGCACCGATTCCACGCGCCGATCCGGTTACCAAAGCCACTTTTCCTTGTAGCGGCTGCATGCTCAAACTACCGGACGGATAGCTACTTTCGCGTTCAATTTATTTCGCCACTTCGCGGGTTTTAAGAAACTTGACCATATCCGTGTGATTGTATTTTTCCGCCCAGACCAAGGCGTTGTCGCCATGCTCATTTTTGATCGCTGGATCGGCGCCTTGGTCGAGCAGCAATGAAACCGCATCAATATGATTTCCTCTGACCGCCATCATCAATGCAGTCGAACCATTGTCGGTAATCGAATTAATATTAGCGCCACCGGATAGCAGCAACCGGAGGGTATCCAGATGACCGCCGTAAGCGGCATAAGTCAGTGGATTCCAGCCGCTATGATTGATCTCGGCGCCCTTGATATAAAACAACCGCACCAGTTCGGTCAGGCCGTGATAGCTGGCCAGCATAATCGCCGTCTCGCCGTAGCGGTTGCGAATATCCAATTGCGCACCGGCAGCGATCAGCACTTGCGCCATGTTCAAATTCTTGTCCTTGGCCGCGATCATTAAGGGTGTATAGCCATCGCGGTTCGCCAGATCAGGATTGGCGCCTTTTTCCAGCAACCGAGAGACCTCGGGTACATTTCCCTTTTCCACCGCCCACATGAAATCTTCCTGAACACCCGCAGCCGCGTGAAGTGGCAGGTAAGCGAGCAGCACTAAAGCACATATCGATAACCAATGCGATTTAAGCAGGTATGCCATGTTTAGGTGGTTTGAATAGGTTAAAAAAATTATCCGTGGTTGCTGTTGCAATATCTTCCAGATCCGCATTCCGCAAGCGCGCGATTTCTTCCGCCACATGCCGCACGAATGCGGGTTGATTCTGTTTGCCGCGAAACGGTACCGGCGCAAGATAAGGCGAATCCGTTTCAATCAGCATTCTATCCAATTGAATGTTCTTGGCAACTTCTTTTAATGCCACGGCATTTTTGAACGTCACAATGCCGGAAAATGAAATGTAAAAATTCATCGCAATGGCTTGCTGCGCAACTTCCCAGCTTTCGGTAAAGCAGTGCATCACGCCGCCCACCTGGTCGGCACCCTCCTCCTGCATGATCCGCAGCGTATCCACAGCAGCGGAGCGGGTATGAATGATCAGTGGTTTATTCACCTTGCGCGCTGCACGAATGTGTTGGCGGAAGCGCTCGCGCTGCCATTCCAGATCGCCTTGCAGACGGAAATAATCCAGACCGGTTTCTCCAATCGCGATGACTTTGGGGTGATTGGCCAATTCTGCAATTTGCTCGGCGGCCGGTTCTATTTGATCTTCATAATCAGGATGCACACCGACGGAGGCAAATAAATTCTCATGCGCTTCCGCCAAGGCTCGTACGCGAGGAAAATTCGGCAAATCGACGCTAACGCAGAGCGCGTGCGTAACGTGATTTTGCTGCATGTTTAGTAATAATTGATCCAGATTTTTGGCCAGATCGGGAAAATCGAGATGACAATGTGAATCGATAAACATAGCAATAAATAGTCTCTAAAAATTAGACTGAGCCACGTACCGCGTCGGCCCAGCAGTTCGGTGTTTCATACAGGCGCACCTGCTCGAGTTGCAGATGATTGCCATAGCTGTCCTGGTAAGCGCCATCCAGAATTTCAAATGCAATCAATGCCAGATTTTCCGCTGTCGGTTGCACATCCAGCACAACCGTTTTATGGTCTTCGATCGATTGCAAAAATTGCAAAACTTTCGTATCGCCGGAATACACTAAGAAGGCGTGATCCCACTGATCGACCAGTACCGATTTGGCAATGCGTTTGACTTCGGAGTAATCCATCACCATGCCTTGCTGCGCAACACCTTCGTCAGCGATAATGTTGCCTGATAGCGTAATCTCGATACAGTAACGGTGGCCGTGCAGATGGCGGCATTGGCTGTTATGCGTTGAAATGCGGTGACCTGCGTCAAATTCCAGCCTGCGAGTAATGAACATACGTACAATTGAGAAGCGAAATGAATATATGGAATTGTAACATTGCGAGCAAACTCTAAACTATTGAATACGACCGATCACAGCCGCGACAGCGCCGGACTCACCTACGTGTACCCGGTGATTTCGCGCCGCGCCGGTGGTGTCTCGATCGGCATTAATCTGAATCCGAACAATGCCTGCAACTGGCGCTGCGTCTATTGCCAAGTGCCGGATCTGAAACGCGGCTCCGCGCCACGTATTGATCTAAACCGGCTGGAGATCGAATTACGATCGTTTCTGCACGAACTGACAGCGGGAGATTACATGCAACAGCATGTACCGCTTGAAGCCAGAAAAATTCACGATATCGCCCTATCCGGCAACGGTGAGCCGACGAGCGCGAAAGAATTCGAGCAGGTGATCGAATTGATCGGGCGCGCCAAAAATGATTTTGCATTACCGGCAGCGTTAAAAATCGTACTCATCACCAATGGCAGCTTGATTCACCGTCCTGCGGTACAAGCTGGTTTGAAGCATATGGGAGAGCTGAATGGAGAAACCTGGTTCAAGTTCGATCGCGCTTCAAGCAAGGAAAGACAGCGCACCAACAACACATCGATCAGTCTGAGAAAAATCCAGGATCATTTACGGATAGCGGCTTCACTCTGCCCAACTTGGTTACAAACTTGTGTTTTTCAGCTGGACGGCATGCCGCCGTCGAATGAAGAAACTGCCGCTTATTTAAGTTTTTTGCAGCAACTGACCCACGATAAAATTCCGGTCCAAGGCGTTTTATTGTATGGCATCGCCCGCCCATCGCTACAACCGGAAGCATCTCGTCTTTCACAAATTGACGATGCTTGGTTATCACAATTCGGCGAGCAAATTAAACGCACGGGGTACGCCGTCAAAATCAGCCAATAGTGCGATGAACTACCTTAAAAACCAAGTCTGACGCAGGGTTATACAGCACCCTATGTTGTTGATTTGCAACAAAACAATATTCAATCAATTCTACTAAAATCAATCAGTTATTTAACCACCATTTCATCCCGTAATTGACTGAAATCTATCAGTTACTTTATCAAGAAGGGAAAAGCATTGTTTTAATGTATTATTTCCCCACTTCTCCATGCATTGCAGCTATTTATAATACGACACCCCAATTGGCTACTCCTGACGATGTCATGCCATAAAGACCGGTAGCCTGCGGTATAATATTTTCAATTTTCTGATACCAATCATATGATTCCATTTGATTACCAACCTGGATTATTAACAACGGAGCTGATTAATGAATAACTCGAGATTCTTCACTTTCTCTGCATTCGCCACTCGTAAGCGAAAACTTGCTATGGTAGGAAGCATGCAGCGATGGTTGCTTAAACTTGGTGTGTGTATGCTGAGTATGGGAGTAGCGCTGCAGGTGTATGCGAATCAACCTGCGTCTGCTCCTAAAGCTTCGGATGCACCCAAAGCTGCTGAAGCGCCCAAAGCAGCCGAGGCACCGAAAGTTGCTGATGGTAAATTTGATATGTCAAAGGTACCGGCAGTCTCTGCTCCGTCACGTCTAGGCTTATTTCTGTTACCTCCTGCCGGTCCTGGCTATTTCTCACTGTGGGATTTGGTAACCGGTAATAAGCGTGAAAAACCCCCCGTCGCTCCTTATGCGCCGTTTGCGTTATTGACCACGCCGTCGTACGACATTGACTTTCGCTATCTGGCCACACCGGGACACGAAAAAGACATATTCGATCCGGTTAAGAGAATGAATCTCGGCGATGATTGGTTATTGTCACTGGGTGGTAACTTCTGGTATCGCTATATTCACGAAACGGATAGCCGTTTGAATGCAGCGGGCACTAATAATGACTTTCACTTGATACGCACCAGGGTTCACGCGGATTTATGGTATCGCGACAAAGTGCGGTTATTTGCCGAAATGATTGATGCTCGCGCTTTTGGTTCCGAACTGCCTCCATTAGTGACTGACAGGAATCATGCCGACATATTGAATATGTTTACCGATATCAAGCTGGCCAATATCAATAATGGACCGGCGTATATCCGTGTGGGCCGGCAAGAGATGATGTATGGTTCGCAACGATTGATCTCGACATTGGATTGGGTCAACACACGTAGAACATTCCAGGGTGTCAAAACTTTCTGGCGTACAGCGGAATGGGATGTAGATGCATTCTGGATGCGCCCGATGGTCATTGAAAAAGGGAACGTCGATAACTGGGATACACAACAGAACTTCTTTGGCTTGTGGGCGACCAACAAACCGAAACCAGGCCACTTAATCGATCTTTACTTCCTGAGTTTAATCAATGATCGCAATGTTTCTGCTGCAAACGTGCTGGCGGGAAATATTCTGCAAGGTAATGCAGATACGCATACGCTCGGTGGCCGTTTGGCAGGTAACTTCGATAATCTGCTGTATGAATTGGAAGGTATGTATCAGTTCGGTCAACGGTCCAATCTGGACGTATCCGCTTTCGCTGTGGCAACCGGGGTAGGTTACCGCTTACCGCTGCCAATGAACCCGCAAGGCTGGATACGCTATGATTTTGCATCCGGTGACGGTAATTCCAAGGACGGCAGAAGCAATACGTTTAATCAACTCTTCCCGTTTGGTCACTACTATCTCGGTTTCCTGGATCGTGTCGGACGTCAAAACATGCATGACTTCAATGCGCAATTCACCATGCATCCGATGCCCTGGATAACATTCATCACGCAATATCATCGCTTTTATTTGGCGAATAACCGTGATTATTTGTACAACGCTGCCGGTCAGGCAACATTGCGGGACATCACAGGTCAGTCCGGCAGTCATATCGGCGATGAAATTGATTTCCGCTTAAATCTCCACATGAGCCGCCACCAGGACGTGTTACTGGGTTACTCAAAATTGTGGCGCGGTGAATTCCTGGATAAGCAAAGACCGGGAACTTCTCCTGATCTTTTCTACGTTCAATACAATTTCCGCTTCTGAGTTTGAAGTCAGTTAAAACAACAAAGGCAACCGATCGGTTGCCTTTGTTGTTTATGAACCCAACAAACTACTGACTACTGACAGCCGGATACCGGCAGCCAATTCGCCAGCGGCCCCTCGCTTCGCAATAGCCCATCCGCTTGTTTCATGAAATAAACATGATTATCCGCCGAAGAAATGCCTGCATACACTTGCGTGGTTGGATAATAACGGTAACTGTAGAGACTTGAAACCACCGTTGTCTGACCAGCAGGCGATAATAATTCAGGATACTTTCCTTCCGCCCAAGTCAGAAAACATTCGATACTTGCCGGGGATGATTGATTGATGAATTTATTTACAATCGTACGTCCGCCGGAAATCACCAATTGTGGATATTCCAGCAGTTTGAATTTCTGGAATGGATTACCTTTTACCGCAATCACATCGGCCGGGGCGCCTGCCACCAGCGTCCCTAGCGGCGCCAGACCCAAATGCTCACCCGCTTTTGATGTGGCCGATTTAATGACATTGACCACGTCGGTAAAATCAATGGATTCTCCACTGGTTAAATGCAATATCATATGCAATTCTTCGCCGTTGATCCCCCAAGGCACGTTGTCATGCCCGATCTCAGAGCCATAAATAAATTTCGCACCTTTACTGGCCAGGCTCATGGTATTGGAGTGAATGCCTTTACCGGTGGCGGTATCCACACAAGCTGCCAGCGTATCAATGGTAGTGACGAACGTAACCCCTTGATCCACTGCACGCTGTAGTAAATCTTCCCTGATTTCGCCACAAGGTATATGCGCAAATTCATCAACACCTGCATTCAACGCCCGTTCAAAACCGGTATTCTCACCGGCATGCACCAGAACACGTTTACCCAATGCGTGGGCTTTGGCGACAATGGCATTGGCGATATCTTGCGATAACATCGGCCAGGGCGTCTCGGGCACCGGACCATCGTGCGGCTGCATCCAGGGTGCACCGGTTTCACCTCCCGGTTCCAGCGCCATCTTAATTGCAGTGGCCCCACCGGCAATCAGATCGGCGACCACTTTATCGGCCTCGGTCGTGGATGCGACTGGAATACCGATTTTGTCATAACCGCCATCACCACCGCCGAATACATTCAGAGGATAACCGCCCGCTGCTTGAATAATCGGACCAACGCTTAACAACCGCAACGTTCCATCACCGCCTTCTTTAGCCTGCAATGGACCACCGGTATCCTGAACGGTCGTTACACCGTGTTCCAGCACGGCATTTTTATTAACACTTTGGAATGTAATATGCGCGTGCGATTCGATAAATCCCGGCAGAATAGTCGCATCCCCCAAATTAATCTGATTGGCACAGGATCCGCTCAATTCGGTTAAAGCCCCAATGCGCTTGATCTTATCGCCTTCAATCAGCACCGCCATATTGTCTTGCGGAAAATTGATGCCGTCGAACAACCGGGCGGCTGCCAGTATTTGGCATTCCGGCTGACCAGGCGCTAGCGTAACCGAGCCGCCATGATCTTCTCCGTCATGACTGAATGCGTTGAAACTGATTCCTTGGCAAAGAATCAGTGCGATGGTTATTTTTTTGTTAAAACTGAAATTTATATTTGTCATTTTAATCTGGAATGGATGAAATTGATTCAGAACAAACGACAGCCCCGTATCACGCCGAAGAGGTAGAATTCGCATGATGCAGGGCTGTGCGGTACAAATAGCCAGGAGGGCTGGCTATAGAATCAACTCTGTTTAGAGTTTACGGCGGCGGCTGGCGCTGAATCCGATCAAACCAAGACCTGCCAGCAACATGGCATAGGTTTCAGGTTCCGGTACCACAGACACGACACCCGTCACACCTAACGAAGGAAATGGGGTAGCTGAACTAAAATAATCCGTACCGCCAACAAAAATAGAATAGTCACCCGCTGTCAAATGGAAGACTCCTGATACGAAATGATCCGCCAAACCATCACCACCAGCGATAACACCGGTGCCATAGTCGACACTACCGTCATACGCATGACCGACATAAGTGAAAGCGCTAGCCGGATCAGTGTTGTCGTTGGTAATGCTCCAGTCGGTCAATGCCCGGAACGAGCCTTCTGTCAAACCAACCCCGCCCACGGCATCACGGATAGCGACTGAACCAGTTGCAAAATCATGATCTGCGGCGAATGGTGCTAAATGCGCAAGTCCGCGATAGACAGAAAATCCGGGCAGAATACCGGCTGCAACCGAAGCGCCAGCCGAGGTAACAAAAGCTTGTTCCTGGAATGCAATTTTGACATCGGCATCGTTATCCAAGTGGAAACGGTATGCTCTTAGCCGATGGGAATCACCCCAATCCGCATCCGTTCCGTCAATCCAGCCGTGCATGCCTGTAACTGCCTGGTTCGTAATGGTCGAAGACGCTGCCGTCGTGCCCGTGAACGAACCAAAATCGCGGCCACCATAGCCGATATGTGCCATGGCAGGCAATGATGTCAAACCGGCCAATAACAATGCATATTTCAATGTACTTTTAACGAATGTCTCTTTCATAAATGACCCTAATTTCTTATTTGATTATGAATAGGCGAGAAAAAATTTCACACCTGCTGCGTTGGCCAACGTACGCGCAGTATTGATCAAACACAGTTAAGGGTCAATGCGGTAAATTGTCGCAGTTACAATGAGTTACGTTTATTTTCATAAGACAAAAAGACCCCATTCCCAAACGTAAAATAACGTCAGGAGCACAAACTCTAAATATGCAAGCCATGCAGATTATCTAAATCATTGTATTAGAATATAAAATTGAATATTTAACGACAATACGGCCGACGGCGATCGTGACCGGAAAGAATGAGCATCAGAGCAAAAATTTCGCATGGGATACCCGTAACCCGTGCTTTTACCCGCCGTGATGTGTGGTGACATCGATTTTCTTCTTCCCTTCAAGAGATCACAAGCATGTTCGCAATCTAACAATGGCCGGGTTCGATAAAACCCGTCAGCGCGGCGAGCGCGGCCATCAGAAAAAAATTACCCCACACCGATTCCACCAATTCTTCTTCGTTCTGCCCTGTTTTGTAGCAACACCCCCAGAAAACTCCGGTTGAGCTATTTTTCTGATTTTCACTGCATCCGGTGTCTTGCTGAAATCCGATGAAATACTGGCTGCGGATGATTACACTGATCTGGCGATGCGCGTAAGCGCGCCAATATTCGCCTTCGGGCAGCAAACGCGCTAGGGAAAGCATCGCAATCGATGCAATGACGGCGGCGGAAGGATCATCGCAGGACACCAATTGACCGAGCCGGTTAGGCGGTAAGGAGCCCGGGCGGGAATGCTGCCAATACTCACACGCCGTTTTGGCATGCGTTAAATACGGTTCACCCCACAAAGCCGCTGCCCGGGTTAATCCCAGCATCGCCCAGGATTGACCACGCGACCATAAGCCCGCTTGATCATCCGGTTGAAATCCCCTGCCGTCAAAATAGGCGCTGGCGTGAAATGCACCATTATGACGGCGGCACGCCGTCAACATTGTCTCGGCATGATGCTGTGCCATGTAGTAATGGAGGTTTTGTTCGCCGCTGGTCAGGAGCTGAAGCAGCGCGGCAAAATTATCGATCGCGATCGACTGATGACCAGTGGAAACTCCACCCATCGCGGCCCCCAGCGGAATGCAATTTAATTTGGGATTGAAACTGTGTGCCAGCGCGGTAATGGATTTGCGGGTCAGGGCACGCGCTTGTGTATCGCGAAACCAGATTTCCCCCAAAGCGGCGCCATACCAGAAAATCAAACTGCGATATCCCGAATCGACAGGAATTTTTCCGGCCAGGCGCTGGCAAATATCAGCCGCATTCTGTTGATCACTGGCCGACTCGGTTAATTTTGCCCGCAACCACCAGCATGCCCCCCAGAAACCGCCCATCCAGGAACCACTGGAGGACACAGTCCAGGCATTGGTATTCTTCGAGGAATACAATGGAAAATCGGTTGTGCAAATAGCGTTGATCGTATCCATACGGCGAAACATCAATTCCAGCGCATCAATCATTTCTTTGGAACTGAGCAACTGATCAGCCGCGTTATGAGGTATAGACATAAATCTTTCTTGAAAAGGCAATGTCATGGCAAAAGTGACGCAAATACTTCGGTTAAGTGCATGGCATATGCCGCGAGAAATTCTCTTAGCCTGCGGTCAGTGCAGGCAAAATGGTCACGATATCGCCATCCTGCACGTTGGTTGCCAAGCCTTCGCGCAAGCGGATGTCGTTATCGTTGACATAGATATTGATGAAGTGATACGCACTGCCGTCAAAAATCAATTTCGCTCTGATACCCGGATACTGCTGTTCCATCCGCTCAATGACTTCGGAAACCTTAACGCCTTCGATCGCGATATGCTTTTGCTGATTCGTCAAAGATCTTAATCGCGTTGGAATAACTACGGTGATTGGCATGTCTGCGCCTGTTTGAATATTTTTAGGGGTTAGGAAAAAGCGTATTAGGTTGTCAGGATCGATCCGTACTTAAGCGACCATTTGCAATTCGAGCTCGGGTTGATATTGCCGCACGATTTGCACCCTTTCCTCGATCACCATTTGATCGGCAATGCGAAAACTGCGGATCTCCGCTGGGTAAAGATGTTGCGTCGGAATGATGACGTAATGCGCTTGCGGCTCAGTAGCCAATTCGACGTCGCTGCGTCTCGGGTAAGCCTGGCTGCTGGTGTGCGAGTGGTAGATAACGATCGGTTCCTCGCAACGCGCGCTCATTTCTTTCCAAACTTGCAATTGCTGTTGCGGGTCAAACCGAAAGAAATTGTCCGATTGCGCGGCATTACGCATAGGAATCAGACGTAACGGCCAATTGGATCCCGCAGGACCGGCGATGATGCCGCAGGTTTCCACCGGATGATCATTCAATGCCTGAGCGATCATGGCATCAACCAGTCTAGCGTGTATCGTCAGCATAATTCCTTGTCTCCTGTAATTATCATGAGTTAATGGCCGGTTTACGGCGCCTCTTTGCAGACGGGTAGCGATTGATCGGCTTGAATGCAATCAATCGCTGGACTGGTCGATTCTTCTAGTCAATCAAGATGGATTAGCCGTGCTTTGCGCACGTACGCGCATCCATTCAGACCCTTCGTTGCAATTAATTCTCACGAAATTTAAATTAAACAAACGACGTTGGGAATGTGGCAAATTGCCGCGCGGCAATTTGCCACAGTGTTGATCTACCTATTCCACGGGATGCTTATTAATCAGCAGAAACAAAATTTCTTAAGAAGAAATATGACATTAAACAATTCAATTCAGATAGCTGCGGTTCATGTGTGAAAAGAAATTGCAGATGGTGAGGTGTCCGGTACGATGGATGTTTTCTTTCGTTCCGGAAGAATGCCGCAATAAATGCAGCGGTAAAGAAATTCAGTTCAGCGACCTCCGGTCTTGCCGGAGATCATTGAACTGTCATAACAGCACGCTATTTCAAAATGAAATCCCGTACGATTTTTATCTGATGGTCATCCATGAGCATCGGCGCATGGCCGATGCCGGGCAACTCGATGATTTGGGCTTTTGCGCCGCGCAACTGCATTTGCGCCGCCGTTTCCGCCGATAAAATGTCTGATTCAACGCCACGCAACACCAACGTTGGCGTCGCTAGCTGATCCCATTGCGCCCACAAATCGATATCGGTGATTTTATGTTCTTTGAAACTGACGGCAATCCTGGGATCATAGCGGAAGCCGTAAGTACCGTCCGGATACTCGCGGACACTATGAATCGCCATATGCTTCCACTGTGCTTCGGTCAAAGGCCCAAACGACACTGAAATCGCTTGCATGTACTGTTTGAATTCTTCAAAACTATTGAAACGAGGATCTTTGCCGACATAATCGGCAATCCTTTTCAACGCAATGGCAGGAATCAATGGACCGATATCGCTCAAGACCAATTTATGGATCGTAACCGGCTGATTCGGTTGTATCGCCAGAATCATGCCGATCAACCCACCCATGGAAATACCGACCCAATCCAAAGTGATTTTCTCTTGATACTGCGATTGGAGATGCGTTATCAGCGACATCGCATCGGATAGATACAACGGGTAATAATCATAATCATGCGCGTGTTCAAGCCAATCACTTTGGCCGCGCCCCACCACATCGACGCAAATCACCCGGCAATCCGCTTGCAACGCCTGTGCAAGATAATCGAAATCACGGCAGTTACGCGACAAACCATGCACACAGATGACTACATGCGGATTACGCGGATCACCCCAATCGGTATACGCAATATGATGCGGCTTTTTAGATTGGCCATCTCCCGACAGCGTGGGAACAAGCAGCCGGTTTACAGATATATTCATGATCTTCTTGCTCTTGTGAATTAAGTGTCAGACCCGCATTGATTGCATTATTGCTACGCGAATCCAAACAAAAAATGAAATTTATGATGGCGAATATTCACACAATTCCTAGAGTCTGGATATAGGTCAGGTAAAAATTTTTGCCGGTTCAATCGCATGATGGATAACGATTGGAATCGCATGTACTATGCATACCGTAATCCATACCTCATCTGAATGCAAAATATGAAATTATCGGAGCTGTATTGGCATCGCATCACCCCGTTACACTTTGTTTTGTGGCCATTAAGTGTTCTGTATCGTTTTTTCCTGGCGGGGAAAAAATTGTGCTATTGGTTGGATATTCTTCCGTCGGTCAAACTACCGGTCCCCGTGATTATCGTCGACAGCATCAGTATCGGCGATGGCGGAAAAACACCGCTGCTGCTTTGGCTGGTCGATTTATTACTGGCGCATGGCTTTCACCCTGGAATTGTCACACAAGGTAACTCGGATAATGCCGGGCCACCGGCAGCAGTCACAACCGCCAATAGCTCACAGCAAAGCGGAGGAAAAGCATTTTTATTAGCACAGTTACATGGAAAATCCTGCCCGGTCTGGATGAGTACCGATCGAATTGCCGCCGCACAGGCGCTTCTCACCGCGCATCCCGAATGCAACGTCATCATCAGTAATGATGGCTTGCAATACCATCGTCTGGAACGTGATATTGAAGTCATTGCCGTTGATTTTAACGAACAGAGCTTTGGCAATGGATTACTACTGCCTGCCGGCCCTTTACGCAGCACTCTGAAAGATTTGGGAAAATCTAGCATCCTTGTAGCC
>SSFX01000099.1:0-20739 GCA_008015635.1 Nitrosomonas oligotropha
CAATCACGCTATCAATTACTGCGCGGCGATAGCGACCGTCCGTTGCTGCCGCCGCAGGAATTATTTTTATCCAGCGATAGCTTCTTCGGTCAATTAAAACCGTACGCGCGCATTGAGATTCTGGCGGATGCGCAGAATTACAAGCTAGCCGCGCCCAAAACCACCACGCCGCTGCCTTCGGTGCAGGTCAACCGGCACGCGGAGAATCCGCTGGAAAAACTGGCGGTGTTTACTGCGCAATTCAAGATGACCGGCGGGCGCGTGCTGCTGCTGGCGGAAAGCATGGGGCGGCGCGAACTGGTCGCCGAATATTTACAGCAATACGACCTGCATCCGGTGGTTTGCCAGGATTTCGCCGCATTTCTGGATAGCCAGGAACCATTCATGCTCGGCGTCGCACCACTGCATACCGGCTTTGTCGGTCAAGCTCCGGAGATCGCGTTCATCACCGAAAGCGAACTGTACGCCACGCACGTACACGGCCGCCGCGAGCGGGATTCGCGCAAATCGTCGACGTCGACCGACAACCTCTTGCGCGACTTGTCGGAAATCAAACCGGGCGATCCGGTGGTACACGAACAGCACGGTATCGGCCGCTACCTCGGCCTGGTCAGCATGGATGTCGGCGAAGGCGAACCCGGTGAGATGAGTGAATTTCTGGCGTTGGAATACGACGGCGGCGACAAACTGTACGTGCCGGTGTCGCAACTGTATTTGATCGGACGCTACAGCGGCGGCGCGCCGGAATCGGCGCCGTTGCATAAGCTCGGCAGCAGCCAGTGGGACAAAGCCAAGCGTAAGGCGATGCAGCAAGTGCGCGACACTGCCGCAGAATTGTTGAATCTGTATGCGCAGCGCGCGGCACGCGAAGGCCACCAGTTTAAATTGCAGCAGCATGATTATGAAGCGTTCTCCGAAGGTTTTGGCTTCGAAGAAACGCCGGATCAGGCCGCCGCAATCAAGGCCGTGATCGCGGATCTGACCTCCGGCAAACCGATGGACCGGCTGATCTGCGGCGATGTCGGCTTCGGCAAAACCGAAGTGGCACTGCGCGCCGCGTTCATCGCCGTGGCGGACGGCAAGCAAGTCGCGGTGCTGGTGCCGACCACGCTGCTTGCCGAGCAGCACTTCCAGAATTTCTCCGACCGTTTCGGCCTGATCGCCGATCAGTGGCCGGTGCGAATCGCCGAATTGTCGCGCTTCCGCTCCGCCAAGGAACAAACGCAAGCCATTGCCGGGTTGGCCAAAGGCGAGATCGACATCATTATCGGCACGCACAAACTGATCCAAAAAGACGTGCATTTCAAGAATCTCGGGCTGGTGATTATCGACGAGGAACATCGCTTCGGCGTGCGGCAAAAGGAACAACTGAAAAAACTGCGCGCCGAAGTCGACGTGCTGACACTGACCGCGACACCGATTCCGCGCACCTTAGCAATGTCGCTGGAAGGTTTGCGTGATTTCTCCATCATCGCCACCGCACCGCAGCGCCGTTTGGCAATCCGCACGTTTGTCACCAGTTTTTCGATGGGCATCATCCGAGAAGCGTGCTTGCGCGAACTGAAGCGCGGCGGGCAGATTTATTTCCTGCACAACGAAGTCAGCAGCATTCAATTGATGTACGAGAAACTCAGCGGCCTGCTGCCGGAAGCGCGCATCAACATTGCGCACGGGCAAATGCCGGAACGCGAGCTGGAGCATGTCATGCGCGATTTTTACCAGCAGCGCTTCAACATCCTGCTGTGCACCACCATCATCGAAACCGGTATCGACATCCCAAGCGCCAACACCATCATCATCAACGAAGCGCACAAATTCGGCCTGGCGCAATTGCACCAGTTGCGCGGCCGCGTCGGCCGTTCGCATCACCAGGCTTACGCGTATTTGCTGACCCCGCCGGAAGAAGCACTCGGCTCGCAAGCGAAAAAGCGCCTGGAAGCGATTCAAGCGATGGAAGAGCTCGGCTCCGGGTTTTATCTGGCCATGCACGACCTGGAAATCCGCGGTGCCGGTGCGGTGCTAAGCGAATCGCAAAGCGGTGAAATGCAGGAAATCGGTTTCAGCCTCTACAGCACCATGCTCGACACCGCGATCCAATCGCTCAAACAAGGCAAGGAACCCGACATGCAGCACCCATTGGGTGTTGCCACCGAAATCAACCTGCACGTGCCCGCGCTGCTGCCGGAGGATTACTGCCATGACATCCACGAACGCCTGGTGCTGTACAAGCGCATGGCCAACTGCGCCGACAACGACCAGCTCGACGACATGCAACGCGAACTGATCGACCGCTTCGGCTTGCTACCCAACCCCGCCCGCGCCCTGCTCGACTGCCACCGCTTGCGTATCGCCGCCAAACCGCTCGGCATCACCCGCATCGACGCCAGCGCCGACAGCATCCAAGTGCAATTCATTCCGAACCCGCCGATCGACCCGCTCAAAATCATCCAACTGATCCAAAGCAGTCGCGAATACTCACTCTCCGGCCAGGATCGGTTGAAAATTCTGGTGCAGATCGAGGATGTGAATAAGCGGGTGATGCGGATTAAGGAGTTGATGCAGAAGTTGGGGTGAATGATTGAGAATGGTTCTTTTCACCGGCTTATGAACTTGGTAATGTGTGTTATATTGAAAATTGAAATGACGCAATGATTTATCTTATGAGTTTTAATCATGACACATTATATTGCGTCATTTCGGGCGTCTAATTCTAGCTATGCAATTCTGCACCGTCGTCTATTTGCCAGTTAGTACTACCTAGGAAGCAAAAAATAATGAAAAAATATCTCGCTTTAACTTTTTTATTGATAATTTCTTTTAATTTGTACGCTGACATTGTTGAATGCACGACGAAGGTAGACGGAGAACTAAAAACCTTGAGCTACGACACTAAAGAAAGTGTGTTGAAGGCAAATTATTCATTTCGTGAGAATTTGTTCGCCAGATGGGGCGAGATTACATGCCCAGCATTCATTACTCTTAGGCATCTCACTCCGGGCATCACCGATGAAGAACGGTCAGTATTTTGCCTGCAATTCGATGAAGACAGTGATTCATACACAGGGTTTGTAAACGGAGCTAGAAACTCGTATCTAAATTGTCAAACTCCCAACAAGACATTCTGCGAAAGAGTCAATGATTCAAAAGACGCGGCCTTAGCAATAACGGGCCTTGGCGCAGGTGCAAGCGGAGGGGCAGTTTTTGCTAGTGGTGCCGCAGGAGTTACCGCAGTCACACATAGTTCTGGAGCGGTCATTCTTACTGGAGCTGGAGGCTACATGGCTGGGACGCTGGGAACTATTGGGGCAGGAGCCCTTGCAGCATTAACGGCTCCCGCTACCATAGCGACTGCGTTTGTATCTGTTGTAGCTGTTGGTGGCTCTGTGTATTTCTGTAAAGAATAGCACGGTAGGATGTGCCGACCGCAAGGAGGCGCATCAATCATCTGATGATTCTCACTTTTCACAGAAAATTAAATCGAATAATCAGTCTTGATCCAATATGCATAATTCCCTACACTCTTATGCATTGCAGGAGAAAATATCATGAGAACTACGTTAGATTTACCTGAGCAGTTGTTGAGCGAAGCAATGCGCGTCACTCAAGCTGAAACTAAAACAGCGGTGATTGTGCTGGCCTTGGAGGAATTGGTGCGGAAAGCAAAAATTGCCGAGCTGAAGCAATTCAAAGGGAAGATCGGGCTGGATATCGATCTCGATAACATTCGCGCACGCCGGTAATGTTAGTGCTGGTCGATACCTCGGTTTGGATCGATTATTTCCGATCCGGTCATCAATCAGCCGAATTGGATGTTCTGATCGACCTAGACATTATCGTAACCAATGATTTGATTCTGGCCGAATTGATTCCTTTCTTGAAATTGAAGCACCACGTAAAAGTAATCCAACTATTGAGCGAAATTAAACGAATCCCGTTGAAAATTGATTGGGACGATATTATCGAATCGCAATGGTTGTGCTTAAAATCCGGATCAAACGGCATCGGTATTCCCGATCTCATCATTGCGCAAAATGCAGCAGAAAATTCCTGCGAAGTATTTTCATTCGACAAGCACTTCCTGATGCTGAGCCAAATCCTTAGTATTAAACTCTATCAAACGCAAAATCTATCGCCATAACTCTTTTTTGTTTTCAGTCACACGAAGGATTTTCAACCAACACCGTATTGACCTTCTACCTTACCTCGGCAACTCATTCTCCACCAGCTTAACCCAATACGCAGCACCCAGCGGCAAAATCTCATCGTTAAAATCGTAGTTCGGATTGTGCAGCAAGCAACTACCTTGCGAGCTGCCGTTGCCGATCCAGATGTAGCAGCCGGGCTTTTGTTGCAGCATGAAGGCGAAGTCTTCGGCACCCATGCTGGGAGTTGGTGCAGTGTCGACGCATGGCTCACCGGCAACGGCGATGGCGGCGCGGATGGCGCTGGCGGTTTCATCTGGGCTGTTGATGGTCACCGGATAACCGGGGTTTTCGGGGTTGAACAGGATGTCGGCGTGAATTCCAAAACCCTGCGCGACGCTTTGCGCCAGTTGACGGATGCCTTGTTCGAGTTGATCGCGCACGGCATTTTTGAAGCTGCGGAAAGTGCCACGAATGACGGCGGCATCCGGCAGCGCGTTCCAGGTGTTGCCGCCGTGTATTTGCGTAACGCTGACCACCGCGGAATCGGCGGGATCGATCCGGCGGCTGGCGATAGTTTGTAGTTGTGTGATCAGATGCGCCGCTGCGACCAGCACATCGTTACCGAGATGCGGCATGGCGGCGTGGGTGGCTTGACCCTTTAAGGTGATCTCAAAGCAATCGAACGACGCCATCATCGGACCGGTTTTAACGGCGAAATGACCAGCGGGCACATCCGGGAAGTTATGCATGCCAAACACCCGCTGCGCCGGGAATTGCTCGAACAAGCCTTCGCCGATCATTTGCAACGCCCCGGCACGGCATTCTTCCGCCGGTTGGAAAATAAAATACACGGTGCCGTCGAAGCGGCCATGCTTGGCCAGGTAACTCGCTGCGCCGAGCAGCATGGCACAATGCCCATCGTGGCCACAGGCGTGCATTTTGCCACTGTGGCAGGAAGCGTGATCGAAGCGGTTTTGTTCTTGGATGTACAAAGCATCCATATCGGCGCGCAGCGCAATGCTGTTACGGCTGTTGCCACGGCGCAAAACACCGACGACGCCGGTTTTCGCCAAACCTTGATGTACTTCGATTCCGGCTTGTTGCAGAAGATCGGCAATCAACCGGGCGGTTGCGGTTTCTTCAAACGCCGTTTCCGGATGCTGGTGGATGTGTCTGCGCCAACGTTGCATGTCGGCCTGTAATGCTTGAATTTCCGGGGCAATGTTCATAGTTAATTAAGAGAAATTTGTAGTCATTCTTTGGCCGTAGCATACATGCACCGGCCAAAGAACTTGCGGTAACTTACGCGGATCAACGCCAGCTCAGCACCACATAGCGCGACACCTCGTCATCCCGCACCAATAACAGCACTTTATTATTGGCGCTGTTTTTTATCGCTTGGTCGAACTCGGCAGCGGTATTGACGGCTTTACGATTGACTTCGAGGATTACGCTGCCGCGGCCGATACCCGCCATTGTAGCGACCGATCCCGGCGCCACTTCGGTCACGATCACGCCTTTCCCGGCTTTGATACCCAGTTGTTTCGCCAGATCGGCAGTAATCGTTTGTACCACGATGCCCAATTTCTCGCTGGCTTGCGATGATTCTTGCGCGGCCTGCTTGTGATCGCTGAGTTTGTCGACTTTCACCGAGATGTTGCGTTGCTTGCCGTCGCGAATGATATCGAATTCCACTTTACTGCCCGGTTGCGCCAATGCGACTTGATTGCGGAAGTCACCGGTATCGCTCATCGGCCGCCCCTGATAGTTCACGATCACATCGCCGGCTTTGAGTCCTGCCTTGTCGGAGGGCGAATTCTTTGTCACTTGCGCAATCAAAATGCCCTTGTCGTTCTTCAAATCGAAGGATCTGGCCAGGTCGGCCGTCAGCGGCTGGATCATAATGCCGAGATAGCCGCGTTCCACTTCACCTTTCTCGATCAATTGATTGGCGATACGCGCAGCCAGATTGATCGGAATGGCGAAACCGATGCCCATGTAGCCGCCGCTGCGGCTAAAAATAGCGGTATTCATGCCAATTACTTCACCGTCGAGATTGACCAGCGGCCCGCCGGAGTTGCCGGGATTGATCGCAGCATCGGTTTGAATGAAGTCTTCATAATCGTTAATACCCAGCGAAGTCCTGCCTTTCGCGCTGACCACACCGACCGTCAGCGTATGACTCAACCCGAAAGGATTGCCGATGGCAACTACCCATTCGCCGACTTCCAGCTGGGAATAATCGCCGATTTGCACAACGGGCAGGCCGCTTGCTTCGATTTCGATCACGGCGATGTCCGACTTAGGATCGGTGCCTTTGATTTTTGCTTCAAACTCACGGCCATCGAGAAACTTGACGCTGATTTTGTCGTTCCCTTCGATCACATGATTATTGGTCAAAATGTAGGTTTTGTTATTATTGGCGGCAAAAACGAAGCCGGAGCCTTGTCCGACCACAGCACGTTGTCTTCCCGGTTGCTTGCCTCCCGGTGCGTTGAAACGCGGCATATCCGGAAAGCGGTCACCAAAAAAACGCTTAAACAGATCATCGCCGAACGGCCATTGCTGCCCGTCGCCAAACGGCGATATTTGCGCCACCTCGGTTTCCCGCTCAACCTGGATCAACACCACCGACGGTGAAACCTTGCGCGCGACTTCGGCAAATGCCTTGCTGGTTTGGCGCAAGCTTTCTACGCCATTGCCCTGCTGCGCCAATAAATCAACCGGCATCAGCAGCACCAGCGTCAACAGCAAAATAAAATTACGATATCCAAGCATGATTTGCTCCTCCGATCAGCAAAAAAATATTTGATAGATTAGATCAGCAATAGTTTGGGGCTGAGGATACAAATTACAAGTAACCTTCGTACAGTGATTAAATCTGATAGTATTTTTTATTTCAGGATGAAAACGCATGATTATTGTCATTTCACCGGCAAAAACACTGGATTTTGAAACACCCCCCTTGACGCAAGCGCATACACAACCGGATTTTCTCGACGATTCGGCGATGCTAATCGATGAACTGAGAAAACTGGAGCCCAGCCAAATCGGTGCGATGATGTCGATCAGCTCTAAATTGGCCACGCTCAACTCCAACCGCTACTTTGCTTGGAATCGCCCGTTTACGCTGAGAAACGCCAAGCAAGCGATCCTCGCGTTCAAAGGCGATGTCTATACCGGCTTGGATGCCGACACGATGACCGGAAACGAACTGGCGTTCGCGCAAGATCATTTGCGTATTTTGTCGGGACTGTACGGCGTGTTGCGCCCGTTGGATCTGATGCAGCCTTACCGGCTGGAAATGGGCACTCAGTTCAAGAATCCGCGCGGCAATAATTTATACGAATTCTGGGACGATAAAATCACCCAAGCGCTCAACCAGGATCTGGCCAAACAAAAAGATGGCATCCTCGTCAATCTCGCCTCCAATGAATATTTCCAGTCCGTCCAGCCCGGCAAACTCAATGCACGGATCATTACTCCGGTTTTCAAGGATCAGAAAAACGGTGTTTACAAAATTATCAGTTTCTTCGCTAAGAAAGCCCGCGGTATGATGAGCCGCTACATTATCCAGAACAAACTCACAAACCCCGAAGCCATTAAAAACTTCGATGTGGCAAGCTACCGCTTCAGTCAAGAAGATAGTAGCAAAGATGAATGGATCTTTACCCGCGCGGAATCACAAACAGCATGACTCTCAGCAAGTATTTATGTGAGTAGAATCAATGAACACTCGGCAATCCATCGAACTGGCAAGAAACTACGTCACTTTATCCAACAATCACGACCTGATGCAGATCGAGCGCCTATTTGCTGCCGATGCCACTTATTATTCTGCTTACTTCGGTGAATACAAAGGCAGTTCAGTCATTCATGCCATGATGGTCAGCTTCTTTGATCGCTTTCCTGATGCCCATTGGGAAGTTACCGGATATCGCGGTATTGAAAATAATGGCGTGGAATTCGCGTTTACAATGACCGGTATGGATGCTTCTTCCGGAGAGCAGGTAAAACGGCAAGGATTGGAACGCATATACTTCACATCGGAGGGATTGATCAGGCATATTGCCGTCTACAAACCCGGCGATTTTCCAAAGCTTGATTAACACCACGGATCGTTAGAAGCATTGTCTAAATTCGCAGATAACGATATCCTGACGGGCTATATCAATTTTTGTCTGGATAGGGCCATAAATGACACAAGACGAACAAAAACGAGCAGTTGCAGCAGCTGCAATTCAGCATATTCCTGTGGGTTGTATTGTTGGGGTAGGCACAGGCTCCACTGCTAATTACTTTATTGATGAATTAGCCAAAATTAAAAATAAAATCGAAGGCGCAGTTGCCAGTTCAGATGTAACGGCACAACGCCTCAAAGGGCATGGTATCGAGGTACTGGATCTGAATAATGTCATCGATCTTCCCGTGTATGTCGATGGCGCGGATGAGATCACCGAACATTTACATATGATCAAAGGCGGCGGCGGTGCGCTGACGCGGGAGAAAATTGTCGCGGCGGTTGCCCGGAAATTTATCTGTATTACCGATCAAAGCAAATTAGTGAATATTCTTGGCAACTTCCCGCTGCCCGTTGAAGTCATACCAATGGCACGTAGCTATGTAGCGCGTGAGATTGTGCACCTAGGCGGACATCCGGCCTTACGTCAAGGTTTCGTCACAGATAATGGTAATGTCATCCTGGATGTGCATGGTTTGCAAATTATGAATCCGGTGGAATTGGAAGCAACGCTCAATCAGATTACCGGTGTTGTAACCAATGGCCTTTTTGCCCGGCGTCCGGCAGATACGTTATTATTGGGAACAGATAAAGGTGTACGCACCATTACTGTCTGATTAGTATTAAGCATGGATAATTAAGACCGCAAAGCATCACATACTTCAAATCTTCAAATCTTCAAAAGGCAGACCATGGCAACTAAAGAACATATTTCCAAGCAGTTCGACGCTGACCTTGAAGAAGTGCGCACGCGCGTTTTGCAAATGGGGGGCTTTGTTGAAGAACAAATCGAAAATGCGATCGATGCACTGACAAGTGGCAACGAAGAGCTGATTGATCTGGTGATTACCCGTGATCACCGTGTCAACGCAATGGAAGTTTCGATTGATGAAATCTGCAATCAGATTATTGCGCGTAGACAACCGACTGCAAGCGATTTGCGCATGATCATGATGGTAATCAAGACAATTACGGATTTGGAACGCATCGGCGACGAGGCTGCAAAAATCGCCCGGATGGCAAAATTGATTTATTCAACGGATCGTATGCACATTCCGCGTTTTAATGAAGTTAAGCATGTTGCCAGTATTGCCATGGATATGCTGCACAAGGCGCTTGATTCTTTCGCCCGCTTGGATTTGAATGCCGCTGCGCAAATTGTGCGGCAGGATGAATTCGTCGATGAAGAATTCCGCTCCATCTTGCGTCAATTGATTACTTTTATGATGGAAGATCCCAGGAAAATTTCAACTTGCCTGGAGATAGTATTTGTCGCCAAAGCCATTGAGCGCATTGGCGATCATGCAAAAAATATGTCTGAATATGTTGTTTATATGGTCAAAGGTAAAGATGTCCGTCACGTGACGGCTGACCAGATTGAACAGGAAATCAGGGAATAAGCTGCCGCCTCATTTTCTTTAACAGACTATTTATAATGGCTTTCTCTAATTAGGTTAGCCGAATGTGAATTATCGATTCCAACAATCTGCAACAGCCCCGCCTGCACCTTGAGCTCCGGTATTACTCAAAGTAAGTGTGCCACATACATCGCCTGCCATAGAACCTACCGGAACTGCTTGAAGTATAAAAGTATTGTTTGTTACCGCTTGAAGCGAGATATTATACTGTGCCGTACCACTTCTTGGCGATTGCGTAATAGGTAAAGTAACAGCCACATCATCTCCACCAGTGTTTGCTATACCATCCGCCCCTACTGTTGCATCATACTGATTATTCTGAGAATAAAATCGCTCCATGAATTGAGCATTTTCGTAAAGCAGTGACTTTGCAACAGCCCGGTTAGATTGCCTCACATAGTTCTGATAAGACGGCACAGCAATTGAAGCAAGAATACCTAGAATTGCAACTGTAATCATGAGCTCAATCAAAGTAAAACCCATCACTCTAAATAAACGGGGTGTTGAATCCATAATCTTTTTAATCTCCTAGAATCTAATTTTTATCATGTTCATTGATTTAATATCAATGCATTAACTCTCGCCACGTAACTCGGCCGCGTAATCCGGCAGCACCTTTTGCCGTTGTTGTCTGATCTAGCGTACCATCAGCTTTTGAATACACCAGCCTATCATCATCCGCATGACCTCTGATACGTGTGACACCACCTACAGAAAACCCAATTTCTATGCCTGCAGACAAACCATCGTCAAGCGCAAGAACTCTATTTCTATTGGTATCAAACGCAGGCGAAGACAGCATCCCTCCAGTCAAGAAATCAACTGCATTTACGAATCCTCTACCTCCGAAATCACAAGGTGATGCGGATGGCACGATACTCGTGAATACAAAAATCCCATCTTCCAAACTAGGCACACCTGTAAGTCTTTCACCACTAACGGGCAGATTTACATACCAACCCTTAACTGTGGTTGAGTAGGACACCGCATTTTGTGTCGCGGTTCTAACTGTTCCATCTGTTATCACTTGCTGAACAAGTGCACCCGACGTTACCGTTGCTAGTGTGCTATTATCCCATATCCCATAGATGGTCTCCACGCTTGTATTTGTTGTATCAGCAGTTTCCAGGTACTTCCCCGTCCCAAATAAAACAAGCTGACCACCTTTCGGGTGGAAACTTACAGAAGGTGGAGAAATAATAGGTTTTGACGTACCGGATACAAATAAAGGTGTTCGACTAATAGCCACATTCCAGCTCGAAGGTGTAGCAGAACTCACATCGAATTTCCACAAATTTCCTTTGATATCACCCGCGTATATCACATCGGCCTTGCCATTTCCATTGGTATCAAATGGTGTTGGTGTCGAAAGACCATTTCCCGTACCTGCATCGGCGATCAACTTAATGTAATCCGTACCGACTGTCCAGGTGCCATCTTCACCCCCGGAAATAAATAGGATATAAAGAACCGCCTTACCGCCTGTGCTGTTATAACCATTACCAATTATCACAGCCCATTGATTGTTCTCCATCTTTACAATTTGCGTCGCTTGACCGGTGAATGAGTTAACTTGCGGCAGATTGTGGCTATACCCCATATCGCTATCATCAGCATTGGTAAACTCCCACAACAGTAAATTTGCAGCATTCGCAGCAGTAAAAGTTGGCGCTGCTTTCGATGCATCCGCTGGATTAGTAATATCCAAGGCATAGTAGCCTTGACCACCGCCATTCAGCCCACCAACGAGTATACTTCTCCAGCTTGAAGTTGCACTCGAATAAACATCCCCCGTCATTGGAGACCCATCCACGAAATAGCGGTGGTTAGCAACATAATCCTTGTCTGTCAATCGACTTAAATTGTCATAAACAGCACTTGGAACATAAACTAACAGCTCTTTACCCGAATCGCCAGCCGCACATCCCGCCGTCACCCCAGCAATGCAAGCATTAAATCCGTGCAGCATCCCGTCATTGGCGCCAACGTATATCATGGGAGTCCGATCCTTATAGCTATTTCTAAATGAAGCATAACCGGGATGATCCACATCGGAATAACCTGCGATAGGTTTTCCTACATAGAGCGGCCCGGAGTTGACAATATCACCCAGCTTACTGGTAGGACGAACCCGAAAATTATTGACAGATGTGGAGCTAGCGCATGTGAATGTCCCACTTGCGCTTTCACGTGCCGAATCTCCTCGCAAAAATGACACTCTTTCGGGACCGCAATTATCGGTAGTACCAGAAGCATTTTTGTTGAGTGCAGTTTTTTGTGCAGTAGTGAGATTACTATATTCAAATGAAACCCCGTCACTGCTGCCCTTTGTAATAATAACTCGAGAAGTTGGCGTAATCGTTCTTGATGCAAGCGATACATCCCCCGCATTCCATTCAGGAGTACCCAATACGCCAGAAGAACTAATTGGAATTGACAATAATTGCCCACTCCAATCCCCGCTATTGAATTTTGCTTGATAGACACGCCCATTTGTCGTCAATGAGTTTGAATTGGCTGCCACTGCTGATGCTGAGCCGGTTCTTGCCACGATCGTTTTAAGTGCGCTGGTTAATGCATTGGTAAATGCTGTAGGATCAGCAGCACTAAAGAATTCCCCCCTTCCATTTACAGCCGCATGCCACAAATCATCTATTTTTACTGCATCACCCGTTGTTGGATCAGGCCAAGTTTGCGCTCCGGAAGGTAATGCGCTTAGTGTACCTGTTACCCCCAAACCGACGGTGAAAGTCACCAAGTGCTGCCAAAATGCCGGGTCATGGGGATTGACAGGTACCTTATTCGATAAATCCGTACGCAAATCATTTTTCCAGTATTGCATGGCCGCATCGGCTAATGTGTCACTATAAGCATCTGAATATGGGAGAGCGGGGGCATATGTATAAGTTGCCGGAGTTGCTGGCGAAGAATGATTTGTGATGGCCGAACCAGACAAATTATCAGAATTGTCTAGACCCGACACAGAACCTTCAGTCCAATAGCCATCCGTCATCAATATATTATAATTTTGACGGCAAACGTGTTGTGTGCCTCCGGTAGTACCCGGTGTCTCACCCCATGGACCTTTATCATCAGTTCTCTTGAAATATTCACCCACTGCTAACACCGCTTCCCGCAACGGCGTACCCGATGCAGGAATATCATGATCATAAAGGTTGGTAAAGAAATTTGTCCTGTCAGTGCCGGTAAATTGTCTCACACCACTTTTCACCACCGTTGTTGCCACGCCATCGACCGTTGTAGAGCTTTTATTGATGGCTGCAAATCCAACACGCATAGTGTTACCTTGTGCAGCAAATGCCCGGCCTATGCCCGCGCGAGCCAATAAAATGCGAGAACGATAGTACGTATACCAATTGGCAAAATTCTGTATTTCCTCAGCATAAGTGCAAGTAGGTGCAGCAGCACAATCTAGTCGATTCGGCCCGCCGGTATAAGTCGCAGTAGAGGACTTTATTTCGACTTCTGTATAACTGCTGACATTATTGATACTACCACTGTTATATTTGTAATATACCGCAGGGTAGAATGTCTTTGACAAACTGGATGAGCGAGTTCCATCATCTTTAAGCCAACGAGCAGTTTGTGTATTGTTGGCCGTAAGATCACGGCAGCCTGCTGCAGTATTGAACGGATTATGGTAAGCGCAGGTAGGAGTGGCATTACTCATCAGCGACCCGTCAGAGTTACTCCAAGGCAAATATCTTACCGTTGGGTCATAATAGATTTTGTTGACATAACTGGAACGTAATGAAGCGGTATATTTGTTCGTTGGGTCAAAATCGACGACATAGCTGCTGTAATCTGCTGCGCCATAAACCCCTGAAGCACGAGGAAACATATAACGCACATCTTGAAGAATCAAATCTTCCGGCATGATCTCGAAATGCATAGACCCGGAATCATCAAGTGTGAACATAACATTGGGAGAAATGTTGCCGCCTAGAAAAAGAGGGGTATTTGAAAGGGGGGGTAGCGCCAGAACACTGCTCGTCAAGATAGCCAATAAGAAGCCAATCACACTTTCCACTGTAATAAATATTCTCTTCATGATCTTCATATCCCTGACAGTTTCTCGTAAACCTATGGCCTAAAAACTTCTTGTAACCACACTACAGTGCCTTGCTTGGCTCCCTGAGCTCGAACCGTGATGCGGTAGTAATATCTTAGAAAATTACCTGGGGGGGTCTTCTGAATTCCTTCAATCAAATAAGTCGGCGCTGGCACCCCAACAGGTAAATTAGGTGCTGTATATGCAACACCGTCAACTCTAAAAATATTGCCCGTGACGTAGCTGATGGGGCAAGCAGGAGTGCAATACGTAGTCCATGACGACACGGCCGGAGCATCTACACCAGAACCGTAATAACAAAATCCATCGGTGCAGTTCGTATCAAATTCACTCATCCCTTCAATTGATTTAGGTGAGTTCGTGGATGGATCATTATCACGAATGTGGTGTTCGGCATAACGCAAAGCCATTTCAGCCGCTTGCGTTGCGAGCATACGATCTCGTATATTGGCAGACATTCGTTCTTCTATCGTTGCCATCTTTGCAGCTGTTATGCCCAGCAGAGACAAAACCAGCAGAAAAATTAAGCCCGTCACAAATACAGCCCCACTCTGCCGCTGATGAAGATATGAATTTATATTCATGGCGTACCATTAATACGATTTCGTAAATTAAAGGTTGCTGTAAAAGCTCTTCTTAGCCGTCTGTCAGCTGGAGTTGCGATTGATGTTCCACTGCAATTCAGGTAATTTCCCGCAGACACTACATTTGTTTTTTCAGAACGAACCAAAACACACACGCGCGCAGTAACCACTTGCTCCCAATCCAGAGGTGACTCCAAATACCGGTCAACGGATTGATCGCCATTGGTATCCACCCCATAGAGAACTTGTAAATCTTCTACATCACTTAGCAGCACTTGACCCAACGGTGCCGCTCCTGGCACCGTTGGGGTATCGGAAATCTGACCATCACACTGTAATTCAGCATTGGCAGCATCAATATTAAAATGATTCTGAATAATCCTGCCCGCTACAGTAACTCCTGTTCCTTCGCAATCACTATCTCCGGTTGTTCCTTCATATTGAACAGTCAGAGTATCAGCCACACCAGTACCGCCATTGGTGCCGCTAATGGCGGTACCTGTGAATTCAACTTTGAGTCCAGAAAATGGCATTTCCACATGCCCAGCTTGTTTGATACTGCGGCCAATAATCTCCAATGCAAAACGCCCGCTCTCCTGTACACGGGCGTTATCCTCCTGTTCACGAAACACTTGGCGGCTACTGACAAAAACGCTACCAATAACGAGCAGTAATACCAAGCCGATTGTCATTCCGATCATCAGCTCAACCAGAGTAAAGCCATGCTGAACATTCGGCGCTTTATTCCGTCGTTCAATTCTGAAATTATCTCGATGAATTATTGAAGTAATGATCATGGAGCAAATCTCGTAACAAAACATCGAGTGTTCACTACACCCCCAGGACAATTAGGATCTGCGTCGCCGTTCATTTCTTTCTCTGCCCACATCAAGATAACTGTATACCCTGCGGTTAAACTTCCATTCACAGCTCCAGCTCCGCCTGGCAGCAACCTGGCATTTGCCGTATTCCATTGAGCGTGATCATAAGTTGCCATTTGTGTTGAACTACAGGTATTTGTGACGCAATCCAGACTGCTTGGAATAGTTGCTGTGAGCGCATCATATGCACCGGCAGTTACACCAGCTATGTTGGCACGCATACGATCGGCGATATCTTCTGTTTGTTTACTGGCTATCGAACGGTAGTATGCGACATTGTTACCACGCGCACCTGACATAACCAATGCTGCCATACTCAATAAGCCAAAAGACACAATCAGAATCGTAATGAGCACTTCTATCAAACTAAAGCCATTAGCTGGAATTTGTCGTTGCATTAAGGATTTTCTACTCATCCGCATGTTCCAGTGCCGGTCTCAGTACGGAAACGTCCTTGATTATTTAAGACAATAGCTTTGGAATACGCTGCTCCCCGGTTGTCACACAATGTAAAAGTATCGTTGGATGCCATTGAGAAGCCATTGGCTGTGAAAGTGATTCGTGCCCTGGTTCCTGAAAAGGTATTTACGCCCGAGAAAGCTGCCCCAACCTGCAAAATCTCATCGCCAGCTTCAACCACACCATTGCTATTAGTATCAGCAAAAACCAACCAGCCATTCGACCAGACCACCCCTCCAGTGCAGCTGGTACCGTTTGTGCTAGGGCAAACCGTGACAGGGCTACTGCGCCGAATAGCTTCACTTTTTGCCAAAGCCAGCGTGGAATAAAAATTATTACTCTGTGTCGACTGCAGATTGTTTTGTACAAAGGTGCGATAGTTAGGTACGGCAACGGTTAACAGAATACTGGCCACACTTAAGGTGACCAGCAGTTCAGTCAAAGTGAAACCATGTTGATACAACCGGTTAACTAACTTTATTTTTCCCATTTGCATATTTCCATACTTTTTCTTTTATCTCTGTAACTCACTCAGTGCTATCTACCGGCTAGATTTTAGCGGCCATAATTTAGACAAACTTTAGCTTTTCTAGCACAATCCAGTATCCATCACAGCCTATGAATTCAGTGCAAAGCATTTTCCAACTATCGGCAGGGAATAGAATTTGCCTTACCAAGACTTCTACTTTTCAGCAAAAACAAACTCTCAAGCCATTATGAAACAAGATGTCATCGTCATCGGCGCGGGAATCATAGGGCTTGCAACGGCAGAACGCCTTTTAGTTCAAGGCGCCAAAGTTACGATTCTTGAGCGCAACAAAGCCGGTCAAGAATCATCCTGGGCAGGTGGCGGTATTTTGTCGCCGCTTTTTCCTTGGAGCTATTCCGATGCGGTTACAAGTCTTACCAGCTACAGTGCGCTGCAGTTTCCAGATTGGGTTTCCGTATTGCGTGAAACTTCTGGAATTGATCCGGAGTACGAAATATCCGGTATGTTGATTTTGCCGCCCTATGATGAAGAAATTGCACGAAGGTGGTGTTCCATAAGAGGAATCAAACTAGAACAGCGCAGGGCTTGTGATATTCATTCAACCCATACCGTTACCACTGATCGGATGAAGAAGGCTCAGAATTGCGCTTTATTCCTGCCGGATGTTGCTCAAGTCCGTAACCCAAGACTTTTACGTGCGTTGCAAAGCCGAGTTGAACTATTGGGTGGGAAAATCATTGAAAACTGCGCGGTCAATCATCTAAAAATAACAGACCAACACATACAATCCGTTGCTACTTTGTGTGGAGAATTTACAGCAGATAACTATATTATGTGCGCAGGTGCTTGGAGTAAAGAAATCTTGGGAACTCATGCACTCGAATTGGATATCAAACCGGTAAAGGGGCAAATGCTATTATTTAAATTTGATGCGCCTCCTATACCCGCCATTATCGTGCAGAATGACTTGTATCTTATTCCACGCCGCGATGGTCATTTGCTCATTGGCAGTACCTTGGAGGATGTTGGATTTGACAAGCAAACGACAATAGCCGCGCGCGATTCTCTGCTTGAGCAGGCTCAAGCCATTCTGCCGTCACTTGAGAAAATGCCCATCAAGCAACACTGGTCAGGATTACGTCCGGCTTCGTTCGAGAATATTCCCATCATTGGACGGCATCCGGTCATTCGCAACCTTCTGATTAATAGCGGCCACTTCCGCTATGGTGTCACGATGGCCCCTGCCAGCGCAAAAATCCTTGTAAATCAATTGACAGGCTCAGCACAACCACTTGACACCACGCCATACCATAGCGGATGGGGTATTAATTAATGGTTGCTAAGCCTTCGGCAATGGAAACACGACCGATTCCACCACACCACTCAATTCTTCGATCGTCACATCTTCACCGATTTGTTCGGCTCCAATTTGCTTAAGCCGGGAAATCACCTGTTGCACCAGAATTTCCGGCGCAGAAGCTCCAGCCGTAATACCGATAATTTTCTTCCCGACAAACCAGGCTTCTTGTAATTGCTCGGCACGATCCACCATATACGACTCTACATTGGCATTCCGAGCGACTTCACATAACCGGTTAGAATTTGAACTATTGGGAGAACCGACCACGATGACCAGATCGCATTGATTTACCATTTTCTTAACGGCATCCTGACGGTTCTGCGTGGCATAGCAAATATCGTCTTTTTTAGGCCCGGTAATCATTGGAAATCGTTTTTTTAAGGCATCGACAATGCGTGCAGCATCATCGACCGACAGTGTCGTCTGCGTCACATACGCCAAATTCGTTTCGTCCTTAACCTTTAAGGTATCAACATCCGCTTCGGTTTCTACCAGATACATCCCTTTGTCGTCGCCTTCAATCTGCCCCATCGTACCCTCAACTTCCGGATGCCCTTGGTGGCCGATCATGATAATTTCTTTACCCTCTTTGCGCATTTTGGCTACTTCCACATGCACTTTGGTGACTAGCGGGCAAGTTGCGTCAAATACCTTCAGTTTCCGATCCGCCGCTTCTCGCCGTACCGCGTGCGATACGCCGTGCGCACTGAAAATCAGAATGCTGTCTTGCGGCACCTCATCCAGATTTTCAACAAATACGGCGCCTTTCTTCTCGAGGTTTTCGACCACGAAACGGTTGTGAACAACTTCATGGCGCACATAAATGGGTGCTCCGTGCATCGTTAATGCGCGCTCCACAATTTCTATCGCTCGGTCAACACCGGCACAAAAACCCCTCGGGTTTGAAAGTAGTACTTTGATCATCTATTTATCCTCCAACAATGGATAGCTTGCCTATACTCATTCGCTGATAAAAACATCAGGCATTAAAATTTGGCACTATTATTTTTTACGCTGCTTAATTGCGGACCATCAATCAGCAACCATAGGGCACCTGTACGATACCTTGTGCTTTTGTGCCGCCCAAAAACACGATTTCCCTCGAAAATCCTGACCATCCTGTCAACACAAAGAAGACTACTGACTTCCTCAGCGGACAACACTTTGTTTATTACCAATCAGGTAGATTTCTGTCAGCGTTTGTTCGACACCTGCTTCAGTATGAATACGTGTCGATATTCCCAGGAATTTGGCCAGGTGTGCCATCAACTGTTTATATTCCGCGCTATCAGGCCGGGTATTGGGAACAAGGATTAGAATCATAAAATAATTTCAATAAGATAACGCCAGTTCCCGGTCCACCATAAAACCAGCCCACGATTCTAACCGAAAAAACCGCCTCTTACCACGATTCCGGCAAATGTTCGTACCGTCATACCTTTCACAATGCCGTTTGCAGTACAGCATGATGCACCGCTGATTTGCTATTTTAATTTTATCGTTATACCTGAGACAATTTGTCGCATAGCCATACAGAGTAATTTAAGCTAATGTTATAAGTTTCCCAGGCAATTAAAGCTGCACCATCCTAAATGTTCAGTGATCTCAGTCAATCGCCCCTCAGTAAAAATCTGCAACGTTTGTTTCTGCTACGAAACATCGCCATTGCCGCACAGTGCCTAACCTTCGCTTTAGTGTATTGGACCATCGATATCGTCATTCCCTGGACGCAAATGATCGCCGTGGTCACATTGCTCGCCTTGCTAAATCTACTGACATGGATCCGCTTGCATCGCAATTGGCCGGTATCTCATCTGGAATTTTTTTTACAACTGCTGATCGATGTTATGGCACTCAGCACATTGCTTTATTTCAGCGGCGGCTCAACAAATCCGTTTATCTCATTCTTTTTGTTACCCATGACGATAGCCGCCGCCACACTGCCGTGGCGTTACACCTGGACCATGGCGATCATTACAATCGCCTGCTATACCTTGTTGCTGTTCAATTACGTGCCGTTACCGCACGACCACAACAAGCATCTGATTGAGTTTGCGTTGCATGTATCGGGAATGTGGCTAGCTTTTGTGTTAAGTACCGTTATCATCGCATGGTTCGTCGTAAAAATGAGTTCCTCCATTCGCGAACGGGATCAGGATCTCGCCAAGGCTCGAGAGCATGCATTGCGCAATGAGCAAATCATCGCGCTAGGCACATTGGCCGCCGGCGCCGCACATGAACTCGGCACGCCACTCTCGACCATGGCCGTCGTAGCGGGAGAGTTACAGCAGGAATACACGCAGGACGCTGAATTCCAGAACAATATCCATATTCTTCGCGATCAGATCGCGCACTGCAAACAAACCTTAACCCAGCTATTGGCGAAAGCAGGCCAGGCGAGAGCCGAACATGGCAGCGAATTACCCGTTGACGTCTTTCTTAATCAGATTCTCGATAAATGGAAACTGATACGCCCCTCGGTTAAATTTACTTATCAAAGTACAGGTAACCTTCCAGCTCCCAAAATTATGGACAATCAATTATTAAGCCAATCGCTGCTCAATCTGCTGAACAACGCAGCGGATGCATCATCCGAATGCATTGAAATTAAAAGTCATTGGGACAGTAACCTGGAGCTTAAACTGGAAATTAACGATGACGGCAAAGGTTTATCTGCGGAAGTAATGCAACGTGCCGGCGAAGCTTTCTTTTCCACCAAGGCACCGGGGCAAGGCTTTGGCATTGGCTTGTTCCTCGCTAATGCCAATATTGAACGATTTGGCGGCAGTGTCCGCTTGTTTAATCTCGAAGGCGGCGGAGCCTGCACACAGGTTGTTTTACCGCTAATAGGATGAATAGCATGATTGAACCCTCATTGACGGATAATAGCGAATATCCGAGTTTACTGATCGTCGACGACGATGAAGTTTTTTGCGATGTATTGTCCAAAGCGCTCACAAAACGAGGCTTTAGCATCACCTGCGCACACACGATCGATGACGCGTTGAATCTGGCTGAAACATCCACACCGGAATATGCAATTGTCGATCTGAAATTATCCAGTGAATC
>SSFX01000041.1:0-71726 GCA_008015635.1 Nitrosomonas oligotropha
CGATAACCGCAAGACCGTTGACTTGTCCGGTTACCGCACCTTGCGTGCCGATCATCAGGATGTCGCGCTGAATCGCCTCGTATAGCCGGTCTCTGATGCGATCTTGACGGCGGATCTGCGCGTCGATCGCCTGCTGTACATCGCTGGCCAGCACGCTGTCATGATTGGCTGCGCGCGCCCAGTAATCGGATTCGCGTAGTAAATCCGCGATGCTGCGCATATGCATGGACAGTTTCTCCGCATCGCCCGCTTGGCGCGCGCTGTATTCGATCACCTGGGCAACTGCGAAGCGGTCGTAAGGCAGCAATCCTTCCTTGCGCGCTACAGTGGCGATCAATTGTGCATAGAGAAAATGACTCTCGGCGGTCCGTCCGATGGTTTCTTCGAAATCCGCGGCGACTTTGAATAGCTCGCTGGACTCCGGATCGTATTGTTGCAGCAGGTAATAAAATAACCGGTCGCCGAATAAGACCACTTTGACATCCAGCGGAACCGGCTCCGGTTCGAGCGATACGGTGCTGACCAGGCTGTAAATCTGTCCCAATGACTCGATATCAACCTTGCGGGCTTGCAGTGCGCGTTTCAAACCCTCCCAGGCAAACGGCTGCATTAGCACTTTGCGGATATCCAGCAGCAAGTAGCCGCCATTGGCCTGATGCAACGCACCGGGTTTGATCAAGGTGAAATGAGTGACCAGCGCGCCAAACTGGGCAATATGTTCTACTCGGCCTATCAAGTTGCTGTAGGTTGGATTATCTTCATAGACGATGGGCGCTCCCGGTTTCTGATGATTCGAGCTCAGCACATTCACTTGATAATTATTGAATGTTTGATGAGTGACGACGGTCATGCCGGAAATATTGACGGATTCATCCGGTTTGCGGAAATCATCGACATGCAGCAACATGTCTTGCTGTACGGCATCGAAGAAATCGAGCACGGCGGGTAAACCGGCATAGATTTCGCGCAATTCGTTGAGCATATGCGCAATGCTGGATAGCATGATATCGTGATTCAACTGCTTGATACGTTCACTGCGCTCGCGGCGGCGTTGCGGCAAGCGAGCCAGAATTTTTTCCAGATGCGCTTGCAATTCCGCAACATCGGTCTCGATCTGATCTTTTCTTTCCTGAGGCAGCTTATCGTATTCATCCGGCGGAATGGCTTCGCGATTGCGGCTTGGCGCCAGCGCAAATCCTTCCGGCGTGCGCAGCAGGATAATCTCTTTTTTCTCGGCTTCCGCTTCTAATTCCGCGATATCACGTTCCTGCCGTTCATTGTATTCTTGCTGTATTGCACTGATCCTGCTCCGGTACTCCTCGCTTTCAAACTGCACGGGAATGACGCTGCGCAAATAATCCACCAACTGCGCCATGTGCGCACGCAATGCTTCCCCTTTGCCGGGTGGTAATTTAAGCGCTTTCGGTTTGTGTGGTTGGGTGAAGTTATTGAGATAGCACCAATCCGGCGGTTCCGCTTCTTCGCTGGCTTTGCTGTCGAGAAATTGCTGCACTAAGGTGTGCCGGCCCATCCCGGGCGAGCCCAAGACAAAAAGATTGTAACCTTCCCGGCGAATATCCGAACCGAAACGCACCGCAGCCATGGCGCGCGCTTGGCCGATGATCTCTGTTAAGTCCGGTACATCCGCCGTGGTCTGAAACGTGAATTGACCGGGATCGCAGGCATGACGTAACCGTTGCGGTTGCAGGGGAATATTAGCGGTCATTATTTTTCTTCAGTAGGTTAGCGGATAATGGGTTGCTTGATTGACGCTTTTATGAGTAAAGTAGCAACCGGATCTTCCATACGATAACCGTATTGTAATGGATGAAAGCGCTTAGCCAATACGGATCGTTAATTATTCACTTTTTCACAAGATATCAAATTTGTCATTGCATTGTGTGCTTGGTGCGGACGCGGCAATCGAACCGGAGAATGGGCAAACTTCATCCAGTTGCCCCGAGAATGACGATTTTTGTGGCAAAAACCCTAGTGATCCGGGAAAGCCATGTTGAATACTGAGCCGGTACTTATCCTGTTGTTTAATTTTTTGCTTGCAAAGAGAGGAGAGAAAGAATGATAACGCTAAGAAAAAGTATGGTATTTCAAGTTTTTCTAATTGTTCTGACCATCGGTCATGTCCACCCCGTATGGGCGGATAAAGTATCCGGTGTTTTTACCGCGCAGCAAGCTTGTCCGGCGTATGTGTCAAAGAATAAATCGACCAATCCGGACAATAAGCAGATTCTTGCGGGCAGCCAGTACGACATTATCGAAGTGATTAAATCCGGCCAGCCGAGCTGGTACCGGGTGGTTCTGCCCAATGCAGACCCCAAAGAACGCTGGGTAAGTGCTGAGTGCGGCCAAGCTCAGATTACCGGCGGCGGAACGGGGGGGGGCGGAAATTCCGGTGGTAGCTGCAATACAGCCGGCCAGGCGGATAGTTATGTGCTGGCGCTGACGTGGCAGCCCGCTTTCTGTGAAACCAAGCCGGACAAAGCGGAATGTAAGATTACCGATCCCAAGGTTTATCAAGCCAGGCATTTTTCATTGCACGGTTTATGGCCGAACAAAAAAAGCTGCGGTATACAGTACGGTTTTTGCGGCGATGTCAAAGGACAGAAGAGCAATTTCTGCGATTACCCAGCAGTTCAATTGGACGCCGATTCTACGGCATCATTAGCCGAGGTGATGCCCAGTGTGACATCAGGTTCCTGTCTTGAACGGCACGAATGGTTCAAGCATGGTACTTGCCAGGCGAACTGGTCAATGGGAGGCTATTTTGATCTGGCAGCCGATTTGACGCGCCAATTCAACGATGCCGGGGTGGCTTACTTCATGAATCGCCGGATCGGTCAGCAGGTTCGCACGGAAGATTTCCTCGGCCGCGTGGTTGCGGTGCTTGGCCCTGCAGTTAAAGACCGCATCAAATTGACTTGCAATCAAGGCATGCTGGTCGAAGTGCAACTGAATTTGTCAGCTGATTTGAAACCAGGCGCCGATCTGGAGAAACTGCTGGAGAATGCGCCGCTGCAAGGTAAATCGAATTGCGGCGATACTTTCCTGGTTGATGCCATCGGGCAGTAGTCAGCGCATCAATGAAACGTTAAGCCAGTTGATTACGTTCCCGAAGGTGGTGCGGGAACGTAATCCGCAAACTGTTGCGTGTTTACTTAATTACAAAGCCTGAAATACCACATCGCTCACTGAAAGCGCCGTCGACTGCTGCAGCACGCCGACAAACGTGATGCTGGCAATGTCACTGACAAAGTGCACCACGATATCATCGCCCTGCGCATCGATGCTGGTGATATACGGTGATAGTTGCGCATAGTCCGCAACTCCCAATCCGGTATCGAATGCCACTTTATCCACGCCCGGAACGAAATCCTGAAAAGTATAGAAACCGACACTGGATAGCCCAAAGATATCGGAACCTTCGCCACCGGCCATGCTGTCATTGCCTAACCGCCCGATCAGGGTGTCGTTGCCGCTGTTTCCGATCAGCGTATTATTGGCGCTATTTCCCACTAGCTTATCGTTATCGGAGCCGCCGATGGCATTTTCGATCACTGAATTTAATCCGAGTGACAAATTATCAACCGCAGCAGGACCTGCCGGAATAAGACCGACCGAGCTGAGCGTGCCGGGCGCTGCGGCATTGAGATTGAGCGTGACGGCTGTCGTCAAACCGGATGCATCGAGCGTGTCGGTGCCGCCGTCATCATAGATGGTTTGCACAATATGGCCGCTGTCTGTAGTGAAGGTGTAGGTGTCATCACCGGTATTGACCGGTTTGGCATTATAAAGATAAGCCAATGCTGCATAATCATAGGGTGCGAGATTGATCCGCTCGAGACCTTGGCTTTGCTGGGTGTACGACATGATGCTGAATAGTTCCGAATCTTCCACGCCGGTCAAGAACGGCCCGTCATTGGGATTCGATGATCCCGGGTCTGCCGCGTTGTAATCACCCGGATGCTTCAATCCAAGGGTGTGTCCGATTTCATGGATCAAAGTCGAATAGGCATTGGTCCCCTTTACCACGTGGGTTGTTTGCGAAACCGCGGCTACATTGTTGATGTATAGATCGCCCGCGGTATCGCCGGTAAATTTTTCCGGATAATAGGCATAACCGGCTGTGGCAGCCTGGGAATTATTGCCGAAACGAAGCTGGCCGTACGATGACGCGGAATCAGATACTTCGGTGAATGTGATATTGAATTGCGACGACAGCGAGGCCAGGATTTCCCGCACGGCGGTTTGCTGATCGCTGGTCATTACGCTGAAACCGTTGCCATCCTGAGCCGGATCCGCATATACCGGTAACGCCGACATGAAGCTGTACGTCAATGCTACGGTTCCGCTGGGTCCCGCATCCCAGCGGATGTCACTCCCCGCCAGCACAGCGTCAATACGATAATCGTCCGTAATACTCGGCATACTGTTCTCCTTGCAAAAATGTACAGATAGGCAATTAATTCTTGGTTTGTGGATTATAGAGCGATGAAAAACGGAGCAATCGCAATAACATCATAACTTTCTTATTCTAATTTGAGGTTTTAATACGGAACTCAGCAGCTATTTGAGCTAGCTATGCTATCGGATCAGTCTCTTAAACACGTACGCCATTGATGAAAAAAGTTTTATTCCCATGGGCCTACTTCCATATCAAATCAGGATAAACTGCAATTCTCACACACAGATCGAAATCCTCTTGGTTCAGTGAAAAAAATGTCCGTCAAAATAGCCGAGAAGATCATTTTCGGATTTTGTATCCTGTTTTCAGCATTCGCAATGTCCACCACGATACTGCCAGGAAACATACCATAAGAATCCCTAAGCTGAGGTAAGGTGAAACATCTGAGGAGCGAAAGAAGCCGTAGCGGAACCCATCTACCATATAGAAAAACGGATTCAGATACGATAATCCCCGCCAAAATGAAGGCAACGAAGAGATTGTGTAGAAAACGCCCGATAAAAACGTCAGTGGCAGGATGGCAAAGTTTTGCAACGCAGCAAGGTGCTCAAATTTTTCCGCCCAAATCCCCGCAATGATTCCTAAGGCTCCCAGCAACGCAGTGCCCATCAGGGCAAATGCGATTATCCATGCAAGTGAATACAGTGGAAGCTCAAAGAAAACCACTGCAACCACATAAATACCCAGTCCTACAATCAGGCCACGAACTACCGATGCCAGCACATAAGCTGTGAATATTTCCTGGTGAGAAAGCGGAGATAACAGCATAAAGATGTGATTGCCCGAAACCGTTGATTGAATCAGGCTTGATGAAGAGTTGGCGAAAGCGTTCTGCAACATAGCCATTATCACTAATCCAGGAATCAGAAAAACGGTGTAGGTTACACTTGGATATACCTGCGTCCGTTCTTCCAGTACGTGAGAAAAGATCAGCAGATAGAGCAAGGTAGACAGCATTGGGGCAAATACGGTCTGGAATCCGACTTTCCAGAATCGCAACAGTTCCTTGTAGAACAGTGTAAGAAATCCATTCATACCAATGCAGATTCCAGATGCTCTGCGCTACGCATGATCTTTACAAACGCTTCCTCCAGATCAGGCTGCAATATCTGTAGTTCCATAATTTGGGTCTGGGTCGCGCGTAATGCTGCCATCACATTTTCAAGCTGGAAGTATTCCTCGATTGCCAGAACGTAGTAGCCTTGGTCATGACTGATCGTCAATGGTTGTAAAGCTAGCGGAAGGGTGTCAGGAGATAACTGCAGTCGTATCCGGTATCCAGCGATGTTGCTAATGAGATTTCTGACGTTATCGAGCACGATGATACTGCCATTTTTGAGCATTGCTACGCGGTTGCATAAAGCCTCTGCTTCTTCGAGATAATGCGTGGTGAGCACAATGGTATGACCATCGTGGTTTAATTGCTTAATGAAACGCCACAAGGATTGGCGCAATTCCACATCTACACCTGCGGTGGGTTCATCCAAAATGATTACCGGGGGTTTGTGGACCAATGCCTGGGCTACTAGCACGCGACGTTTCATGCCGCCGGACAACGAACGCATGTTGGTATCGGCCTTATCGGAAAGGTCGAGATGGTGGATTATTTCGTCTATCCAGCGGTTATTCTTCTTTAGGCCGAAATAGCCGGATTGAAACACAAGCGTTTCCCGAACGGTAAAGAACGGATCAAATACCAATTCCTGCGGCACCACGCCTAACATGCGACGTGCTTCACGGTACTTGGCGATGACATCATGCCCCATTACCCTGACACTGCCGCTGCTAGCAAGAGTAAGACCTGCGATGATATTGATCAGCGTCGTCTTTCCCGCTCCATTGGGACCCAGCAAAGCAAAGAATTCACCGGTATTGATTTCGAGATCAACGTTGTACAAGGCATGCAATGCACCGAAATGCTTGTGCACCTGTCTGACTTCGATTGCCGCAGTCATGAAGAAACCTCCGTTTCAGCTGGAGGAATGACCGTTGCGTATCGCTCGGCGATACGGCTTTCCAGCGCATCCATCAGCATTTCCGCCGAGTTGAATCCGGTCTGGCTGGCAATCTCCTGCATGCAGGTAGGACTGGTAACATTTATTTCAGTGAGATAATCACCAATCACATCCAACCCCACCAGCATCAAGCCTTCATCGTATAGTACGGGACCAAGCGCTTCAGCGATTTCGCGATCCCGCCGAGTAAGTTGTTGCGCAACACCTTTTCCACCTGCGTTAAGATTGCCGCGTGTTTCGCCTGGCTTGGGAATGCGTGCAAGCGAGTAAGGAACCGGTTTTCCGGCGATTAATAATATGCGCTTATCGCCTTGAGTGATCTCAGGAATGTACCGCTGAGCCATGATAGTACGTGTGCCATAGTGCGTAAGGGTTTCCAGGATTACGCTAATGTTGTGATCGGCACCGTGAATGCGAAATACGCTGGCTCCTCCCATGCCGTCGAGTGGCTTGAGCACAATGTCACGGTGTTCGTCCAGAAAATCGCGAATCAGAGCTTCCTGCCGTGTCACCAGGGTAGGCGGAGTAAATTGCGGAAACTTGGCAATGGCAAGTTTCTCATTATGATCGCGTATCGCCTGTGGACTATTAAAGATAAGTGCTCCCTGACGTTCTGCCAATTCCAGTAGATAAGTGGTGTAGACATATTCCATGTTAAATGGCGGATCTTTACGCATCAAAACAGCATCGAATTCCCTCAGCGAGATTTCCTCCGGCTCCTTTGTCCTGTACCAGCGGTGTCCATCGCCCTCCTTGCCGGTTAGCTCCAATGCACGCGCAAACCCCACGGTTTGCGCGCCTTTCCATGCCAAGTCGCCTTGTTGCAGGGTAAATAGTTGATGATGGCGGGTCCAAGCTTCACGCATCATGGCAAAACTTGAATCCTTATAAGTTTTGATAGAGTCCAGCTGGTCGAGAATGAAGGCAAGTTTCATTTGGTAGAGTGTCATCCGATTACAGGCAGTGAGTAGGTTTTAGCGCGACTATTCCTTGGTAGCGCCTGGTTTTTTGCATAAAGTATACGAATTCATTGCGCCGCAGCTTTGACCTTCCCTTCAGATAAGTTTTTAGGCAAGACCTGGGAATAACTCATGCTGGTTGAATTGCCTTGAGAGAAATAATTGCTCAGATATTCATCGAAGGAGATCTCATTCATTGCGTCTAGCTGTTTTTGTTCCGCCAATGATGTCTTGACTTGGAGATCAAAATTCCTCTTTATTGCGCCATCTAGCGCGGACTTCTGGAAATAACGAGTGTATTCATAGGATTTTTGTAATGCCAGCTCGGTAACTGACATCTTTTGCGTGCGCATGGCAGAAAGCATCCTTGCTGAAGCAGTCAACTCTGGGTGGCGAATTCTTTCGATCTGCTGGTGTAATGCATGGGTATAGGATGAATTGGCATTACCGTTATCCAGGATCTCACAGATCTCTCGCATCTGCTCGCACAGTGTCAGCGCCCATTGCCGCAGCGGGACTTCATGCCCGTTATCCAGCAGCTTCAGCCCCGGATCCCTGCCGCGATTGGCCACCGTCAATGCGTTATTGCTGATCTCGTTATGCAGCTTCAAGTCATGCCCCGCATTGGGCTGGAATAGGCAGAAAAGACTCAATGCTTCAAGAAAGCGCGTGGTTTCAATCGAAATGCCTGTAGGTTCAAACATATCAACATCCACCGAGCGTATTTCAATATATTGGATTCCCCGGCTTCCCAGTGCCTGAAGCGGCCTCTCATTGGGTCGCGTCGGCTGTTTAGGCCGCACCGAAGTGTAATACTCATTCTCGATTTGTAGGAAATGGGTATTCAGTTGCCGGTACTGATCGTTCACCTTGGTTCCGATCCTCTCGTATCCGAGATGAGAAATCGTTGTTGCCCCGCTCAAGTCCCGTATATAGTCATCAATGCTGTTAAAGGAAATATGAAATGCCGATTGAACTGGATTCAGATAGCCGATCTCGCTCATCCTCAAAGAAGTCGCGTAAGGTTTGCAATAGGAGGTTTCATCGAACTTTTCCAAGGTACGGGAATGCGCAGACTGACGGCTTTCGACAAAGCTTTTGGCGACCGCCGGGGACGAACCGAATAAATACAAGATAAGCCAACCATAACGCTGCAAGTTTCTGATCATTTTCATATACGACTGTGTCGTGAACGATTGCAGATCGCCGGTATGCTTCATGAAATGCTGGTATTGGGGCCAAAATGGCTCGGGAAGCGAGTAGTTGAAATGGATCCCGGCGATAACCTGCATGCAACGGCCGTAGCGATAGCTTAAACCTTGCCGGTAGATGTACTTCATCTTCCCAGCATTGGATGAACCATATTCGGCAATGGGAATTGCCAGATCCCGCAAATCACCGACAGGCATACTTGCCGCCAGCAATAATTCGTCATTGATATTTGCGCAGACATATTTATGCAAGTCTGCCAAGTAATTCAGCATTTCCGTTCCATCTGATAATGCTGGTGTGATCAATTCAAGTAATGCTTCAGAATAATCAGTTGTTATATTCGGATGAGTAAGCGCGGCTCCAAGCTGACTCGGATGAGGCAACAATGATATTGATCCCTCCTGATTAATTCGGAGACTTTCTTTTTCGATACCTTTCAAGCCATGAATTAATAATGGTTGAAGTGATTCGTTGATGGTTGTAATGTGATTGTTACAAGATAATCGTCTTGACATTTGTCCTCCGACATTGCCTGCAATAGGTAAGTGGTCAGAGTATAGGTCAGCAGACAGATAGGCGTGTAGTATGTTAAATTGGTACTCAGTGTCCTATTTTTGCAACTAATTGAGTGCAGCGCGCTAAGATAGATTCGTTGGGCAAGTTCCGGAGCGCTCTTAAGTTAGCTTAGTCGTCATGCAGCATCTCGAAACGCTGTGCAAAGAAATCAATTAACGCTCGCACGGAAGGCAGAAGACCTCGCCGGGACGGAAACACCGCATGAATGATTACCCGTCGTGGTGCCCAGTCGGGTAGGAGTTTGACCAATAAACCAGCCGTCAGCTGGTCTCGTACCGCAATCACTGGCATTTCTACTACGCCAACACCGGCCACAGCGGCATCTCTGAGCGCAATCATGTCCGTCGTCACGAAGCGTGGCGTGTGATGAAGGGTTACTTGTGCACCATCGGGTCCATGCAGCACCCAAGCATGAATTTGTTGCAGTCCTTCCCCCAGGGTTAGGCTCGGCCAGTTGCCCAAAGCAGCTGGTGTAGCAGGAAAACCGAGCCGTTGAACAAGGATGGGGCTGGCCACTAGGCATTGGCTTCTATCAGCCAGGATGCGCATGACCAGATCACTGTCTTGTAAAGGTGGATGGCGCACGCGAAGGGCAACATCCAGTGACTCGCTGACCAGATCAACGCGCCGGTTAGTCGTTTCCATCTGCACCGTGACATGTGGATAGCTCACCATGAAATCGGCCAGCATACCTCCCACATAGGCATTCACCAGCGGTATGGGGCATGTCATCCGTATCACACCGCGGGGCTCGTTTTTTAGTGTGTCTATTGCTTCCTGGGCCGCTTCGGCTTCCATCAGCATCGCCTTACAGTGCATGTAATAGCTCTGTCCGGCTTCGGTAACTGCAAAGTGCCGTGTCGAGCGCTGGATTAGGCGCACACCCAAACGCTCTTCCAGCTTGGCGATGCGGCGGCTGAGCTTCGACTTCGGCATGCCCAACACTCGACCTGCCGGAGCAAAACCACCATGATCCACAGCCTGGACATAGTAGTAGAGGTCATTCAGGTCTTGCATAGGAACCCCCCATAGTTTCAAAAATAGGACACTGAGTGCCAATTTAACATACTACACGACCATCCGTCTGCTGACCTATACTCTGACCACTTGCTAATTACTTTGCTTTAGTAAGAGATTACCCTACAGGAAGAAGTGAACACCCTTGGCACTACTACCGGCGGCAAACATCAGCACCATGCCCCTAACAAAGATAACTATTTAACAATAAACCACATTGCAAAAGGAATTTTCTATGTCCACACAATCAAATGTCGAACGCACGCTGTACGGATTCTGGCTCTCACCTTATATGAGTCAGGTTGCACACATTCTCTCGGAATCTGGTCTGCCTTATCGCTATGAACGAGTGTCTCCGTTTCAAGGGAGCACGCTCACGCCAGAACACTTAGAAAGAAACCCTCTTGGAAAAATTCCCAGTCTCAGGGATGTTAATGGTGTTGATATTGCGGAAAGTCACGCTATTTGTCGTTATCTCGCGAAAATCTACCCAGAAGTGCAAAAGTTTTACCCTATTGATGATCCGTTACTCTGCGCACAGGTCGATGCCAAGAATGACTTCATCACTTTCTCCATAGCAGGTCCATTCTTCAACTGGTTCGTCATCAGCGGATATTTTCCAAAAGCTTGGAAACTCAAGGTTGATCAAGAAGCCCATATTTATAATCTTTTTTCTGTCTTACTGAGCAAATTGTGGTTATCCCGGCTAGTGAATGGCTCGAGAATGGATCCGTTCCTACTTGGCAAAGAACCTTTTCTGCCAGATTTTCAGTTGTTCTACACGCTCGAGCTTAGCCAAATGTTTTCTGAATTGTTCGAAATACCCGAGATGCATTTGTTTCGAGACGATCCCGCATTACAAACGTTTTACGATGCCATGTGCGAGCGCTCTTCTACTCGAGAAATACTGGCGGCTAAAGAGTCGGAACTGGAGGTTACGAAGAAGGAACTCTACGGTGGATTTGGTGCGGCCTACCTTGACAAGCACATTGACAGACGAATTCTTGAAGGACTATTTGGACGTGAAGTCTAATTCACTGGAGTTGGAATTGCCCCCTTTAAACAGAACATAATGTGTCCGCTCAAAGGGGGCAACTTCATATCGATCAGAAAATCACGATGAGCTTTTTGAGTTTCCCATATTGTTCCTTAAGATCAGATTACCACGGTACTTCCTTTCCATCGAACGCATAAAACTTGCCGGAATCTTGCAGTGTGAGATTGCCGATCACGCGGCGCATGCCGGTGACGCTTTGTTCGGTAGTGATCAACGCACCGGGGCCGCCCATGTCGGTTTTGACCCAACCGGGATGCAACACGACGGCGATGATTTTTTGGGGATTCAAGTCGATCGACAGGCTTTTCATCACGATGTTGACACCCGCTTTGCTGGAGCGGTAGATATAGCTTCCGCCGCCACGGTTGTCGGCGATGCTGCCCATTTTGCTGGTGATGGTGACGATGGTTTTGAGTTCGCTGCGAGAAACTTGTTGGATAAAAGCTTCTGTCATTTTCAACGGCGCCATGGTGTTGACTGCGAAAGCCTGTTGCCAGGCGGCATAGTCCGTTTCGCCCAGAGCATCACCGCGCGCGGGGGGATAGACACCGGCATTATTGATGAGCAGATCAATCGGCTGATCGGATAATGTTTGTGTCAATTGATCAATCTGCACGTGATCGGTGACATCCAGCGCATGCACGGTGACTTGATTCAGATATTGCGCGGCGAGACGATTGAGCGCTTCGGCGGCTGCCGGTTTGCGGCAGCAAGCAACAACCCGCCAGCCATCTGCGGCATATTGCCGCACAAACTCTAGTCCGATACCCCGGTTCGCGCCGGTAATCAACATTGTTCTCATTTTTCTCTCGCGTATTTATTGCTGGAAGCCGATTGCTGAAATGTGCCGGTTGAATGTAACAGAGTTAATGTAAATCATGACCTTATCAATCTCCAATTGTATTAAGCGGGTTCCAATTCATGATAACACTTTCCCGGATGGTTAATGGAACGTGATCAATGACATGAAAAACATTGTGCTATGTAGGTGATTATTAAGACTACATATTCACTTGACGAAGATAATATGTCTGACTACTATAAAGAAAGCAGCATGGATTATTGCTGTTTTTTTTGTCTTTCTTTAACTATTTTAAGGGCTTATTATGTTACAGTTTAAAAAGACGTTATTAGGTGGGATTGCACCATTACTGTTATCTATTGCACTGGCAAGTCCGGTGATTGCTTCCGATGGGCATCATGCACACGGAAAAGACCATAATTTCGGCGCCTTTAATAAAGATAATGTGCTGTTGACGCCTAGAGGTTACCGTGAGTGGGTATTTGTCGGCGCAACGGTTACACCGAACGAGCTGAACGATGGTAAAGCCGCATTTCCTGAATTTCACAACGTATACATCGATCCAACCAGCTGGAATCATTGGAAAAAAACCGGTGAATTCCGTGATGGAACGGTTATTGTAAAAGAATTGGTGAGTGTAGGTTCTAAATCAGCACCGAGCGGAAATGGTTACTTCGCGGGAGAATTCAATGGAATCGCTGCGATGGTGAAAGATTCCAAACGTTTCCCGAACAGACCGGGTAACTGGGCATTCTTCGGTTTTTCATCTTATGACGCCAAAGAAGGCGCAATACAGGCTGATGAAGCTTGCGCAGCTTGCCATAAAGATAATGCCGCACAAGACATGGTATTTACTCAATACTACCCCGTATTACGCGCAGCTAAGCCTAAAAAATAATTAAGCCGATGGCGAAGTTAGCCATCAGTGGTTTGTTTTTGAACGAAGCAATTTGATTCGTGATGAACATGGATCAAATTGCTTTTTTTATTTGAGTATCGATATGGGTTGTATTTTCAGAAATTATTTTTCCATTCTCGCAATACCGAGAAAACGCTGAGTGGATCTGGGAGCGGTATTGCAGCGTGTTGCTGCGCGCTTTCGATGAGTGCTTGCTGATCGCAGCGCAGGAAAGGATTTACGGCTTTTTCAAGAAACAATGGCGAGGGAAGTGTCGGGATATTTTGCTGCCGAAGTTGTTGTGCGGTGATTTCTAGTTCGATGAGTTTCCGGTTTTCCGGGTCAACCGCTCTGGCAAAGCGGATATTGCTCAGCGTATATTCATGGGTGCAATAAATATTGGTATCTTCGGGTAACCGAGCGAGCTTCTGCAAGGATTGGCACATTTGCTGCGCGCTCCCTTCAAATATCCGCCCGCAGCCGCAAGAAAAGAGCGTATCGCCACAAAATACCAAGGCAAATGGATCGGTTCCATAATAAGCAATATGGCCGCGGGTATGCCCGGGAATATCCATGACGGTAAGACGCAGCGGCAGTTGCGGTATATCGATCTGATCGTTTTCCCGGACCGGGTGCGTAACTTCCGCGATGGCTTCATTGCATGGTCCGTATACCGGCACAGCGGATAATTGCCGCAACTCGGCAATACCTCCGGTATGATCGCTATGATGGTGGGTGATAAGAATCGCGCATAATTGCAATTTTTCCGTTTGCAAATAATCTATAACGGGAAACGCTATACCCGGATCGATTACCACGGCATAATCCCGGTTGTGAATGACCCAGATATAATTGTCTCTAAATGCAGGTACCGGCTGAATGTTCAACATGAAATTTCCCTGTCTAACGAATGGTGAAGCTGATGCTTTTGATCGGATGAGTTCAATCGTATAAATTTAAGCAGAATTATTGATCATGACTGTGCAAAATGTTCAACAGTGGTTCGAATCCTCGCTTGGTCAATATCTGATCGAACATGAGCAGTGCTACTTTGATCAGGTTGTGGCGAATATTTTTGGCTACAATGCCGTGCAAATCGGCTGGCCGCAATTTAATTTTCTGCGCTTGAATAGAATGCCTTTTCATTTTTCCGTGGGACTTGAGACTGGAGCATCCTTACGTGCCGCGCCGGGTTTTCTACCGATTCAGAGCAATAGTGTCGATCTTGTCATTCTGCCACATACGCTTGAGTTTAATGCCAATCCGCATCAAATTTTACGTGAAGTACATCGAATTTTGATACCGGAAGGTCATGTCGTGATATCCGGCTTTAATCCGTTCAGTTTGTGGGGAGTGTGCCATTACTTGCGGTCGACCCGGCGGGAATTTCCCTGGAACGGTCAGTTTATTGTGTTATCACGGCTTAAAGATTGGTTGAAGTTACTGGATTTTGAAATGGCTGGCGGCCGTCTATGCTGCTATACACCGCCATTTAAGCAAGAAAAGTGGCGTAAACGGCTCAGTTTTATGGAGGCGGCAGGGGATCGCTGGTGGCCGATTTCCGGGGGAGTGTATTTTTTGCACGCGATTAAGCATATGCACGGTATGCGGATTATCAAGCCGGATTGGAAGAATTGTCTCAATGCCCGGAAAAAAATGGTGCCGGTCGCGCAAAGAGTAAACGAAGCTTCGCTTGAGGAGAAGTCGGCGGAAAAGCTCAATCAGACTGACGAGTCGCGCAGATAATGAGTACAACGGATGCTAAAGTGGTTGAGATCTATACGGATGGCGCTTGCAAAGGAAACCCGGGCGTTGGGGGGTGGGGGGTTTTGCTGCGCTATGCCGGTCATGAGCGTGAGATTTTCGGCGGAGAGCAATTAACCACGAACAATCGCATGGAATTACTCGCGGCCATACGCGCTTTGGAATCACTCAAGCGTCCTTGCAAAGTGCATCTTCATACCGATTCGCAATACGTTCAGCGGGGCATCAGCGAATGGCTCGATTCGTGGAAAGCCCGGAATTGGCGAACTGCGGGCAAAAAGCCCGTAAAGAATGAAGATTTATGGAGACAGCTGGATGAGTTAGCGCAGCACCATGAGATTGAATGGTGTTGGGTGCGGGGGCATTCTGGGCATGCGGAGAATGAGCGCGCCGATCAACTGGCAAATCGTGGCGTGGAAATGATAACTTCCGGATAAGTAGAATAAATTCTAGGATCTGATATGCGTCAAATTGTACTGGATACCGAAACGACCGGCTTGGAGCATAAGCTTGGTCATCGTCTTGTTGAAATAGCGGCGGTGGAGTTATGGAACAGGCAACTCACGGGTAACCACTTTCACTATTATCTTAATCCGGATCGAGCAAGTGATGAAGGAGCGTTGCAAGTGCATGGGTTAACAACGGAATTTCTTCAGGATAAACCGAGATTCCATGACATTTCCAAGGAATTCCTGAATTTTATCAACGACGCCGAACTGATTATTCATAACGCACCGTTCGACGTAGGATTTCTTAATCATGAATTGAGTTTGATCAATTTAAAAACACTGGATAAGTATTGTGCAGCGATAACGGATACTTTGAAACTCGCGAAGGAGTTTCATCCGGGTAAACGTAATAACCTCGATGCGCTATGCGAGCGCTACAGTATTGATAATTCAAAGCGCACGCTGCACGGGGCATTATTGGATGCGGAGCTATTGGCCGAAGTGTATCTGGCCATGACGCGCGGCCAGGAAAGTTTACTGATCGACCTGGAATATACCGAGACCGTTCAACACGCCGTTGGGAATTTGGATAGTTTGAATTTGAAAATTATCGAGGCAACAACTGAGGAATTGGCGCACCATGCGATGGTATTAGAGAAAATCGCGCACGAGAGCAACAATAAATGTCTGTGGAAAAAGCTCGATAGCGCAAATGCCAGTGATACGGAATCAATCGGGACGAAGCATTAAATTTGATAGCTAACCTGCTGGGGGGTTGTCAAAACGTTCTATAGAGCACACTAGAGTTCTGCCGGTGATGCCAGACAAAACTCTAGTGAGATAAGTAGCGTCAGAGAGGGTGAGAATTGCAGTGAATGATGAGGCGAGTTGCGACTAGAACCCAAGACTGGCGAGTAAGTCATCCACTTGATCTTGATCGCATACCACATCATTGCGTTTCTCAGGATTTGTGACGGGGCCGTTCATCAGTCCTTCATCCGCTACGATATTTTTCTTGGACGGAACATTGGCAAGTAATAGATCTATCAGATCTTTCTCCAGACTTTGCACCATGTGCGTAATCTTTTTGATGACTTGCCCCGTAAGATCCTGGAAGTCCTGTGCCATCATAATTTCCATCAGTTGGGTATTGGTGGCATTGGTTTGTTCTGGAACCTTATCAAGATACTGAAGTGTATCGATTAATAACGTTTTAAATTTTTCCGTGTCTGGGTTGGTTTGATGAGATTCAAACGCTTGTTTCCATTGTTCGGATAAGTGAATGGCACCAGCTGAAAGCTTATCTTGAATCGGCATGGCAATTTCAGTTGCATTGAGTGTGCGTTCCGCCGCCTGCTCGGTTTTTGTGGCGACATAGGCTAATTTGTCTTGCGCTTCAGGTACTTCAGATGCAATTGCTTCAAGGCGTCTATCGTATCCCAGCTCGCGAAGACTGTCGTGCAGGTTTCTGGTTAATTGTCCAACCTGATCAATAACTTTTTTATTCGTTGCGGTTGATTCATTTTCTTCAGTAGTAATGGTCTCAACTACTTGTGGTGTATCAGCCAATTTAATGGATTTTTTAGGTTTGGAGCTGGTTGTTTCTTGAGAAGCATCTTCAGCTTTTGCTTTCATAAGACGTTTTGTATTCATTTTGAACTCATCGGTTTGTTATGAAAAGAAATTCTATGCTTTTACAGCTATCTTGGCTTCCATGTTCTGGAAGATTTTATTCAGTTTTTCTTCAAGCACGGCAGCAGTAAAAGGTTTTACAATATAACCGCTTGCACCAGCTTGAGCTGCAGCAACAATATTTTCTTTTTTCGCTTCAGCGGTGACCATGAGTACAGGGATATTTTTTAATGCTTCATTGGCACGTACATTCTGAAGCATGGTTAACCCATCCATATTGGGCATGTTCCAATCAGATACAATAAAATCAAAATTGCCATCTTGTAGCTTGCGTAAAGCTACCGCGCCATCTTCAGCCTCATCGACATTGACAAATCCTAGTTCTTTTAAAAGATTGCGAACGATTCTACGCATGGTAGAAAAATCATCCACTACTAAGAATTTTAAATTTTTGTCAGGCATTCTCTTCTCCGTAAATAACAATATTTTATGTACTACCAGAATTGCTTTGATTCTTAACCAGTTCATCAGCTCTTGCTGCATGATTTTCACTTCGCCGTTGTTTTTACGACAGTCAAGCATGAAAGTTTAGAATAAATCTGAAAATTCCTATGAGCGGTGCAAAATGTAACGCTAAGCTTGCTTTGAAGCTGCTGAGACGTACAAAAGGTTGATAGTATTACGGGAGATTGATGGAAGATATTGAATGAGAAGAAGTAAGCTTTGCTGGGATAACCGGATTACACGGAATCTAGCGGCAGTAATCGTTTTCTTTGAACCATTTGACCGCATCTCTAAGCGCTTCAACAGCGGGGCGGTGTTGATAGCCCAATTCCCGGTTAGCTTTCGCGCTGGAGAAAAACATTAATTTCTTGGCCATGTGAATGCTGTCGAGTGTTGCGCGCGGTTCCGTGCGTGTGAAGAGCGCCATTTTTTCCATACACCAGGCCATCGGAAGCATGACATTGATGGGTATGTTGACGCGCTTTCTGCGTGTTTCGTTGATTTCGTCGATGAGTTGCAGAATTTGCAGCAGCAACATATTATCACCGCCCAGAATATAGCGTTCTCCAGCCTTTCCGCGCTGAAATGCCAGTAAATGGCCTTGCGCGATGTCGTCGACATGTGCAATATTCAGACCGGTATTGACGTACGCCGGCATGCGTCCCATCAAGGTATCGAGCACGATGCGTCCGGTCGGCGTGGGGCGCACGTCTCCAGGGCCGATCGGCGTGGAAGGATTAACGATGATTAATGGTAAGTGGTATTCATCAACGAGTTGTTGTACCAATTTTTCAGCTTGGTATTTGGAACGCTTATAGTGACCTTTAATGCCCGCAAAATTGGCTGGCGTTTCCTCAGTGGCGGGTGAGCCATCGGCGTTTAACCCGAGTGTTGCAACACTGCTGGTATAAACAATGCGTTGAATGCCTTCGTCATGGGCAGCTAAAATCAGCGCACGCGTACCGGTCACGTTAATTTCATGCATGGTTGCGGGATCCGGAACCCACAGCCGATAGTCGGCGGCAACATGAAACAGATTGTCGCAACCCCGGACAGCGCGTTTGAGCGATTCATGATCGCGCAAATCGCCTTCGGCAATTTCAACAGCGAAATTTTTCAGATTTTTCCGGTCGCTATCGGGTCTTGCCAAAACACGCACCTCATGCCCGGCCGCAAGCAGGCACCGCATCACCGCGGAACCAAGAAATCCTGTTGCGCCTGTTACCAATGATTTCATGATTCTTTGAATGCGAACCTGTGTTCCGGCTCGGCTGGGATTGAAGAGTATCCGGAATCGGGAATGGCAGCCATCATTTATCGGATTTCCGGCAGCGCTTCATTGTGCAGACTGGCCAGCGGCAGGTTCCGCGATGTCAGCTTGAACAATAATTCCAGGATCCAGTCATGACTAGCAAATAAACTGGTCGTTACAATGGTGGCTTTGACACTGCGGCGGCTGATTTTAACTTGAACCCCTTCTGAAAAATCCCGGTGCTGATTGATTTTGTTTAATGTCAGGATAGCCATACCGATGGCCCATAAGCAGAACTTGCGGATTCCTTTTTCTTTGGGAGGGATCATGCTGGTATAGGTCAGCGCATTTTGTAAATGACCTTTGGCAACTGCCAATAGCTCCGCTAATCCGGCTTGAAATTTCTCATCGGATATTCCAGGCCGCAAGTCGCGCAGATTGAATCCGTTTTTAAGAAAAATATCCTGCGGCAGCCAGCAAGCGCCTCGCTTCCGGTCGTCCCAAATATCCTTGAGAATGTTCGTCATTTGCAATCCCTGGCCGAACGATACGGCAAGCTTCATCAAAGCGGGTTTATGGCGATTGATTTCTTCCGAATAATCGCAGAATAATTCGGTTAACATTTCACCGACAACGCCGGCCACGTAATAGCAATATTCATTCATTGCCGGAAGATCTTTCAATCCGTCCAGCGATTCCGTTTCCTGATAATCCGCCATCCCCTTGGCCATGATTCGCACACAACGCTCCAACGCTTTACGTTGCGCGGGATTAAAGCTATGTGTGACGCGTATAACCGCCGGGGTGTTTTTGATTAAATCATGCTCCGCCGGAATGGTATGGGCGGAAAGAAGCGGATAGAGCCGGTGCGCGAATTCTTCCGCTGAAGCATTGCCACACACGACTTCGGCAAACATGTCGGATAGCTGCCGGGTCTGCTCGTTGGTCAATGCGCTATCGTCCTCAATCGTATCGGTAATACGGCAAAGCAGATACGCATTGCCGATCACGTGGCGCAACATTTCGGGTAATTGCGGGATAGTCAGCGCAAAAGTGCGTGAAACACCTTGCAGGATATGGTCTTGATACTGCGCATCGTCGATACTGGGTTGGCTTGTCATTACGGATTTGTCATAAAGCGATACGGCATGTTACTACAATTAAGCGTATCTCCAAATGTCCTGTCATTTATTGCGGCAGTACGCGCTCATCGGCCATTAATTGATCGATCGTCTCGCGCTGCCGGATGATATGGATTTGATCGTGATCGACCATGATTTCGGCGGCGCGCGGCCGGGTGTTGTAATTTGAGCTCATACTCATGCCATAGGCACCGGCAGACATGACAGCCAGAAAATCGCCATCATTCAGGCTGAGTTTACGGTCATGACCGAGAAAATCACCGGTTTCGCAAACAGGGCCGACTACTTGGTAGTTTCTGGCTTCACCTGCATTTTGCTGCACAGGCAGGATCGCATGATAAGCATCATACAAAGCCGGTCGCATCAGATCGTTCATGGCTGCATCGACGATGGCGAAATCACGCGCGGAAGTGTGTTTAAGGTACTCCACCCGCGTCAGTAAAATACCGGAATTACCCACTAGTGAACGGCCCGGTTCGATTAACAAGCGTTGTTTGACTGTCCGGGTACCGGCGCATAGCGCGGAAACATAGTCTTTGATGCTTGGCGGTGTTTCATCGGTGTAGCGGATGCCCAAGCCGCCACCCAAGTCCAGGTGCTCAATGGACAGACCTTGCGATTGTAAGGTTTCGAGTAAATTAAGCATCTTATGGCTGGCTTGCAGGAACGGTTCAAGCTCGGTGAGCTGGGAGCCGATGTGGCAATCCAATCCGGTAAACCGGATATGCGGATACTGCTGTGTCGATTGATAAATCCGTTCGGCCACGCTGGCGGGAACGCCAAACTTATTTTCCTTAAGACCGGTTGAGATATAAGGGTGTGTCTTGGCATCCACATCCGGGTTGACACGCAGGCTGACAGGCGCAATCTTGCCCATGTCTTTGGCGATTTGGTTTAGCACGATTAACTCGGCTTCGGATTCCACATTGAAACAGAGAATGTTGGCATTCAACGCCATGCGCATCTCATCAACGTGTTTTCCGACACCGGAAAACACCGTTTTGCCGGGATCGCCGCCTGCTTTAATGACACGCTGCAATTCTCCGCCCGATACGATATCGAAGCCGCTGCCAAGCCGTGCGAAGAGGTTGAGGATGGCGATATTCGAGTTGGCTTTCACTGCGTAACAAATCAGATGTTCCCGGTTCGCAAATGCCGCATCGAATGCTTGATAAGCTTTGGTTAAAGCGGCGCGCGAGTAGACATAACAGGGCGTACCGAATTCCCGGGCAATCTGCCGGAGCGATACCGATTCTACAAAGAGTTCGTTATTGCGGTAATCAAATTCAGGGAAACCGCTCATTTTTTCTCTGCTGGATTGGATGGCGCGGTACTGGCTTCCTCAACTTTGGGAAGATAGAGCGGCCCCTTCAGGCCACAAGCGCTGAGCAAGTAAGCGGAGAGCAGTAGGATTAGAATTAAACGCATGCAAAACCTCTGGAACAATAATGACGGGATACTAACATAAGAGAATGATAAATTAACCCAACTTGAGCGTAATTTTGACTGCCCAAGCTGGGATTAATCGTGCGGTAATGTGGCAGCCAGCCAATTAACCAATTCATTCAGCAGTTGATTACTTGCTGCGCCCAAAGCAGACACGGCCCCCGTTGCATCGGCCGAAGGCGCTTTTGCCGTGATGTTGAAATCTTTCTGCGCCAGCAGCTTGCGTGTATTACGTTCGATCAAACTGGCGCGCAAGCCGACCACGATGCGGCTATCCGTGGCTGTATCAAACACTTGTGAGAATTCTTCCAGCTCAGTATGCAGTACATGATCGGCGGTTGCGATACTGTTGTCTTTAATCACTTGCTCCTGCGTACCGGCGGCGATACGGTTGCGCAGCTGCTGCGTAAGCAGAGCGGCAGGGGTGGCAATCCAGCGATTACTGGCGTAGGTGTACGATTGTGCCGGATTGTGATAGAGCAGGCGGTAATGAATCGCCTTGCTATCCAGCCATACCGGCGCTGTCGTGTCCGCAACCAGCAAGCTATGCTTTCGCAGCTGGGCGGGCTGAACCGCTGGCTGGGATGAAGGTGGCGTCTGTATACCAAAATCGTACACAGCTGTGGGATGCGATTTATGCAGAACAGTACAACCCGGAAGCAAGCAGATGATCGTGAGCAACAAGAATATTCTGGTCATTGGCTACTCCTTGGGGGACACAAAACCGGCTTCTCCAGGACCCGGTAAGGGGGAGGGACGGCCAAATAATAAGCTTTGCGGGTTTTCTTCCAATTGATGCAAAACCTTATCAAAATGATGCGAACTGCGGGCAATGCTGTGACTGGCATTGCGCAATTCAGGAATCGTCATGGCTAGTTCTTGCGTGCTTTGCGACAAGTTGTCAAAAATGCCATCTTTCTGATTGATTTTGGCAACGGTTATATTGATTTCACCCAAGATCTGATCCAGGCGTTTAACCAGCGTAGCTGATTCGGTTGTGAGTTCAGTGAACGACGTGAGTACAGGCTGTAAGTGACCGGCAATACCATCAAAATTGCGCGTGGCTTTTTGAATATTGTGCAGAATATGGAAAACTTGATCTTGATTCTCGTCGTTCAGCAAATGGTTCATTTTTAGCACTAACTGATTGACATTGGTGAGTAAGTCCTGCCCGGATCCGGCGACTTCATCAAGCAATGAGCGGCGCATCGGGATGCGCGTGTCATGAGCCAGTTGATCAGTACCGATGCCATCGTCGTTCAGTTGAATGTAGGCCAGCCCGGTAACACCTTGGTAGCCCAATTGCGCGTAAGTGCTGTTTCTGAGTATGACATTCTCGTTCACTGAAATACGCACAAGAATTTGTTGCGGATTCTCCGGGTCAAATTCGATATTTTCAACTTTACCGATGTTAACGCCGCGATAATGCACCGCCGATTGCGGATTAAGCCCGCTCACCGATTCTTTGGTGACGACCAGATAATCGATGCGCTGAATGTTGCTGCCGCTAAACCACACCGTCACTAAAGCGATGGCGATGCTCAGAAAAATGACAAAGATACCTGCTACGAGGGCATGGGCACGGTTTTCCATGTTTGCTCCGAGTTGTTTTGTTGCTCAATTTTATGCCGTATGCTTTTGAAGTAACTGTTGATAAAAGGATGCGGAAAGCGGTATACCTCGTCCAAGGGACCGATGACAACCACTTGCTGATCGGCCAGAACGGCAATCCGGTCGGATAGCGCGACCAATGTGTCCAAGTCATGCGTCACCATGACAATCGTCAGATCCATTTCGCTGCGCAATGCCAGCACCAATTCTACGAAACTTTCGCTCAGTTCGGGATCCAGCCCGGCGGTGGGCTCATCCAGAAACAGTATTTCCGGATCCAATGCCAGCGCTCTTGCCAGCGCCACGCGTTTGATCATGCCGCCGGACAAGGCGGCGGGCATTTTGTTCGCGTGCTCCGGCCCGATAGCCACCATATTCAGTTTAACCATCACCAAATCCCGGATCATATCTTCACTCAGGGTGTGCAATTCACGCAAAGGCAGCGCAATATTATCGAATACAGTCAATGCACTGAATAATGCGCCTTGTTGAAAAAGCACGCCTGAACGGCTGTGGATATTTTTTCTGCGTGGATTGACGGCAGCGTTTGAGCGAGTGCCGCCAAAAACTTTGACGCTACCTTGCGACGGTTCTTCCAATCCCAGCATCTGGCGTAACAACGTGGTTTTTCCGCTACCCGATCCACCAATCAGTGTCAGTACTTCACCGCGGTAAACGCATAAATTGATATCGCGATGCACGATATGATTCCCGAAACGGGTATAGAGCGATTCAATCTCGATGATGCATTCCGGTTTTGTCATCATCTAGGTAAGCCCCACGTCTGAGAACAACACGGCAAAAATGGCATCGATAATGATCACCATGGTGATTGCGGTTACCACCGAAGAAGTGGTGCCTTCACCTAGGCTTTCGGTGTTGGGTTTGATCCTTAAACCAAAATGACAGGCGATGAGCGCGATGACCATGCCGCATACAACCCCTTTGCCGAGTCCGAGCCATAAATTAGCAATCGGCACTGCATCCGGTAGCGCTGACAAAAAGTATTGCGAGTTCAAGCCTAGCTGCCATTCCGCAGCGACGATTCCGCCCAGTAAAGCGATCGCGCTGGTCCATACCACCAGCAAGGGCATCGCGATACCGAGTCCCAGCACTTTGGGTAATATCAGACGTTGGCTATGCGAGATACCCATCACCGTCAGGGCATCCAATTCCTGGGTTACGCGCATGACACCGAGTTGCGCTGTCATGGACGATCCGGAACGGCCGGCAACCAGGATCGCGGCTAACATGGGCCCCAGTTCACGGATGATGCTAATTCCCAATATGTTGATAATAAAGATATCAGCACCAAATAACTGCAATTGTTTGGAAGAAAGGTAGCTCAAGACAATACCAATCAGGAACCCGACCAGCGCGGTAATGCCGAGTGCTTGCGCCCCGGTGCGGTATAAGTTGGCGGAGATTTCGCGCCAGGGGATATGAACCGGGTTGCGGAATAAATAAATCACATCAAGCAGCAACTGGCCAATCAAACTGACCAGACCGATGGCATGTTGCCATAACAGCAAAGCCAGTCCGCCCACAGCGGTTAAAGGCCAGAGCAAATCCCGGTATGGGGTTTCCGTCTTGATCACTGGCAGCTGTTCTAGGCGTGCAAACATTTTTTCGTGTTCCGGGCGAAGCTGAAGATGCTCCGGCCGTTGTGCTTTCCATACACGCCACAGCAGGGTCGTTCCTGCGATATCCATTTGCTGGATGCCGGTCAGATCCCAATGTAGATCACGATTTTTGGCTTGTTTGCTCAGCTCATTCATTAATGACTTGAGGATCGGCTCTAATGCCGTCAACGTATAGTTACCGGTTAAAACGATATGTGCGAGACCAGCTCTCGTGGAAAGCTGAAACCATTGTTGCATCGTATTGGCAGGCGGATCGCTGGTGTGCATTAATTCTGGCTTGGGTTCATTCATAGGAATGCCAAGTATAGTCATAAACAATCGGGATAATTTTTACTATTTAAAATCCGGATATCCTTTTTAAGGATACTCTGATCTGACCGGCTAACAGAAGTTATTGTAACGCGTTAAAGCAAAATAGTTGGATCGGATTGCGGGTGCCACGGGAAAAATGGAAACGTAACGGCGCTATTGTGTTTGCGCGACAGCGGCACGTGCCAGTGCCGGGTTATCCGAAAAGTATTTCTTGATGCCTAGGAACATCGCATCCGCCATTCTATCCTGATAGCCCTTGCTACGTAGTTTTTCTTCTTCTTTGGGGTTGCTGAGAAATGCTGTTTCCACCAGTATAGAAGGAATGTCGGGCGATTTCAGCACAGCGAAGCCTGCTTGCTCGACATTTCTTTTGTGCAAGTGATTAATGCCGCCTAATTGTTTCAAAACGTACTCGGCGAGTTTGACGCTGTCATTGATAGTGGCATTCAGCGACAGATCGAGCAGCAACTCCTTGATGTCTTTTGATTTGGAAGTGATATCGATGCCACCCATCAAATCGCTGTCGACGCTATTTTCCTTATTGGCAAGCCAGCTTGCCGTGGTCGAAGTGGCGCCATGTTCTGACAGCGTAAAAACCGAGGAGCCGTGCGCATGCGCTTTGGGATTGGCATCCGCATGGATCGATACAAACAAGTCAGCATTGGCGCGCCGGGCGTTAATGCGGCGCTGCGGCAGCGAAATGTAATAATCGCCGTCGCGAGTCAGAACGGCGCGCATATTCGGCTCTTTGTCGATTCGTTCTTTCAGTTTTCGTGCAATGGCCAAGGTTACATCTTTTTCGTAGGTGCCTTGGTAGCCGACTGCACCGGGATCCTTGCCGCCATGACCCGGATCAATGGCCACGATAATGATGCGCGGAGCTTTGCTGATTTTGCGGTTTTGCGCTGCGGGAGAATTATTGGTTTGTTTGCCCTGATTCAACTGCGGCTTGGGCGCGTGCGGCCAGATAAGACGTGCTTGCGGGTTGGTTTTGGGTTGTTTGGCGCCGCCTTGCACCAGCGTGGCAACCAATTCATCCAAAACATCCGCTTCAAAATCCGTGTTTGGCGCAGCGCCGCCACGCGCATTCAGTTCCCCCTTGCCGGCTTTGTCCGGATGATGAATATCCAGAATCAAGCGATGCGCAAAATTTTCCTTGGGTTCGATCACAAAGGTGCGCGGCACGACATTGGCTTTCAGATCAAACACCAGCCGGATGACGTGCGGTTTATACTGCCCGACGCGGATTTTCTGCACAAAAGGATCAATCGCATCCACCTTTTGCGGGAGCGCCGAAAGCGCCTGTGAAAGCTTGGTATTGCTTAAATCGATAACCACGCGATGCGGGTTTTCCAGCATGCTTAATTCATATTCAAGCGGCTGGTTGGACTCCAGGGTGATGCGCGTGTAATCCGGCGTTAACCCGACACGAACAGCCTGCACGGTGGTATCTGCAGCCAGCACTGTTTGACTGGAACCTATCCAGCAACAGAAAAAGACCAATATAAAAAATATCAGGAAGTTATTTTGGACGGCAGCGTAGGTGTTGCTATTTGAATACGCAATCACTCGCTTTTTGGGTTGTTCCAATGTATCAAACATTGTTTTCCTGCCTCTGTGCCAGCCCGGATTTCAATCCTACGGCCGTTGTCAAGAATGCTGAAGATGAGCTGCAAATCGGCTTCAGGCAATAAATTGCCTGCTTTTTCAGGCCATTCCACCAAACAAATTGCATCTGAATTAAAGTAATCGCGGAAGCCTGCTTCTTCCCATTCGAGGTAATCATTGAACCGATAAAAATCAAAGTGATACAAGTATAACGCAGAGATTTTATAGATTTCAACTAAATTATAGGTAGGACTTTTGACTACATGCTGATATCCGAGGCCGTGTAGAATACCGCGCGTCAAGGTTGTTTTGCCTGCACCGAGATTGCCGCTCAGATAAATGGCCAGTCCGGAATGCAAGCAGGCAGCCAGTTTTTTACCGAATGCCAGCGTTGCCGCTTCATCTGCAAGAAAGCAGGTAACACCTTGTGCTGATTCAGTATCTGTCGAACGAGCGTTATGCAAGAAAATACCTCAACCAATAAATTACCGGATTACGCCGCCTTGGCGGCTGCCATCAAAACCTGGGGCAAGGAACTCGGATTTCACGATGTCCGCATCGCCGATGCGCAGGCGGATATGTCGACGGTGGAATCCGGTCTGTTCCAATGGCTGGCGCAAGGATACCACGGTGACATGGATTATATGGCGAAACATGGCACCAAACGCACCCGGCCTGCGGAACTGGAACCGGGCACGCAACGGGTTGTTTCGGTGTGCATGAACTATGCGCCGCCCGCGGTCAAAAATAGCTGGGATGTGATCCATGACGGTGACCGGGCATTTATTTCGCGCTATGCGCTGGGGCGCGATTACCACAAAGTGATCCGCGCCCGGCTGCAAAAATTGGCCGACCGGATAACCAGCGAAGTAGGCACCTTCCGGTATCGCGTATTTTCCGACAGCGCGCCGGTGATGGAAGTGGCTTGGGCGCAGAAATCCGGTCTGGGGTGGCGCGGCAAGCACACCTTATTGTTGAATCGCCAAGCCGGTTCGATGTTTTTTCTCGGTGAGATGTATATCGATCTGCCGCTGCCCGTCGATGAAGAAACCGGCAATTACTGCGGCAGCTGCACCCGTTGTATCGATATTTGCCCGACCCAAGCGATCGTCGGGCCTTACCAAGTCGATGCCCGCCGTTGCATTTCCTATCTGACCATCGAATTGAAAGACAGCATTCCCGAGCCATTGCGACCGCTGATCGGTAATCGCATTTACGGCTGTGACGATTGCCAGCTGGTGTGTCCGTGGAATAAATTTGCCAAAATCACCAACGAAAACGACTTTCATGTGCGCAATGGCTTGGATGAGGTATCACTGATCGAATTGTTTGGCTGGGATCAAGCAACCTTTGAAGCTAAGCTGGCCGGCAGCGCGATCCGCCGCATCGGTCATGCGCAATGGCTGCGCAATATCGCCGTCGGTTTGGGCAACGCGCCATATTCGGTCGAAATTGTGCAAGCCTTGCAAGCCCGCTCGGACGACCCGTCGGACATGTTGCGTGAGCATGTGCAGTGGGCGTTGCAGCAACAGGGTCAAAAAAGAACCGCTATTCAGGAGTCATCAACATGAAAACACCATCAATCATCGGTACACCGCTGAGTGCATCGGCAAAAAAAGTTATGCTGCTCGGCAGCGGCGAACTCGGCAAGGAAGTCATCATCGCATTGCAGCGCCTCGGCGTTGAAACCATCGCGGTGGATCGCTACGCCAACGCGCCGGGTCATCAAGTCGCGCATCGCGCGCATGTCATCAACATGGCGGACGGTCAGGCATTGCGGGCATTGGTCGAACAGGAAAAGCCCGATATTATCGTGCCGGAAATCGAAGCGATTGCCACCGACATGCTGGTCGAAATCGAGCAAGCGGGTATTGCCACCGTGATTCCGACCGCGCGCGCCACCCGGTTAACGATGAACCGCGAAGGCATTCGTTGCTTGGCAGCGGAAACCTTGGGGCTGCCTACGTCGCCGTATGCCTTTGCCAACAGCCTGGCGGAATTGCAAGCGGCCATCGACAGCACCATCGGTTATCCCTGCATCGTCAAACCGGTGATGTCATCGTCCGGCAAGGGGCAGTCGCGCGTCGATCACGCCGGAGAAGTGAAAGCAGCGTGGGATTATGCCGCCAGCGGCAGCCGGGTCGATCAGGGGCGGGTCATTGTCGAGGGCGTGATTCATTTCGATTATGAAATTACGCAACTGACCGTGCGTGCGCTGGATGAGGGCGGCAACGTCAAAACCCATTTCTGCGAACCGATCGGCCATGTGCAGGTGCATGGCGATTACGTTGAAAGCTGGCAACCGCAGGCGATGTCCCCGGCGGCGCTGCAACGTGCGCGTGAAATCGCCAAGATCATCACCGATGATCTGGGTGGTTTGGGCATTTTTGGCGTGGAATTGTTCGTCAAAGGCGACGACGTGTGGTTCAGCGAAGTCAGCCCGCGGCCGCACGATACCGGCATGGTGACGATGTGCAGTCAGAAGCAGAGCGAATTCGATTTGCACGCGCGCGCGATTCTCGGATTGCCGGTGAATACTTCACTGCAGACGCCAGGTGCGAGCGCGGTGATCTACGGCCAACTCGAAGCCAAAGGCATCGCATTCTCCGGCGTAACCGAAGCGCTTAGCGTGCCGCAAAGCGATCTGCGCTTGTTCGGAAAACCCGAATCGTTCCAGCGCCGCCGTATGGGTGTTGCGCTGGCGAATGGCGCGGATACTGATGAAGCCCGCAGCCGTGCTAAACTTGCCGCCAGCCGGGTGACACCGACCCAAAATTAACTCCAATCAATTAATAGCAAAGGAAAATCATGACAATCGAACAACTCAACACGCAATTCGGCATCGCAGGTCAATTGGAATTTATTGCTGGCAACGGCGGACTGCCGATGATTCAAGCCAAAACCGCCAAGGCCAAAGCGCTGATCTCGATTCATGCCGGTCAGGTGCTGTCGTATCAACCCGCCGGTGAGCCGGAAGATGTGATGTTTTTGAGCGCGAAAGCGTATTACCAGGACGGCAAAGCCATCAAAGGCGGCGCGCCAATCTGCTGGCCGTGGTTCGGCGCCGATCCGGAAGGCAAAGGCCGCCCAGGACACGGTTTCGTGCGCAATCGCGGCTGGAACGTGATTGCCACCGAAGCGTTAGGTAATGGCGATATCAAAGTCACCGTCGGTTTGGACGATACGGCGGAAACACAAGCCATCTGGCCGTATGCCTTCAGCTTACGTCAGGAAATCGTCATCGGCGACAGCTTGAATCTGTCATTGATCACGCGCAACACCGGCAAGGAAAAATTCACCATCACCCAGGCGTTTCACACCTATTTCAAGGTTGGCGACATCTCCCGCGCAAAAGTATTGGGGCTGGCCGGTTGCGATTATCTCGACAAAGCTGGCGGCGGCAACACGCAAAAACATCAAACCGGTGACGTGACCATCGACGCCGAAGTGGACCGCATCTATCTGAACGTCGGCAACACCCTGACCATCGACGACACAGCCTTGAACCGCCGCATCCAAATCACCTCACAAGGCAGCAAAACCGCCGTGGTATGGAATCCGTGGGAGAAAATCGCCAAGGATATGGCCGATTTGGAAGATCACGATTACCAACGCCTGCTGTGCGTGGAAACCACTAATGCGGCGGATGATGTGGTGGAAGTTGCGCCGGGTGGGGAGTGCCGGTTGGTGGCTGGTTATCGGGTGATGCGCGGGTAAATAATCGGTTATGAATTGGAATGTGGGCTCACACTGACAATTACAATTTGATCAATTTTGTGATTGATATTGTTATGTCAAGAAGTGATTCCTTTATGTGTTCAGATCACCTCGCAGAACAGCAAAACCGCTGTCGTATGGAATCCCTGGGAGAAAATCGCCAAGGACATGGCGGATTTGGAAGATGCTGATTACAAGCATTTGTTATGCGTTGAAACGACCAATGCGGCGGATGACGTGGTGGAGGTTGTGCCGGGTGGGAAATGTAAGTTAGTTGCCAGTTATAAAGTAGTAACCTATTAATTTATTTGGATTATAGATTTAAGTCTATTTTTGAGATGAAGTAAGCTAACTCAGGCATTCTGGAAATCTTCTTAGTGTATTTAGAAAAAAATACAATTTAAATTAGGAACATGCAAAAGCATGGACAGCGATACAACACCTGCGATAATGATTGGTATTCTGGGCATTCTTGGTTTTCTGGGTGTTTTAGTCAGGACTCTCAGGAATAAACCACTCGATAACGATGCGTTAGAGATTGGAAATAAAAAGATAGGAATAAATCCACTTATTCTTCTGATTTCCGCTTTTTTTATTCTTTTGGCTATACCTCAACTACTCAAAGAATCTGCTCAATCATTCAAAGAATTTGTTCAATTTCTAAAAGGTGTATCTACAAATTGTTCAAATCAAGAGTGTGACAAGCTAAAGAGAGAAATCAATGATTTGACAGTACCATCCATTGCTAGAGCAAAAAAGAAATGCGAGTTACTTGCAAGCACAAAGCATTTTGAATTTTATGATCTATCACAATATATTTTTACATCAGATAAATTCACGGAAAAATATCACATTAGAGCCATAGCGACTCATGGAAATTGGTCTGACTTAAAATGTAGCCAGAATGGTGATTCTGGATATATTCTAGACGGTATAGATACTTCTGAACATCGCATCGAGCAAATAGTTGAAAAAGATGGAAAGCAGTCTGTGGAGTATATTGCAACAGCTAAAGCAAAATACAGAACAAAATTGTTAATCGATAAAGACGAGACACTGGGTACTAGAAGTATCTACAAAGAAATAGGAATGGTTCCTACATATGCAAAACCTGAGTATCAAAAAGAATTCTATGAGCTGATGTGTCGATATGATGATTACAGGATAGTAAAACATTTTAATTATTCTGATATTCTTAATTATGATAGTGAACTCGCAACTCAGCCTTGTGTGCCTGCGAAAGGAAATGTCGGTTCGCAAATTTTACTAGCTTTTGCATGTAAAAATTACACAAGGACATTAATAAGCAAAACCTCAGCGGAAAAGAATCATCCAAAGGTGTTAAGTGATTTTAAAGAGCAGCGTGATCGATACAGGACTGAGCTGAATGAACTTAATCAAGATAAACCCGAAATAAAAAAGCTATGTAAGAGATCGATCGGTGAACATGAGCATTCAGAGGAATAAAAAATCTGAGCCAAATTTCCATTTTATGTAATTAGCGAGTTTTTGTTTAAAAGAGTTTTGATATGCTTAACCAACGTTCCTGGACCTTAATTCTAGGTCCTCTCTTTGCCGCACTCCTTGCTGCAAGCATGAACGCATCCGGCTGGGACGCCAAAGCCTGTTGGACCGGCGCAGTGGTGATGTTGTGCGTTGTCTGGTGGCTTTTTGAACCGATTCCGATACCGGTCACTTCGATCATTCCACTCGCAGTCTTTCCTTTAGTGGATGTTTTGTCAAAAGAAGATGTGGCCAAGGCCTATGGCAACGACATGATATTGTTGATGTTAGGCGGGTTTATGATTTCTGCGGCATTGGCGCATTCCGGTGCGCATCATCGCCTTGCGCTGGGGTTGATTAGAATCATCGGAGGAGATAGCAGTCGGCGCATTGTTTTCGGTTTCATGTTTGCCTGTGCGTTGATGAGCATGTGGATATCGAACACGGCAACTGCGCTGATGATGATACCGCTGGTGCTTGCTGTTATCGCGCAAAGTAATGATAAAAAACTGGCGCTTCCCTTGCTGCTGTCAATTGCTTATGGTTGTAGTATCGGTGGTTTGGGTTCGCCCATTGGCACGCCGCCCAATTTAGTTTTCATGAAAGAGTATGAAAGTTTCACAGGGAATACGGTAAGTTTCATGCAGTGGATGAGCTGGGGTGTGCCGGTTGTTCTATTGATGGCGCCGTTGGCTGGATTGTGGTTGACGCGTCATTTGACTCATGTGGGCGAATTGGCTATGCCGCCAGTGGGTCCGTGGCGCCCGGAAGAACGGCGCATACTGATGATTTTTGGTTTAACGGTTCTGGCTTGGGTAACGCGCATGGAGCCATTTGGCGGTTGGAGTACCTGGCTGGGTCTTAAGGGTGCGACGGATGCGACGGTCGCGTTGATTGCTGTAATCGTTATGTTTCTGATTCCCAATGGCCGTGGCGACAAGCTGTTGAATTGGGAAACTGCTGTGAAAGTGCCTTGGGGAATTCTCATTCTTTTTGCCGGAGGTGTTGCCATTGCGCAGGCTTTTGTTGAGACGGGAATATCCAGATCAATTGGTGAACAATTAACAGTACTATCCGGTCTACATCCCCTGGTCATTATTGCATTCGTTGCGCTGGCCGTTACTTTTCTCACGGAAATTACCAGCAATACGGCGATCACTATTTTGTTGATGCCCATTCTTGCACCCGCGGCTGTAGCGGCGGGTATTGATCCGGCGTTGCTGATGGTGCCCGCTGCCATGGCAGCCAGCTATGGTTTTATGATGCCGGTAGGAACGCCGCCCAATGCGATTGTGTTTGGAACCGGTATGGTTCCTATGGCCAGCATGGCGCGTGAAGGCCTGGTGCTTAATTTCATCGGTACCGCAGTGATTACTTTAATGTGCTATTTGTTTATCGCTTAACAGGCCTGTTAATCATATTGTTGTTCAAGCTATTAGCATAGCTTTCCCAATCAAAATGCGGCCCCGGATCGGTTTTTCGATCCGGGGCAATATCCGAATGTCCGGCGATATGTTTGATTGGATAGTGTCCGCATAAGCACTGTGTCAGTGTAATCAGTGTTGCATATTGCGCATCGGTAAACGGCGTGATATCGCTGCCTTCCAATTCAATACCAATCGAATAATCATTGCAGCGATCTTGGTCTTGCCAACTGGATACACCGGCATGCCAGGCACGATCGTGACAGGACACAAACTGTATCGTCGTGCCGTCGCGGCGGATGAAAAAATGCGTCGAGACTTTTAATCCCTGTAACGTTTGATAATAAGGATGTGCCTGCGGGTCGATTTGATTGGTGAACAATTCAATCACGCCGTTGCCGCCAAATTCATCCGGCGGCAAGCTGATGTTGTGGATCACCAGCAGACTGATTTCCGTACCCGGCGGGCGTTCGTTGCAATTGGGCGAAGCGACAAATTCGGCGGTATCCAGCAAACCAGCAGCATCAATGCGCATGATAGAATGAATCGATAATGGAATGTCCGCGCATAGTAGCTTACCTCAATGACACTTGAAAACTGAAAAGACATGAAGCAAGGTAAATTCATCACACTCGAAGGCATCGACGGCGCAGGGAAATCGACGCAGCTGGCGTGGATTGTCGAGTTGTTGCAGCGTGCGGGGTTGCAGGCCGTCGTCACGCGTGAGCCGGGTGGCACCGAACTGGGTGAGCGACTGCGCGCTGTGCTGCTGGATAAATCGATGACCATGCACGCGGAGACTGAAGCCTTGCTGATGTTTGCGGCACGGTGCGAGCATTTGGATAAAGTGATTCTGCCTGCGCTAGCGCAAGGGCAGTGGGTGATATCGGATCGTTTCACCGATGCCAGTTTTGCCTACCAAGGCGGGGGGAGGGGATTGGATACCGGTAAACTGGAAATTCTCGAACACTGGGTGCAGGGTGCTTTGCAACCCGATTTGACGCTATATTTCGATGTTCCGGTGGAAGTGGGGCAACAGCGTGTCAGTCAAATCAAGGCCGCCGACCGGTTTGAAAAAGAACGGGGTGATTTTTTTCAGCGCGTGCGCGCAGCGTATCTGGACCGGGCCCGGCAGTTTCCCGGCCGCATTAAAATCATCGACAGCAGCCAGTCCTTAGCGGAAGTCAAAGCGGCGGTTGAACAGACATTGCAGCCTTTGTTGAATCATGGCTGATATTTATAGCTGGCAACACGACATCTGGCAGAGATTGACGCACAACCGTCAATTCCAGGGGCACGCGTTGCTGCTCAAAGGCAAAATAGGCACCGGTAAATACGAATTTGCGCGCCAATTGGCGAAATCATTGCTCTGTGCGGCACCTGCCGCGGAACAAAAAGCGTGTGGAGCGTGCTTGAGTTGCGGTTGGTTTGAGCAAAGCAGCCATCCCAATTTTTATCAGGTCATGCCGGAGGCGTTGCTCGCCAATTCCAATAGCAGCGCGGAAAAAGAAGACAGTGAAGAAAAATCCGGCGGTGTTGCACCGAAAAAAAGCGCCAGTCAACAAATCGGCGTTGAGCAAATCCGCAAGCTGACCGACTTTGTCTACATGAGCGGACATCAGAATGGTCTCAAGATCATCCTGATTTATCCGGCGGAAACCATGAACAGCGCCGCAGCCAACGCACTGTTGAAAAAACTCGAGGAGCCGCCGGAACAGGTATTGTTTCTGTTGGTGACGCATCAAGCGCAGCGTTTGTTACCAACGATTCGCAGCCGCTGCCAGCAAATCGCAATGCCACTACCGGATGCGGCGGCAGCGCTGGCCTGGTTAAAACAGCAGGAAGTCAGCGACCCTGAAGCCAGCCTAGCGGCCGCCGGTTTTTCCCCGTTAACGGCGCTGCTGCTGGCTAGGGGAGAAAATGCCGCGCAATACGGGCAATTCATCGAACAAGTCGGTCATCCCAACCGATTGGATCCGCTGTCCCTGGCGGAAACCTTGCAACAAACCAATCTATCCATCGTCGTCAGTTGGTTGCAAAAATGGTGCTACGACCTGGTCAGCTATCGCACCAGCGGAAAAATCCGCTACTACGTGAAACAGTTACCTGCCATCCAAGCGCTCAGCCAACACATGGATTTACCCGGATGTGTGGCCTTCACGCGGGGACTCAATGCCAAGCAGCAATTGTCGCATCACCCGTTGAATCCGCGTTTGTTTCTGGAAGAGCTGTTTATCGCCTATGCTGCATTGATGGGTAAAAAATAGTCACTTCTTTTCATACGTTTCATCGGCTTTCAATACTTTCAGCGCCGCGCTGGCGCAGACTTCGTCAAACTCGATGCCCGGTGCGCCGCCAACGCCGATGCCGCCGACCACTTCACCGCCGACCTTGATCGGGAAACCGCCACCCAGTAACAAAATGTTGTCATTTAAGCGTGTCAAACTTTGCAATTCCGGTTTTTGCGCGACCAGCACGGCGTATTTATGCGTCGAATCGCGCAGGCTGTTGGCGGTGTAGGCTTTGCGGCGGCTGCTATCCAACGTGTGCGGTCCGGCGCCGTCGGCTTTCAGTTGCACCTTGAGCAATCCGGATTGGTCGACAATGGCGACGCTGACTCTGAAACCGTCGTCATGGCATTTTTTGATTGCCGCCATCGCCGCCTGGGTTGATAATTCAAGCGGTAACACTTTTTGCACCGGGAAATCCTGCGCGAAAACGTGACTGGACAATGCCCATAGTGATACTGCCGAGACAGCGATGGCCAAACGATTGCGGTTGTTGTTCATGGTGAGCTCCTTTGGGTTCATTGAATCGAAATAGCATCTACACCGTGAGATTATCACTACTTTCAAGGAAAGGTAGCAACATGATTACGAAAATGATCGATTATCAGGATGGCAACACGCAACTCGAAGGCTATCTCGCCTACCACGATACCGGCGCGCCCAAACCCGCCGTGCTGGTGTCGCACGACTGGAGCGGGCGGCGCGAGCTGGCGTGTAAGGGCGCGGAACGAATCGCCGATATGGGTTACGTCGGTTTTGCGTTGAATATGTACGGTAAAGGCATATTCGGTGCAGATGGCGATGCGGATAGAAATGGTGCGTTGATGGCGCCGTTTACGCAAGACCGGGCATTATTGCGCCGCCGCATCAACGCCGCGCTGCACGCCGTGCGGCAACTGCCGCAAGTCGACGCAAGCCGGGTCGCGGCGATGGGTTATTGCTTCGGCGGTCTATGCGTACTGGAACTAGCGCGCTCCGGCGCGGATGTCAAAGGCGTGATCAGTATCCACGGCATCTTCGCGCCGGGCAATGTGCCCAACGAAACCATCACCGCCAAAGTGCTGTGCCTGCACGGTCACGACGACCCGATGGTGCCGCCCGAACAAGTGCTCGCGCTCGAAACCGAGATGACTCGCGCCAACGTCGATTGGCAAGTGCACGTCTACGGCGGCACGATGCACGCTTTTTCCAATCCGAAAGCCAATAATCCGGGCTTTGGTACGGTGTACAAGGAAGTCGCGGCGAATAGAGCGTACCGGTCGATTGCGGATTTTTTGGAGGAGGTGTTTCAGTAAATAATTACTGAGCCTAAATTAAGCGATTTGCTTATTTTGTTTCCCTAGAAAGCGGCCTAACATGGGGTAAGTTTCAAGATGGCTTTCCCGAGAGCGAGTGCGACACGTTGACGTCGCCTATTTTCTTTATATGGAGGCAACATCATGTATAAGCAGCCGTTTATATCAATTTTTGCAGTAAGCTTAGTTTTTTCTGGTTTGATCAACCAAGCCGCTCATGCGGATACCAAAATCTGGAGCAGCAGTGATGGTTTCTGGCATGACGATAGTAGCTGGTCTCCATCTGGTGTTCCGGGTAGTGGTGACAACGTAATTGTCAGCCCGTACGGCGGGGTGGACACGATATTGAATTTCACCAACGCTACCGGCAGCCGCATGGCCAATTCGCTGTTGATTAGTTCAGAAACGGCTAGCACCATTAGCTTCTTGCAGGCTGGTGGCAGTTTGACTGTTTCCAGTCAAATAGTTGGTTCCGGTTTTGATTCCGGTTCGTCCGGGCACGGGAATTATGTGCTCAGTGGCGGTAGTCTATCGGCAGAAGAGGAGGTCATCGGTGATAGTTACACACTTATCCCAGATGTATATGGTGTTTTTACCCAAAGCGGGGGTACAAATACGGTGACTAACCTGATTATTAGCCGGGCCGGCAGCCGTGGCGAATATAACCTGAGTGGCGGTAGCTTGTTGGCAGATAGCGAGGTCATCGGGATTGGTTACGATGTTTATTCTTTCGGCACCAATGGCATTTTTACTCAATCCGGTGGCATGCATGTGGTGAATCGTGAACTTTCCATTGGCGAACGTGGGTTCGGTGCTTATACCTTACTTGCAGGCAGCCTATCGGCGAATAGTGAATCCATAGGTTCTGCTATTGCTCCTTGGGAAAGCGGTTCTGGTAACTTTACCCAGAACGGTGGCACACACACCGTGAGTGACATCCTCTCCATTGGATATGGTCCAAATGGAAGGGGGAGCTATATCTTAAACGAAGGCAGCCTATCGACGAAGAGTGAATCCATAGGTTCTGCTATCTATTCTAATCCTATGGAAGGAGCTACCGGCATCTTTACTCAGAGCGGCGGCACACACACGGTGAGTGACATTCTCTCCATTGGATTAGGTGGATTTGGTACCTATACCTTAAACGCAGGTAGTCTTTCGACGAATAGTGAATCTATAGGCTCTGCTTTTTATCGTGATCCTGTGGTGGTCGGCGGCACCGGTATCTTTACCCAGAGCGGCGGTACACACACGGTGAGTGGCATTCTTTCTATTGGTAATGGAGAAGCGAGTACTGGAAAATATGACCTGAGTGCCGGTAGTTTGTCAGTTGGTAGTGAGTTCATCGGAGGCAGGCCTTGCTGTAGCGCCTCTACAGGTACTTTCAACCAAACCGGTGGTGTTCATACCATAGCTGGTCTTATGACCAATAACGGTGTTTACAATCATTCCGGCGGTGCCTTTGTGGTTGGCGCAATAGATAATAGCGGCACGATAACCCAAACCGGCGGCACAATGACGGTGAACGGCAATGTTATCAATGCCGCGAGCGGAAAGATTGAGATAGCAAATAGCCCGGCGATATTCACCGGTGACGTTGTCAATAATGGACAATTTAAGACCACGCACACGACAGTCACCTTCTCCGGTACCTACACGGAAAATGGCTCGTACATCAGTGATCCATCGATCAATAATTTTACTAACCTAATCATCGGCACAAGCGGTTATCTCGTTGGCGGTACTGGAGATGAGTGGCACATCACGGGCAGCTTTGAGAATCACAGTCTGCAAAATACGCTATGGAATACCGCTAACGCCGGCTTGTTCTTCGATGGTGGCGGATTGAAAAGTCTCTACCTGGCAGGTATAGATGAAGGCGCGTCACCCTTCGGCTTTACCAATAACTTTGCTTTCGGATCACTGTTCCTCGCACAGGGTGCCGAGCTTAATATTTTGGATGGTAACGCAACGCCGGGTGCGGCGATGTACGTGCAACTGCTCAATCTAGCGGGGGGTGTTAGCCAATTGAGCAGCATCCATAGCGATTACAATATTTACTATAACCCGGCTTTGGCTGGTAATGCATATCTGCTGGGAAAAACTTATGCGCTGGATGGCGGCGGTTTGCTTGTGGCTGCTGTTCCGGAACCAGAGACTTATGCCATGCTGCTGGCCGGGCTTAGCGTACTGGGTTTCGCTATCCGGCGCAGGGAGCAAAATCGAAAACGTTTAAACCGATTTGATTGAATTCAGGAAACGATATCCTACTACAGCCGCTCCAGCAAAACTTGCCGGACTTCCTCGTCCGTGAGCACAATCGGATTAGTCTTCATACTATTGCCGCGGCAATTGGCAATGACTTTGCCGAGTCCTGCCTCCTGCAAACCATAATGCGATAATCGGGGTAAGGCGAGCTCTTCTGTCCACTGTGCCAGCAGATCGATTAGGGCATTAAAAGCCGTTTCCGGATCGATAAAGCGTTTTTCACAGAGAATTTCCGCAACGTGTAAATATTTCGCCAGTGCTTGGTTGTTGGGTTCTCGCGCTAACAGGCTGTGGATGTTGGCCCGGGTAGCGGCGGCGACCAGGGTGCCGCAGACGGCGCCGTGCGGGATCGGGTAGAAAGCGCCGAGCGGGGAGGCCAGGCCATGCACCGAACCCAAGCCTACCTGCGCCAGCGTGATGCCGGAGAGCAGGGCGGCGTACGCCATTTTTTCGCGCTGGCGCGTAAGGTCGCCTTGTTGGCGGTAAAGCGGGATCAGCGCGTCACGGGCGGCTTGCAGGCCGCTGATTGCTAGCGCGTCGGTGAAGGCGTTGGCTTTGATCGATACATACGATTCCAGCAGTTGCGTTAGCGCGTCCATGCCGTTGGCGGCGATCACGCTGGCCGGGCAACTGGCCAGCAAATCTGGGTCGACGATGGCGTATTCGGCGACCAGTTTGTCGTGGCGGAAGGATTTCTTGAAACCGTTCTCACCCTGCACGCTGAGTACGGCATTTTTGGTCGCTTCGCTGCCGGTACCGGCGGTAGTGGGCACGGCGATGAATGGCACGGCCGGGCCTTGGAAGGGCAGTTCCGGGCCGACGCCCTCAAGGTAATCCATCACCGAGCGCCGTACTCGCAATAATCCGGCCACCGCTTTGGCGGCATCGAGCGCGCTGCCGCCGCCGATACCGGCTACTGCGGTGAAATCATCACCGGCATGGGCTTTGACGAGCTCGTCAATCAAAGCGGGGGAGGGTTCTTCCGCTACGGTGCAGTGCCGCCAGGTGATGGAACGATGTTCGAGTTGATCGATCAGGAATTGCCAATGCGGGGTATTGATAAAGGAACGCGCGCCGGTAACCAGCAAAACGCGCGCGCCATAACTTGCGATAATATCCGGTAGTTTCTGTAAGGCGCCTGCGCCAAATTCGATGCGCGGCAATCGGGCGATGGAAAAAGCAGTCATTTGCTGCTCACGATCGGATACAAACCGTCATAAACGATGCCCTTGCGCGGTTCGGCCATCCAATCCGCGACGGTATCGCGCCAAGCCAGATAATGCGCGGTTTCTTTGTGCGCGGCGGCGTCCTGCTGGGTTTTATAGGCTTCGTAAAAGACAAACTGAGCCGGATCGCTGGCGGATTGCAGAATATCAAACCGTAAATTACCGGGTTCGCGAATCGAATTTTCGTGGTTTAACCGGCAAGCTTCTTTAAATGCCTCCACTTTTTCCGGTTTGACTGAAGCATAGACGATGGTGACATACATGACTCGAGTCCTCAGGGTTGGATGGGTTGTGTATCAATAGCTCGATGATTGATCGAGGCATAAGACGGCGGGTATTTTACTACCAAACTCGATGGTTGCTGCATCCGGTCATGGAATGGGAACGGCGAACGGCGCTTAAGAAATTCAACGCTGGCTTGACTGATCGTCGCGGGCGCGTGCTTCGATGCGTTCGATGTGAATCAGCGGAACGAACAGCCAGATAGCGGCGGTCGTGCATGTTGAGATGGTCACCAGCCAAGTGTATGCAAACGATCCCTCGCCAAGCGAAGTGTACAACTGCGCCCCGATGTTCTGCGAAGCCAGTGTGCCAAAATTGAAAATCGACATGAGCAGTGCGAAGAAAGTGGCTTCCGCTCGTTTCGGACAGGCGCGCGCGGCAAGATCCAGGAACGCCAGGGTGGTGATCATGTTGGTGACGCCCCAGATCATGTGAATGAACAACGCGGACGTTTCTCCGCGATAAGCCAAGTACGCCAGCAAAGTGATCACCGATAACCCGATCGCGATGTTGATCATACGCCGCAGCGGTATGGTGCGCGACAGCGAGGCATAGATCAGCGCGCCAATGATACTGAAGGTGGAATCGACGGAACTCAGGATGCCGATGTATTGCTGGCTGAAGCCGAGCGTATCGGTTTTGTAGTAGAAAAACGCTGGGCCGAATGACGGGCTGAAATTAAAGAGAAAAATGAATGCCGCGACCAGCCATATCGAGCGCTCTCCAAATCCTTCCCGCAGTGCGTTCCAGGTTTCCTGGAATGCTTCAGGCCCTGAATGCACGTGCTTTTTCTCACGCAAGAAGAATATCGCCATGAGCAGTACAGTAAACGGGAATATCGCTGAGACGGCAAAAGCCGAGTGCAGATCGCGGTGTTCAGCAAAATACCCGCCCAGCAAGCCGACAAAGATGGATGCCGTGGTGATTGCGATCCATTGCACGGACTGAAAAGCACCGGTCAGTCCATGCAATTTACCATTTTCCACCATCAGCGCATCGCTGAGTACATCGTTATACGCCAGACCGAACCCCATGATCGTATAGAGGATGGCGAGTTCCCAATAACTATACTGCGTGGTCAATGCTGCGACCAAACCCGCTCCGCACGCCAGCGATGAAGTCAGCAGCATATAGCTCTTGCGCCGTTGACCAAATAGCGGAAGGAAGTCCGAGATCAATCCGTACAGTGGTTTGATGAACCAGGGAATCGATGCCAAAAGAAAAAAAGTGGCGACATCGTCGGCTTCAAGACCTTGATCCTTGAAAGTGATCGAGATGGTTTGATCGGTCAATGCCGACATGCCTTGCGCAAAGTAAATAATGGCGAACAGAGCGGCAAAACGCTTCGCCTCGGCGGTCTTGAACAGAAGCAGGTATTTTGTCCAGACATTCATGTTCGTTGAGTTTGGTTTTTATCGTATTGGAATAAAAGGCTTCACACTTTTTCAGTGTACTGTAAAAAAGGTAGAAAAATACGCAAAGAATGGTTTGCTGAGCATTATAGCTTGGCTATTTGGCTCCCCAACTGAAATTTAGCAGATAAAGACCGGTTAATCTTGAATGGCAAGATGGTATTCTTGATTGATATCATTGTTGAAACGCTCAACTCGTAAAAAAATGACAGTCTATCCACTTCTATTGAAACAGCTTTGGCACACGCCATTGGCGAATGCGCCGCAACAGGAAATTGTTTATCGTGATCAAGTGCGCTTGAGTTACCGTCAAGTGTACGCACGTATCAATCAGCTCGCGGCGGCGCTGGCAGCCGATGGTTTCGAGCAAGGTGATGTAGTCGCCGTGATGGATCACGATAGCCACCGCTATCTGGAATGCTATTTCGCCATTCCGATGTACGGTGCGACCTTAATGACGGTGAACACCAAGCTCACCCCGGCGCAAATTGCGTATACCTTGAATCATTCAGGCGCTGCCTTGCTGCTGTTGCATGCCGATTTCATTCCGGTGATCGAAGCCATACGCGCGGAATTATCCGCCATACGAAAGATTGTGCTCATCGCCGATGGTGTAGCGTTGCCGGAAACCGCCGTGCATTTTGAGCGTGAGTACGAATCCTGGTTGACGGATAAAACGGACACTTTTGATTTTGCCGATTTTGATGAGAATACCCGCGCGACGGTTTTCTATACCACCGGCACGACCGGCGCGCCCAAAGGGGTTTATTACTCGCACCGGCAATTGGTGTTGCACACGCTCGCTGCCGGTATGGCGCTGGCGGCACCGGCGGCGCATCAGCGCTTGCATGCCGAGGATGTGTACATGCCGCTGACACCGATGTTTCATGTGCATGCTTGGGGCATGCCGTATATTGCCACGCTGCTCGGCATCAAACAGGTTTATCCCGGGCGTTACGCGCCCGATCTACTATTGAAATTGATTCGTGAAGAACAAGTGACTTGTTCGCATTGCGTGCCGACTTTATTAAAAATGATACTCACGGCGGCCCAAGCATCCGCCACGGATCTGCGCGGCTGGAAAGTCGTCATCGGCGGATCGGCGTTGCCGCATGCGCTGGCCCGGCAAGCGCTGGCGATGGGGGTCGATTGCTTTGCCGGTTACGGTTTGTCGGAAACTGCGCCCATATTGACGCTGGCGCAATTGACCGGCGACAGCCTGCAAGCTTCCGCGCCGGATGATGCGCTGACAGCAGTGTGCTCCGCCGGGCGTGCGATACCGCTGGTAGAGCTGAGAATCGTTGATGAAACAATGCGGCCGCAACCGCATGACGGACAAAGCAGCGGTGAGATCGTGGCGCGCGCGCCGTGGTTGGCGCAAGGCTATCTCGCTAACCCGGAAGCCAGCGCAGCGCTCTGGCATGGCGATTATTTGCATACCCAGGATATCGGTGTGATCGATCCGGATGGCTATTTGCACATTACCGATCGTTTAAAAGATATCATCAAAGTCGCGGGTGAATGGGTGTCGTCGCTGGAAGTCGAAAATGCTTTATCCCTGGTTGCCGGTGTCAAAGAGGTGGCCGTCATCGGTGTGCCGGATAAACGCTGGGGAGAACGTCCGCTGGCATTGCTGGTCGTGGATCAGTCGATTTTCAATGAACCGGCTGTGCATGAGCAAATGCGGCTATCCATCGAACGCGGATTGATTTCAAAACATGCCTTGCTGACGAAATTCAAGCAAGTCGATGCCATCGCCAAAACCAGTGTGGGTAAGGTCGATAAAAAAGTTTTGCGGGCTGAGCACATGAGTGTTGATTGAATTGTATTGAAGCGGCTAAGCCGGTGTGAAGTGGACTGAACCGAGAAGCGGCAGTATCGGCTTTGACAGTATTGGCGCATTTCGCTGATTCTGTTTTATCATCAGTCACGCCGATTGAATTCTGCGCTTATGTATCAGTCTAAAAAAGCATCTTGCAGCATAACTCGTCAGTGGAGCTTCTATGCGAACTGTTAAACCGATGTATCTTGTCTTTGCACTTGTGGTAATTCTGGCAAGCAATTCCGTTTGGGCGCGTAGCGGCGGGCATGTCGGCGGTCATAGCCATGGTCACAGTCATGTAAGTATTGGGCTGGGTTATTACGGGCCAGGGTTTTATGGCGGCTACGGCTATGGTGGGTATGGCTTTGGCGGTTACGGGTTTGGTTATCCGTATTACTACCCGCCGATGTACACGTATCCGCAAACGGTGATTGTGCCTACAACACCGCCGGTTTATATCCAGCAGCAACAGGCTCAGCCAGCGCAACCGGCGCAGCCGCAAACTAATTATTGGTATTATTGCCAGGAGGCGGATGGTTACTATCCTTATGTCAAAACTTGCCCGGGGGGCTGGATGCAAGTAGCGCCGCAACCGCCTGGACAATAACGCGGGGAGCTCAAACATGTTCACACCGAAAAGATTTTCCGTTTTATTGTTGACCGGCATGCTGACCGCCTGTGCCAATATGCCGACAGGTCCGAGCGTATTGACGTTACCCGGCACCGGTAAAAGCTTTGATCAGTTCCGAGCCGATGATTATGAATGCAGAGCCTACGCGTACCAGCAAATCGGCGGCACCACGCCGCAGCAATCAGCGCGTTCCAGCGGTGTGGAAAGCGCCGCGATAGGTACCGGACTCGGCGCTGCTGCGGGAGCTGCCTTAGGCGGCGGACAGGGTGCTGCAATTGGAGCGGGTACGGGGCTTCTGCTCGGTAGCGCAGCCGGGGCAGGGACTGCTTCATCTTCCTTGTATGTCAACCAAGACCGGTATGACATCAGCTACATCCAGTGTATGTATGCAAAAGGCCATCGTGTTCCTGTGTCGGGAAATATCACTAACGATCAACCGGTGAGCACCGGCAGCAGTCCCAGAATCGCAACACCACCGGCAAATTTTACGCCGCCTCCACCTCCGCCGGGTAATCCGCCACCACCGCCACCGCGCTAACCGGTTTGTAAAATTGGGAGACGCTGATGATTGAACAGCAAAAGATAGTTGAACCGGAGAGAGTGGCTTGTGAAGTGTGCTTTAAAGAAATACCGCTATCCGAAGCAACCAGTGTGAAAGCAACCGATTACATCGTGTATTACTGCGGACTTGAGTGCTACGACCAATGGAAAAAACAGAAAGACCAGAAAGAATCTCTTGCGTCCGCAGATAAAGATTAAACGATGCGCTCTTGCTATCAGGTTTTAGTCAGCACCTTCAAGTCCAGTGGAAGTGCTTCCCCGAGCCATCTGGCGCCCACGGTATGTGCTTCCAGCTCGTTTTCCTGTACGGGATGAATCAGCACGGAAAGACCCTGCCGCATTTCATCCAGGATCGGCGTGATTTTTTCGATCTCGGATGCCGGGATATGGATTTCAAACATCGGTTTGGAGTGCGGGCCGACCGGCTTTGCAATCAACCGGCCGACGTAGGTTAACTGTGGAAGCGCTTGAGCAATATTTTCCCGGATAATGGCAGCGCGATCGATTTCATTTTCCAGAAAATAAATATGGCCATGGAATGTTTGCATGATCACCGCCTGTTGATTTTTTCACTGAACATTATTCTATCATCCGCTCATTTATTCTGTTTTTACCAGCGTTGTCGAGGCGTGGAAGGTTTTTAATCCGGCATTTAACCGGCGCGCCATGCCTTCTGTGCCATGCCGCATGACTTCTATGCACAGAGCTTTATCCGTCAATGCGTCATTGCGGCGGGATGACGTAATCCGCTGTCAGTATCTCCAGCAAATGCCCGTTCGGATCGCGAAAGTAAACGCCGCGTCCGTCGTAGTTGTGATTGATGGTCATATCGTCCGCGGTGCCGGGGCCGCTGCCGTATCGGATATGCCCAGCTTGCAGCCTTGCGAATATATCGTCGAATTCCAGCTCCGAGACTTTGAACGCGTAGTGCAGGGTGTCAAATTTTTCTTTGTTGTCGAAATCCAGGCATAGTGTGTCATTAACACGCACGACGATGAAATGTGAGAACACACCAACATACTCAAAGCCAAACACCCGGCTATAAAATTTTGCCGATGCGGTTTTGTCGAAGCAAGGCACGATAGTGTGGTTCAGGGTAATCGCCATTATCTTTTCCTTTTAAAGTAACCGCATTGAGCCGCTTACGTTCCGCAGAAGGTTTGATAGACTCGCTCCGACGGTGCTGGCGGTGTGCGGTAATGGTAGTACTCCGGCAAGTCGGCAAATGGATTGGCCTGCGCGGCAAGCAGCTGCTGCAATATGGTGTAATCGCCGTGTTCCGAAGCTGCGGACAATGCTTCTTCAACGCGGTGGTTACGTGGTATGACTGCGGGATTATGCGCTTGCATCAACTGCAGCGACATTTCCCGGGAATTGCTCTGGCGCGAGAGCCTTGCTTGCCAGAAGGTGTGCCATGCAACAAATCCGGCATCTTGAAACACCGCGTCTTCGGGTAAGGATTCGGCTGCCAGCGCGCGGAACGTATTGGTGTAATCGGTCTTATGTTCATGCATCCAGGCGAGCAGGGCGGCGATAAGCTCGGCATCCGCGGTTTCTTCAGTGAATAACCCCAGTTTCTTGCGCATTCCATTCAACCACTGTGCTTGGTATATGCGCGGAAAAGCGTGAATGGCCTCTTCCGCTAGCGCCACGGCTTTTTCCTGCACCGGATCGATGAGCGGCAGCAGGGTTTCGGCAAAACGTGCGAGATTCCACTGCGCCATCACGGGCTGATTGCTGAAGCGATAACGGCCGGACCGGTCGATCGAACTGAACACCGTGTGCGGATCGTATGCGTCCATGAATGCGCAAGGACCGTAATCGATGGTTTCGCCGCTGATGCTCATGTTATCGGTGTTCATCACGCCGTGAATGAACCCGACCAACAACCATTGCGCGACCAATGCCGCCTGGCGCTCAATGACCTGATGCAACAATGCCAGATAAGGATTGTCGGCATCGGCAAGGGCGCGATAGTGGCGTTGAATGACGTAATCAGCCAGTGTTTTGATGGCTTTCACATCGCCTTGCCCCGCCGCATATTCAAATGTGCCGACGCGGATATGGCTTGAAGCGACACGAGTCAGAATTGCACCGGGTAACACAGTTTCCCGCACCACTGGTTCGCCAGTGGTAACCACGGCAAGACTGCGCGTAGTAGGAATATTCAGCGCATGCATGGCTTCGCTGATAATGTATTCGCGCAGCATCGGCGCCAACGCCGCGCGGCCGTCGCCGCGCCGTGAGAACGGTGTCTGGCCGGAGCCTTTGAGCTGGATATCGAACCGCTCGCCTGCCGGGGTGAGATGTTCGCCGAGCAATATTGCGCGCCCATCGCCCAGCATCGTGAAATGACCAAACTGATGACCGGCATAGGCTTGTGCGACTGGTTGCGCCGCATCTGGCAGCGCATTTCCGGCAAACAACAAAGCCGCTTGGTCTGCCGTTAACGCACGAAGATTCAGTCCGAGTGATTCGGCCAATGCATGATTCAACAGGACCGTGCGTGGCGCGCGCACCGGCATTGGATGAACCGGTGCGTAAAAATAATCGGGCAAACGGGCATAGCTGTTGTCAAAGCGCCAGCCAACGTTATCGTTTGCAGGTTGTACATTGAATTGCATAGGTTTATTTCGCGTATGTTGGGTTGGAGTTCTTGTCATGTGACACTATTGTAAAGGACACCGCCTATCTTAGTATGTTCCTGGTGCAAGGGCGTGATTCAATCAGTCCCCCTGCCGGGAGCGACAATAATTTATCGAACGGATTTTCCTTGCAGCATGTGGAGGAGTTGCCGGCGATAGGGATGGTACTGCACTTCAATGGAATGCCGCGGGCGCGCAATGAAGTGCCGTGCCCAGAATGCGCCTTCAGCATCGGCTTGTTCACGCCAGTTGGATGGCAGCTGGATTCTGTCGCTGAGGACTTGACCGATCAGCCGCGCTTGCAGCTCGGCCAGGGTCCAAATGCAACCTTGCGGTTGTATCAAGCCGATAAAAAACAAGCTGGGATGGCCGGGATGAAAAATGCGCAAATAAAGCGGCACATGGCTGGCGTTTTCCCAGTTGATAAAGTCTGTATCAAAGAAGGGAAAGTTGATGGAATAGCCGGTCGCGGCGATGATGACATCGTACTGTGCCGACGCGCCGTCGATAAAGCGGACTGTGTGATCCGAAACATCCTGAATAGCGGGACGAGGGTGTATTTTGCCATGCCGTATCCTATCGAAGATTACCGAGTTGATGGTCGGATGTGCTTGTGTGGGTGCAAAATCCGGTTCCGGCAATTGATAATCGCGGTAACGTCCGATTTGGATCCGCAGGGAAATTTTTTGCAGGCGATTTCTTATGCTTTGCGGTATCCATTGAATAGAAGCGGCAAAGGTATCGGTCGGTTTTCCCATGACCAGTTTGGGAATAATGTACTGCGGTGTGCGCAGGCTGATATCGACCCGCGCCGCATCGCGGCTCGCTTCAACCGCGCAATCGCAACCCGAGTTACCGGCGCCGACTACGAGCACCCGCTTATCGTCTAATCCTTGATTGGTTTTAAACTCGTGCGCATGCAGGTATGTTCCGGCAAAACGGTCTTTCCATCCGGGATGGCGCGGTTTGGTGTGATGTCCGTTGGCAACGAGCAGGTAATCGAATTCCGCTTGTGTGCCATCGGCTAGGAATAGCCGCCATCGTTCTTGTGCAATTTTTTCCACGCGCAGCACGGCAACATTGAAGCGAATATATTGCTCGAGTTGAAAATGCCGGGCGTAAGCCTGGAAATAAGCAAGTATTTGCTGATGACTGGGGTAATCGGGGTAGTCGTCCGGCATCGGAAAGTCACTGAATTGCGACATCGGTTTGCTGGAGATAATGTGCGTTGCCCTACTGATGCTGCTGCGGCCCGGTGTGGCGCTGTATACCCAATTCCCGCCGATCTGATCGTTCTTTTCATAGCACACGATATCGTGCAATCCCGCTTCCACTAAGTGCTTGATCGCGGTGAGACCGGAACAGCCGGCACCGATAATGGCAATGCGCATCTTGTGTATGTTGATTCCGGAAAAAAGCGTTATCGGGCGATGGGTGATTCTTTACAGTTCAATGTTCATCCTATTTGTTCTGATGATAGCAGGTTATGGCTGCATCGTTATTATCCGGTCAATAATGCAGCCGGTAACGAAGGGCGGAGGTGCTTATTGCGATAAGCACGATTGGTATTCAGCTGATATTCAGCCCAATGCTCACACAATGGCAACTGAGATACCACGATTGATTATGGTATTGGGTTTTAGAGAAGAGAACGGGCTTAAATCAAAAATTACGTTACAAAAATAGCCCGTCTGTGTGAATTTTCAGGAGAAATATCATGAGCACTCAACGAATACTTATTCCGCTTGCTTTCGTCGCAATTATTTTTCTAGGCGGCTGCGTGGCCACGCCCTATTACGGAGGAACGGGCTATTATCGAGGCGCGGCATACGGTTACAGCTATCAGCCATCGTATTATGCCGGTCAAGGCTATATGGGCGGCGGGTTCGGATACTCCAATCGCGGACATAGACATAACCATGGTCATATGCATCAAGGCGGCGGATATCGTCCTTTCGCGGGAGAACATAGACATATCGGTGGTGGACATCAACACCATGGTCGGGGACACTGGGGTGGAGGCCACCGAGGCGGCCATCACCGGAGATGAGACGGAAAATGGTGGGCTTAATGGTAAATTCGCAGGGATTGCGTTATCCGGTGAAGATTGAATTGACGTAAAACCGCTATGGCGCACCGTGCATCATTTTTTGCAATGTTTTGGTGAGCGCGAACAAAATCATGGATGCAATCCCGGACAAAATCACGAAGATCATGAAAAATTCATATAAACCCGTGATTTCAAAGCCTGCAAATACCGGTGCTGCGGGCAACGCCGGATCGGGGTACAAAGCGCTCAATATTCCTGCGAATTTGCTGGCGGCCGCCATGGATGAGAACCATACGCCCATCAATAACGAAGCAAACTTCGCTGGCGCGAGTTTGACCACCATGGCCAAACCAATGGGCGATAAACACAGCTCGCCGATGGTGTGTAACAAATACAAACTGAATAACCACATCATGCTGACTTTGATGGCCGGGTCCACGCCTTTAACGCCGAATGCGATGACGCAGTAGCCTAGTGACAGAAATAACAGCCCTAATGCCTGCTTGGCGGGCGACGAAGGCTCCCAATCGTGCCGCCCCAGGAATGTCCAAATCAGGGCGAATAAAGGCGCCAGTATGATAATCAACACGGCATTGATGGACTGAAAGAAACTTGCGGGAATTTCGGCTCCTAGCAAGTTTCTTTCAGTTTGCTCCTCAGCAAAAAAGGTCAGCGATGCACCGGCCTGTTCAAACGCCGCCCAGAAGAAAATCACGAAGAAAGCCAGAATATAAATGACACCTATTCGTTTCTTCTCAATTGAGCTCAGGGTCTTATCGGCAATGATCGCTGCGGGACCGATAATTGTGATGGAAAATATGCTTGACCCGATGATACCCAGATCCATAAGACAATAAAAAATAGCGAATAAAGACAACGAAGCAACCACCCAAGCAAACCTTTGAGAAAGCGGCATCGCGGGTGTTTTGGCGTCATGGATTGTCAGGGTTTTCTTCTCTGGAACCAATCCGATTCCTAAGCCTTCGGGCGTGACGATGAATTTGTTTTTGAGCAGCTCGAAGGTAAAAATGCTGATGATCATGCCGATGCAAGCAGCCAAAAAACCCCATTGGAAATCCGCAGGATTCCCCGTATCGCCCAAACTGCCGCATATCAGTGGCGCAATGAATGCACCAAGATTGATACCCATATAGAAAATGGTGAATGCCGCGTCGATACGCTGATCGCCTGCCGGGTACAGCTGGCCAACCATCGTGGATATATTCGGCTTAAAAAAACCGTTGCCAAAAATCAGGAGTCCCAGACCCAGGAAGAGCATCGGTTGTGCGAAGGCAATGTTGTGGTAATTCGCTGCGGACAGAAACATACAGAAATGCCCGGCTGCCATCAAGATACCGCCAACAAGAATAGCCCGTCTGTTACCCCAATAACGATCCGCCATATAACCGCCAATGAGCGGCGTCAGATAAACCAAGCCGGTGTAGTTGCCATAAATCTCGGATGCCAGCGCCTTGTCGAGCAGCAAGGCTTTAATCATGAATAATGTGAAGATGGCACGCATGCCGTAGTAGCTGAAGCGTTCCCACATTTCAGTAAAAAATAAAAGGTATAGACCTCTGGGATGTCCTGATGAATTCATGCGTTTTACAATGGATTAAGGTTGTCCGGATGCTGCTGGCGGCGTTGTAAGTTTGTGCGGCGGGGCATTATAACCAGCGGAAGAATTAAGTGCGTATTTTGACTTCAGTAGAAGTGTTGTGTCAGTAGAAAGCGGTATCTGTTTTTTTACGTAAAAATATGAGCTTTCCAGTTATATTTTCAGGGGACAAAGTCGCAATGTTTTAAAGATATTGTGATGCGTAGCTGAATTGCTGGAACGTGCAGCGAATGCCGAAATGCATGCAACGCATATTACTCCCATCATTTTCAGGCAAAACGGCGCCACATTCATATCTAATGATGGTATACGGTGCGATGCTGGCTCTGTGTAGGCTGTGCCTGACTTCCTGGCTAACCGCTCGTGAGCCCAGATAGGCTCCTTTGCCTATCAGTAATCCGCCGCATATTGTTGAGAGAGAAAATTCATGATGATCAAAATGCAGGCGAGGAATACCGTGTAGTATGAAAATTTCTTAGCATCCCTCAAATGATCATCCTTGGAAGGGAATTTGATGTTGTCTATCTTGCTGGCATATCTTTTGCTAATGTATTCATAGGTTTTTTCATAGTTAGAGTGCATGTATTGATGGTAAATCATCAATGCAAAAGAAATCACTAACCCGATCCATCCCAAAAGCTCAATCATTGCTTACCCCCGATGTTTTTAATGACGTGCATAGATAATAGAGTCCATCGTATCAATAAAAATTCGATGAATAAAATTTTTTGCGGAAGGTGGTGAGCAGAACTGGGTCGGCACTATGCGCAGTCTTGAGGGGCATAGGATCCGTTGCACAGTTCTGCTCATAAGGACCCCAGCGCGCCCAAGGAGTTGGGTCAGGAGTAAGAAAAGGCGCGCTGGGTTTAAACTCTTCCAGCCATCCGGCTACGCACAACGAAATGCGCTGGCTGGTGCGGTACTGTTCTGAAATGGTGAGTCATCATCTTAATGCAATATTTTTAATTTATCTGTACGTGCGAACGCGTAAGGTTAAGCCCTAATCGATGGTCTGCAGAAGTTATATATGCACCGTGATTGCCATTCGCAGTACAACAGTGCGTCGGTCTCAGACCTGACAAGCTGATATGCATAGTAGCCTATGCGTGGCAGTTAACCGATCCAACGTGCGGAAGCACTACAGCCTGTATACCGGAAAATACTGAAGTGTAGTCGTTCGGATTTGATCTGACAGCAGGGTTTTACCAAGAGGTGGGATTACCCGGTTTGATAGAGGGGTGAAACTTTATCAACCAAGCACAAAGGAGTAATCCCATGAGTAGTTTTCAACAGAAAGCCCGAATTGCGGCAATTCGATTCCCGCTATAACAGCACCTGTTTATCTTTTTCTCTCCTCTGGCACCCATGCCAGCTGCCAGCTGGGTGCGTACTTGGCCTCCAGCAAGCCGGTCAAGCGCAAGTTGATCCATTTGCGCGTGGGCATTTCCAGGTGCCGGTAACTCCAGATCGCGATCGAAATTGCCGAACCGAACATACCCGCTACAAATAGGATGGATCCCGTTACGCTACTTTCCACGGGCAGCCCGGTGATGCTTTCCCAATCCTGTTTTGCAACAAACTGGACCAGGTAATGCCACATATAAATAGAAAATGACAATACTCCAATCGTATGTAGGCCGCGCGTATCGAGGCAAGCGCATAAATAGCCGCGATCTTCCCAGGTCACCAGCACGAGCAAGGCCATCAAGCCAATCACCAAAACATCGGTTACACCAAAGTGGAGCGAAAGGAACAGTGCGATGGAGGCAACAATCTGAATACACGTCAGGTATCTGTCCGGCAAAGTGGAAACTGCGTTACGTGCTAGGAACAGCAACATGCCGATCGTGAAAGCGGATGCGGCGCGGATGGTGGACAAACGAAAGTTGTCGTTGACATCGTTATCCGTCGCCATACATAAGCAGTAGAAGAGCACAGCCACGCATGACAACACCACTAAAGCCAGCTTGCGATTATCGCCATTGATGGTCAGAAGCGCGGCAAAGAGCAGATAGCAAAAAAATTCCGCGCTCAGAGACCATGAAGGGAAATTCCAAGTGACCCAATCAAACATGCCCCACGAGTGGATCAGAAACAGGTTGGCGGCCAGTGATTCGGGCGTGCGCAAGGCGTCGTCAAACAAGCAGCAGGCTTCTTTTCCCAACCCCCAATTGATCAGCGCTAGCAGCGTGAAAAAAAGTACGGTTGCCACCAATGTAATGAAATGAAAGGGATAAATTCTGGCAATCCGGGCAATCAGATAATGCAAAGTGTCACGTACGCTATAACGTCTGGGATGTTCGATGTCATACACATAGGCCATGACGAATCCACTGAGAATGAAGAAGAAATCAACCCAGAGGTAACCTTTGTAAAAATACATGGTGATTTCATCGGGATCTATCGATGAGTGCAGATAATATCGAAAATGAACGAAGACAACCATCATGGCTGCCCAGCCGCGCAATGAAGTATGCGAACGGATTTCTTTTTTATGTGAGATATGCATCATAAATTGAACTTTTCACTGATGAAACCTGCCGTTTTTTATGGCAAGCGGTTTCAAATTTACTGAATTGGAGTGTTAGGGTTTGATGTATTGGATTTATGCGTACCGGGCGAATCGGGGATATATTGGATTGAAAAAATGCGCGCTATTATAAATGATTGACTAACAACCGCACCGCTATATATTTATCGGCAAGCAAAAATTAACAGTTTGAATGGAGTGGATCGGCGCCGGAAAGTTCCCGCCAAGATGCTAAAGTTGCTATTCAGCGATCAGTTTTTTGCCGTTCACCTGGCACAGATGGAATGAGGAGAGCATGAAAATTTTGCCTGACAACAGCCAGGCAAAATCCCTTGTTACTGGTGACTTAATACAATGCGGTATTTCGCTTGACCGCTTGCCAATCTGGCCAGCGCTTCATTGACCTGATCAAAACGGAAAACTTCAATGACCGGTTCGATCTTGTGTTGCGCGGCAAAACGCAACATGGTCTCGATACCGGCGGGGCTGCCGACGGGGGAGCCCGACACCGAGCATTGATTGGCGATCAGCGGGAATACATTGATATCCAGCGGTTCAAGCGGCACGCCGAGAAAATGCAAACGGCCTTTAGAACGCAGGGTGGCGATATAGGCATTCCAGTCCAACTTGACATTGACGGTGGTTAAAATCAAATCAAAGCGGCCAGCCGCGGCAGCCAGTTCGCTTGGTTTTTTCGTGTTCAGCACATCGTGCGCGCCCATCGATAGCGCTTCCTTCTTTTTGTCTTCACTCGAGGTAAAGGCCGTTACACGGCAACCCCATGCGCGCAGAAATTGCAGTGCGATATGTCCTAAACCGCCAATACCGATGACGGCGACTTGGGCGGTGGGGGGAACGTTGTATTGCAGCAGCGGATTGAAAACGGTGATCCCACCACAGAACAGCGGACCCGCGTTTTGTGCATTGAGACCATCGGGCAATGCGACAACACTGGCTGCTTTGGCGCGTACTTTGTCGGCGAAACCGCCATGGTGGCCTACGATGGTGGATTCCGGCTGCGCGCAAAGGTTATGATCGCCGGATAGGCAACTGTGGCACGTCATGCAATAACCGGCATGCCAGCCCAAGCCGACTCGCTGGCCTACGGATAGATGACTGACATGCGCGCCCTTGGCCGCAATGGTGCCGATGATTTCATGCCCCGGCACGAAAGGATATTGCGTGATTCCCCAATCATTGTGCAGCATGCTTAAATCGCTATGGCAAATGCCGCAATGCTCGACCGCGATTTCAACATCGTGATCGCCCAATGCGCCGGGGTCGTATTCAAAAGGCTGTAGTTTTCCACCAGGTTCAAATGCCGCATACGCTTTAATCATGATTTTCCTTTTTCATATCCGGTTAATCTTCGGGTTCAGCTTATTATGCGGCAATACAATGCTGCGTAGAAGACAAAAGCTGCGGCACTTTGTTGACTTGGGCGTGAACATCACCGGAAGAAAAGCCCCGCAGCCGGTTACAGCTGACCGCAGGGTTTTGCGGTACCGGCAATTCAATGCGACGACGAATAATCTCCGGAGTTAAGTGATGATTATTCTTTAATAGTGAGAAATTGAAAATCTATGCTGCCGCTATCAAATATATCCAGCTCATTATCGACTTCCCTCTCAGCTTCAAGCCAATCACGCAGGGCATCTGTCTCATTACCCGTGAAGCCGCGCTTCTCAGCCCGGAAATAAGCCGCGGTGGCGATCATTTCCTGGCGATCAACCGGTTTTGCTGGATTCAAGATCTGATTCGCGAGTATCCGCTCCTCGCTTTTTGATAACCGTGTTCCGGATTTCCTGGTTTCTCCTTCGCTGACTTTGCTTGGCATTTGATAATCCTCCTTTAGCAGGATATTTATTCGTACTCAAAAGATTAGATTGATAAAAACCTTTATCAATTGATTATCTTAGTGAAATTTTTTTAAAAAATAAGTAAGAAAATACTTATTTTTAACTAAGTAAATGCTTAGATATTGACAGCGCTTTTATTTTTGCGGCTGTTAAAACCGCGATTATCCCGCGCGTTTTCAGCCGAACCAAGAATTTCGCATATGTTTTTAAATTCACTGCGAATGGTGGCGGGCGTTCTTTTCAGGTGGGCAGCAAGCAGCTTGCAATCGGTCGTTTCCAGAACAAGACTGGCTTCAAGCAGTTGATACAGAACCGGTGGCAGCATTTGCTGGGTATCGATTGCACCGATGAGCTGCGCGGCATGCATTTTCGCGCGCCGCAATTGACCTGATTCGTAGAAGGAATAATTGTTTTTTTGTTTGTAAAGGTGACTAATGGCGTTAAAGTTATCGAGCGTTTCAGCGTGCATCATTTGAATTTACTCCTCACATTAGGCGATATTTCCAGGATAGCAAGACAATGTGACAACCATATAACAGCTGCATTGAACTGGCTTCCGGTGATTCACTGTAACTGGACAGGGAGGAAACTACAATGCGGCAAATTGCCGCTTTATTTAGCCTTGTTTTTTGTATTTAACGGCCATCTTGGTATTCTGGAACGGTTGACGGCATAAATATATAAGCGTATCGCTTATCTTTATCTAAGCAAAATGCCTAGAAATTCATGGATGGTGGTTTGATGTGCATTATCATCCGGAATGGCTCCCCATGTTCTGGTAATTCCCGTTCAAACAAGCTTGAATCCCGCCGCTGGCATCGGATTGGCGGTTTGATGCAATGCCGCTTGCATGGCGTCATCGGCAGTTTCCAGTAAAACAAACTGCATTGCCATACGCGTTGCTTCCGGAACATCCCGCAGATCTTTCTGGTTACGCGCAGGCAATAAGACGGTTTGAATGCCGGCGCGCTGCGCCGCGAGTATTTTTTCCTTGACGCCACCGACTGGCAATACCAAGCCGCGCAAACTGATTTCACCAGTCATGGCAACATCGTGGCGCACCGGCCGGTTGGTGAAAAGCGAAGCGAGCGCGATGAACATCGCCACACCCGCGCTCGGCCCATCCTTTGGAATTGCGCCAGCCGGAACGTGCATATGCACATCGACACCGTCAAACAGCGCTAACGGAATATTAAGATCGCTGGCACGCGCTTTGACCAGTGTGAGCGCGGCTTGCGCGCTTTCTTTCATCACATCGCCGAGCTGCCCGGTCAGAATCAGTCTTCCGCTGCCATTGATGCGTGTGGCTTCGATGAACAGGATGTCCCCGCCCACCGGAGTCCAGGCGAGGCCAGTGGCGACACCGGGTAAGTCGGTATGCAGCGCGAGTTCATGTTCAAATTTTTCCGCGCCCAGGATCGCATCCAGATCGCTCACGTCGATTCGCACTTGCTGTTGTTTGCCTTCCGCAATGCGCAGGGCCACGTTCCGCATGACCCGGCCAATTTCCCGCTCGAACTGGCGCACACCGGCTTCACGGGTGTAGTTGGCCACAATGCTTTGCAGCGCCTCGGGTGTTAGTGTGCACTGTTCCTCGCGCAAGCCGTTCGCTTCACTTTGACGCTGCACCAAATACCGCAAAGCGATTTGCAGTTTCTCCTCCTGCGTGTAGCCGGGGAGATCGATAATTTCCATGCGGTCGCGCACCGGCGGCGGCACGTTGTCGATCACATTCGCGGTGGCGATGAAAATCACCCGGCTTAAGTCGAATGGCACCCCGAGATAATTATCGCGAAACGTCGAATTTTGCTCCGGATCAAGAATTTCCAGCAGAGCGGCGGAGGGGTCGCCTTGCATGCTGGCGGACATTTTGTCGATCTCGTCGAGCATCATGACGCAGTTACGTGCGCCTGCCTTGCGTAATCCTTGCACGATGTTGCCTGGCATCGCGCCGACGTAGGTGCGGCGGTGGCCGCGCATTTCGGCTTCGTCATGCACGCCGCCCAATGAAACGCGCACAAACGAACGTTGCAACGCACGCGCAATGCTTTGGCCTAGCGATGTTTTGCCGACACCGGGCGGTCCGACAAAACACAGAATCGGCGCCCGGCCGTGCGGTTTCAATTTCTGCACCGCGAGGAATTCGATGATGCGTTGTTTGATACGCTCCAGCCCGAAATGGTCCGCTTCCAGAATCTGCCGTGCGCTATTCAGGTCGATCGGCGCCTCTTCGGGCAGCCGCCACGGCAATTCGGTCATCCATTCCAGATAAGTATGCAGCATCGAGAATTCACTCGACGCTCCCGGCATGCGTTGCAAGCGGTGCAATTCCTTGCGCGCTTGCGCTTCAATATCGCCCGGCATGCCAGCTTTGGTGATGGCCTCGTCCAGTTGCGTGATTTCTTGATCGTTGTCACCGTCTTCACCGAGTTCTTTCTGAATCGCTTTCAACTGTTCGCGCAGCAGGTATTTGCGTTCGCGATCTTCCATCTGCTCCTTGGTACGCTCGCCGATTTCTTGCGACAAGCGCAAAACTTCGATGCGGCGCGACAGGATGTGCAGCACTTTCTGCAGCCGCTCCTCGGTATCGATGGTTTCGAGCAGCATTTGCTTTTCGCTCACTTCGGTATCGAGCAGACTTGCGGTAATGTCGGCCAGATCGGAAGGCGCGCGTGTGGCTTGCAAAGCGTGCGCAAGCTCCGCCGGTACGCCGGGCAATAATGAAAGAATTTCAATGGCGCGTTCGCGTAGTTGCAAGGCCAGTGCTTCGGTTTGTGTGGTGATAGGAGCCGATTCCTCAATGCGCTTTATGCGCGCGGCGAGGAACGGATATCCTTCGATCAGCGCTTCGACGTGGAAACGCTCAACACCCTGGCATACGACGTGATGTGTTTTGTCGTCGGATGTCATATGCCGCACGATATTGGCGATTGTCCCGGTGCCGCACAGTGCTTCCAGTCTCGGATTATCGACGGCGGCATCTTTTTGCAGCACGATGCCGATCGGCACTTTGGATTGCAGCGCGTGCTCAATGGTGGCGATGGATCGCACCCGGCCGACTGTAATGGGCATCAGTACATGCGGAAATAACACCACGTTGCGCATCGGCACCAATGCAATGACATCGGCAGGCAATTCGAGTTGGCTTGTGACAGGTTGTTCCATGGCGGCTCATCCTTCAGAATGTAAGGCGGTTTTAATATTCTCTTGGAATATTTGAGCGCTTAACCAGAAATTCAAGTGAGATCCGCTGGCCTTGTTTCAGGTAACTGGCTTTGTCGTGCCGGTTACCGGTAAAACTAGAACATTACGGGCGATGCCGCGTTTCTTTCTTTTGCTCGTACCGGACCAGTTTGGCGAGATCGAGCAACTCTTCCGATAATAATTGCAGCGCATCGTCCAGCGTCAGGATACCGGTCAATTCCCCCGATTCATCCACGACCGGCAAACGCCGGATGGTTTTGCGGCGCATGAATTCGATGGCTTCATGCGATGCGGTGCTTTCCTTAATGGTAAATACTTCCGCCGCCATAATATCGCCAACGGTGATGACGGCTGCGTCCAATTCCGTTGCCACAACTTCTACCACCAGATCGCGATCCGTGACAACGCCAGCCGGAATCTGCCGGCCGTCACGCTTTTCAACCACGATGAGCGCGCCGACATGAAACTGGCGCATCAGTTTGGCAGCTTCCACAATGGTTGCATCCCGTTGGATAACAATGACTTCACGATTGCAAATTTCACCGGCAGACATTTGATTTCTCCTTTCTGGTTGTTATGGGAAAACGGCTAGATTCTCGGTTCAACGTGACCAATGCACGCGCAACAGATTTTCCGCTGGGTTATAGTGAAACTCCAGCTCACCCTGGTACGCATCGTGGATGGCTTCACCGATACCGCGCGCGAGGTGAATGTCGGTTGTGGTGATCAGCACTTCGTGATCTTTTATCTCCATCGCCATGATCCGCTTTAGCGGGTGCTCGGTTTTTTCCTTTTTCTCAACGTGCTGTATCAAATGCATGATTTCATCCCGGTGTGCGTGGAAGAAACCACCGTGCAAAGTTAGGAATCCAGCCGGATACTGGTCATGAATACGCTGGCAGGCCGGACAGTTGTGCTGATGCGCATTGACCGGCGCAGCAAGCCATTGCCACCGGCCTTTATGAAATACCGCGCTACATAGCGGACAAACGGTGGGTTCGGGGAGCTTGTCTTTGATTTGATAAGCATCGTGAATTTGTTCCTGGAAAACACCGTCATGCCGCGTAATTTGATGAAAACCAGGGGGGGTGTTTTTTGTGCTCATGATAAATCCCTCCTTCTGCTGCAACTGTTTCAGTTTGAATGAGAAGTCATTTTTTTATCCTTTCACGTTCAGCCATACGTTCGTGAAAGATTGAACATCTGTTCCATCTTGCGCGCTTTGATAATTTTGTCAAGCACTATGATCATGTGTGCTAATTCATAAGGATTATCGAGGAACGTACACGAATAAATCAAATGGATCATAGCGCTGAGGACTGGGATATTTATCCCGCTAAATTATTGTGGAGACAGGAATATTGAGGACAAATGGCTTCTATATTTCCTACGTATGCCTTGATACACTGCCCTACGTATAAAAACAGTCAGCACTACGTAAAAATCTAAAAAAATGAAATGGTTTGTGCGATCAATCACTTCGAAATGACCTCCGAATTCCTGACCGCTAATCAATAAACCGCTAAAAAATAACAGCCTGAAGCGATGGGCGCATTCTAAAAATAAGAGAAAAAATCATGACAACAAACCCTATCTATTTCATCGATTCACGTGTGGCGGATTATTAGCGGCTGATAGCCGCTTTGCCGGTAGACAGCAAAGCATTTCTGCTCAATCCCTAACAGGATGGCATCGAACAAATGCAAGCCATTTTATCGGATTACCCAGATCTCGATTTCATCCAGATCATTTCGCATGGCTCACAAGGCGTGCTTTATCTGGGAAATACCGATCTTGATCAGAATAGCATCGATAGTTACCGCAGCCAGCTTGGTGACATCGGCAGCAGCCTGACGGCATCTGGTGATCTGTTGCTCTATGGATGTGATGTTGCACAGGGCGATCAAGGATGCCTATTCATTGATCGGCTGGCACTTCTCGCGGGCGCAGATGTGGCGGCGATGATTTAACGGGCAATGCTACCTTGGGTGGTGATTGGAAATTGGAAATCGCAATTGGCACGATTGAAACCTCACTAAAATCTTTAGCTCATCTTCGTCACAATACCTCAAACTTTTTATGTGAAGTGGGGGTGGGTAACAACCAGATAAGCACGAGCATAACTTGATGCCATCCGTATGTGGCCTCTCTTTAGTTTTTTATATGGAGCACGAATAGAACATGACAAATATTACCGGCACGAATTTTGACGACGCATTGAATGGAACGGTTGGCGATGACACGCTGAGTGGTTTTGATGGCAACGACATTCTCAATGGTCTTGAAGGTAGCGACACGCTGCTGGGCGGGCGCGGGAACGATGTTCTCGACGGCGGCGCGGATAACGACACGCTCGACGGCGGGGAAGATGACGACCGGCTGATCGGCGGCACGGGCGTAGACATACTGATGGGTGGTTTGGGTTCGGATCGTCTGGAAGACAATGACGGAGCGAACAACACGTTGTTGGGGGGTGACGGCAACGACACGCTGCTAGGTACCGGGTCATTGGACGGTGGTGCAGACAACGACAGCATCACGTTGTATGGCGCATCCACGATCACTGGCACCGCCGATGGCGGAGATGGTAATGACAACCTGTCCTATGGTGGAGGAGGCACGAACGACATCCTGCGCGGCGGCGCCGGGAACGACACGCTGTACGCAGGCGATTTCCTTGCGAGCGTAACGCTCGACGGCGGTGATGGAGACGATCTAATCAACTCCAGTACGGGATATAACCGCAGCGGCAACGAGACGATGATCGGTGGCGCTGGCAATGACACGATCCGGAGCAACCAAGGCAACGACCAATTGTTTGGGGGAAGCGGTAACGACTTTCTCGATGCGAGCCACTGGGACACTCGGTTCGCGGACGCTGACACAATTGATGGCGGCACAGGCGATGACACGCTGATCGGTGGCTGGGACGCTGACAGCCTGGACGGTGGCGACGGAGACGACCTGCTGAACGGCGGAGAGGGCAACGACACCATTGATGGCGGCGCAGACAACAGCGCTTTGGGAACCAAGGGTGATATCGCCGTATTCTCGGGGGATCGCAACACCTATGTCATTGCTCGGGATGCATCCGACCCGAGCGCCCTTAGAGTGGTGTCAACGCTCGGCGGCGAAGAGGACCTGGTACGCAACGTTGAGACGCTGCGGTTCTCAGACGCGGATTATGCGGCCGCGATGCTGGACATCGGCCAATACCAGGTCGGTACGGACAGCGACGAGTCGCTGACGGGCACGGCGTTCGATGACGTCATTACCGGTGGATTTGGCAATGACACCATCGACGGTGGCGATGGGCGCAACCGCTTGTTGGGCGGCGAAGGTGATGACAGACTGACCAGCGGTGCCAATGACGATTACCTCAGCGGTGGTGCGGGGGTGGACACATTGTCGGGTGGTTTGGGTTCGGATCATCTGGAAGACAATGACGGTGAGAACAACACGTTGCTGGGAGGTGACGGCAACGACACGCTGCTGGGCACCGGATCATTGGACGGTGGTGCAGATAACGACAGCATCACGTTGTACGGTGCATCTACGGTTACTGGCATCGCTGATGGCGGTGAGGGGAACGACAACCTGTCTTATGGTGGAGGAGGCACGAACGACGTCCTGCGCGGCGGCGCCGGGAATGACACGCTGTACGCAGGCGATTTCCTTGCGAGCGTAACGCTCGACGGTGGTGATGGTGACGACCTAATCAACTCCAATACGGGATATAACCGCAGCGGCAACGAGACGATGATCGGTGGTGCTGGCAACGACACGATCCGGAGCAACCAAGGCAACGACCAATTGTTTGGGGGAAGCGGTAACGACTTTCTCGATGCGAGCCACTGGGACACTCGGTTCGCGGACGCTGACACAATTGATGGCGGCGCAGGCGATGACACGCTGATCGGTGGCTGGGACGCGGATAGCCTGGACGGTGGCGACGGAGACGACCTGCTGAACGGCGGAGAGGGCAACGACACCATTGATGGCGGCGCAGACAACAGTGCCTCGGGAACCCTGGGCGATATTGCTGTGTTCAGCGGAATACGGGCGAATTATTCCGTTGTCGGCGATGAAATTGGCTTGACGATATTCGATAATCGGCTTAGCTCTCCCGACGGTACTGATAGGGTCACCAATGTAGAAACGATTCGATTTTCAGACGGCGATGCCGATGTGGCTACAGAGTTTGTAGGGCTCGTGATTACCGGTACTTCTGGTGATGACAATGGCGAGTTGGGTAACCCGGATGCACTTACCGGGTCGATCCTGAACGATCAAATTTTCGGGTTAGCTGGCAACGATTTGCTGATCGGTTTGCAAGGCTTGGATCTGTTGGTGGGTGGCGACGGTAACGACACTCTTAAGGGTGACGAAGGCGCGGATACTCTGCTTGGTGGAACCGGAGATGATTTGCTTTTCGGCGGAAGTGAAGGCGATGATCTTTCCGGCGGTGAAGGCAATGACAGCCTCTTTGGGCAGCTTGGGGACGATGTGCTGTCGGGGAATGAGGGTGACGACATACTGTCCGGCTCATCTGGTAATGACACGCTCGATGGCGGAAACGATCTTCTTGGCGCTGGTGGTATCGGTGATATAGCTGTTTTTGAAGGTGCGCGCGCTGACTATGTGGTCACTACCGACGCGATTGATCCGTCACTTCTACGCGTTACCGCTTTAGACGGATCCGAAGAAGATATGGTCAGAAAAGTTGAACTATTCCGCTTTTCTGATGGTGACTATTCGGTGTCTACGCTGGGAGTTGGCCTATACATCATTGGTTCGGATGTAGACGATGTAATTGTCGGCACTGAAAACGATGATGTCATTAAAGCCCGGTTTGGCAATGACTCTGTTGATGCCGGCAATGGCAACAATAGAATTGAGGCCGGCGACGGTAATGATACGGTCACAAGCGGAACCGGTGACGACGTAATTTTCGGCGGCGAGGGGAATGATGCAATTTCCAGCGGCGCAGGCGTAGACACAATCATTGATACCGATGGCGCCAACACGATTGATGCTGGGGAGAACAACGATACGGTCGATGCGAGCGGTAGCATTTCAGGTGGCGCTGGAAACGACATAATCACTTACCGTTGGGTCGCTGGTGCAATCGACGATCTGGTTAGCGGTGGCGACGGTGACGACACGATAACGGTAGTAAATTCGTCAGGTCCTTTGACCAATCTGATCTTTGCTGGAAATGCCGGAAATGATCTCATTCAGGCTGCAAACACAGGCAGTGGCACTGAGCGTATGTTTGGCGGGATTGGCAATGACACGTTGTTGTCAGGAGGCGGAGATGATTTTCTGAGCGGTGACGAAGGTGCTGATACCTTGGATGGTGGCAGCGGAAACGACACGTTGCTCGGCGGCTCAGGGAATGACAAACTGCTCGGTGGAGACGGCGATGACGACCTGAGCGGCGGCGACGGGGACGATGAATTTATCGGCGGCGGTGGCAATGACCGCATAGACGGTGGATCCGATAACAGCGCATCGGGGTCAGCCGGTGATGTCGCCCGTTTTTCAGGACAGCGCAGTCAGTACTCGGTTGTACTCGGAAGCGAAGGCATTGATGTCTATGACAATCGTCTGACCGCGCCCGACGGTGTGGATCGGCTGACGGGTATCGAGAACATCGTGTTCTCCGACCTCACGTTGACGTTTGATTCATCAATATCGGGCCTTATCGTCACAGGGACGCCAGGAGACGACAATGGGTTACCCGGCAACCCATCGAAGCTGATTGGTACACGGCTTGATGATCGTATTCTGGGGCTCAATGGTAACGATGTGCTTATTGGTGATGCCGGTGCCGATATCCTGCTGGGCGGCTTTGGTGCAGATATCTTTGAAGGCAGCCTATCGGATCTCGACGGTGATTTGATCGAAGATTTCTCCGCCCCGGATGCGCTGCGGGTGACTGACGTCAACTTGAGTATCGCCAATCTTCAAATTGTCCCCAGTGCAGGAAACTCCGTCATCGGCATTGACGTCGATCTGAATGGGACGGCAGAGAGCACTTTCACCTTGCAGGGAAGTTTCTCCGCGGGTGACTTTGTTATTGTGCCTGCATCGGCGGGTGGAACACACATATCGCTGGTGAACACCGGAACACCAACTGCGACGGCTTCATCGATTACGGTTTTACCGGGAACGAGCACGCCACTACGCTCATTGTTTTCCTGGAGTGATCCAGACGGTGTGGCCGACATCCTTGAGTTTTCTGTGGTCGACCAAAGTGTTGGCGGCGGATACTTGACGTTGGACGGAAGCCCAGTGACTCAAGATGAGGGAACTACGATCCCCAACATCCCCTTGTCGCAGATTGATCACTGGGCGTTTGTCTCCGGAGCAGATGGTGAATTCGACAACATTGGGTTTGCTGTTACAGACTCCAGTGGAAATACGTCAGATGCGACGGTTGCCTATGTGGAAAGCGACGAGACGCCTGTCGAACCGAAATACAGTCCCGTGCCGCAGTACCTGCTCGAATATTTTGCAAAGGAAACGGCTTATTCGGGTCAATTGCCTAACGCAGCCACGATAAAAGGGACCTTCCTCGATGGATGGTCAGTAGCGTATGTGTTTGCACCTTCTGGATTTTTTGCGCCAGATACATTCGTCGCTGTTGTGCTTGATCATGAGACTTATGGCCCTGTCTTAGCAATTCGGGGTACTACAGGTATTAAAATAATAAGTGATGATTGGCTTCAAAATTTTCGACCAGGTGGAGTCGGTCTTGCCGAATTCAATTCTGCGCTTGATTCGTTTGACCGAGATGGAAATACGACACTTAGGCAGTGGCTTGCTACTACAGAGGGGATTGCCATTACAGGTCACAGTCAAGGTGGCGCGCAGGCTCAGTATGCCGCGATTCAAGCCATAGATGAAAAAAACATACCGAGACAGCTTTCGACATTCAATACCGCTGGAATACCAAATGCTGAGCTAGATCGTGTGTCCTTTTCAGATTTCGATAACGTAGAAGTCAAACACTTTGTGTCACATGGTGACATTGTGAGTTTGACTGGAAACACGTTGACTCCGACTCCAGACGGTTTTGTATATTACGATTTTATGATTTCGCCTGATCCATCCATTTTAGAGGTTTTTGGGCGAACACATGCAAATCATTGGTTTAATTCAGAGTTATATGCTTTGGCGACGCCTGAACTAATATTGAGTAGCTCTGACTATCCAAAGACCGAAGTTAAGGTCGTTAAAAATGGCCCGAACCTTGTAGAGTTTTTGAACCCAGATTTCTCTCTGCTGACTCCAATTGGAGGTGGTGATACTGAATTTGCCGATGCTCTTAATGAGATACTCAGCTTCTTGCGAGAAGCATGGGACATCATCCCTGAGGCACTTTCTATCTTGCTGGATTCGCGATTAGCATTACCGGATTTTCTACCTGCTAGTGGTCCGCTTAATAATCTTTTGACCGCAATGGATACTTTGTCAAGTGTCTTGAATTTGCCAGATGCAACGGGCGAAGCGATAGCCGATGCGATCGAGAGTATATTTGACAGCCGCGCTACTCTCGAGGGTTTGAGAGATACAGTTGGCTTTTCTTTAGTTAGTGTAGTTAACGCAATAATTAATTTTTGGGAGTTAAGTACGGCTTTATATGAGACGTTGCAGGCCATAGATGTTGCTACGACCAATGCACGTATCGCTGGCACGAAAGCATTCCTATCAACGACGATTTCAATTGGTGATTTCCTACTCGATTCGATTGCTAGCCTTCCAGAAAATACAGTTGGCTCTATTAATGCTTTGGCCGGGTTTTTAGACAGCCTCGGCGGTGTATCGATGATGACAGGTCCAATCGTTGCTGTTGATAACCCTACTTTTCGGATGGATCTTTATGGGGTCGAGGATGCTGTTGTATTGATGCGTGAGCCAGGGGCGTCCGTCGATCTGAAGAGTGGGAAAAATTTAATAATGGGCAGCGTTCGATCGCTAAATGACGGAAGTATAAGAGAATTTGGTATTGATGATGCTATTTTTGTGGTTGGAGAGGAAATCGCTAACGATGATTTATCTCGTCGTAAAGGATCGGCGATTTTGGGTTATGACGTTGACGGCGATGGCATAGAGGATATTACGATTGCGCTTGAAGGTAATTTTCGGCTGGCGAGTTTTGAGACTGAAGTTGTAGAAAACGGAACCTACATTCGTTATCTGGGTAATGCCGTGCCCTTGGCTGAAAATGACGGCAGGAATTTTTTGCCGGAAGGTTTTTTAACCGATGAAGATAGCGCTTTTACAACGGCAAATGTTCTGGCCAACGACAGTGATGGGGATGGCGATGTTCTACATATTTCTGCTCTTGATACTACAGATACGCGAGGTCTAGTAATAAACAATGACGATGGTACTTTTAACTACAATCCCAATGGAGCATTCGATTACCTTAACGCCGGAGAGAGCGCGACTGATAGTTTTGTTTACACCGTATCCGATGGCAATGGCGGTAGTGATACAGCGACTGTGTTTATCGAAGTGATGGGGGTTGAAGATGGGGTAGAACTATTCGGCACCTCAAGATCCGAAACCTTGAACGGCACAGCCGGTGATGATCGCATCAAAGGGAATGATGGTAACGATGTGCTGAAGGGTGGAGCTGGCAATGACTGGCTGGCAGGCGAGAGAGGTAGCGATATCCTGCTCGGTGGTTTGGGTAAAGATATATTTTTCTTCTCCAAGGGAGGTGGTGGCGATACTATCTCTGATTTCACCAATGGTTTCGATAAAATCCAGATTGCTGCTGATACGGGTATTACTAGCTTCGGTCAGTTGAAGATAGCCGGAGGTGGTGGCAAAGGATTTGTCTACACAACTTTCGGTCTTGGCAATGATACTCAGGTAGTCCTGAATGGTGTTCCTTCTACTGTTCTCGATGCAACTGATTTTATCTTTACTGCTTGATAACGCGTTGATTTAGAGAAGACGATCAGGATCTGATCGTCTTTTTCCGGTTGCCTTCCAAACGTTTGCGCCGGATTTTGTTTTATAACCTTCCGTTTTGAATAACTGAGTCACTTTTTCATACAGTACCGGGGCATGAGCCTGGTATCGCCGCGTTATTTGCTAGCATGATCTTCCAGTTGGCGTTTGGCGGCATCGAAAGCATCGCGCACCGCGACGTAGACATCTTCATTGGCAACACGATTGACCACAATTTCGCTGCCGGGTACCGTCATGTCGATGTGCACGTCAAACATCCGGCCCTGATGGTGGTGTTTGTGCGGAAGCTCGACGACGATCCGGCAGCTGGTGATGTGCGGATAAAGCTTCTCCAGTTTTTCCGCTTTTTCGCGGATGTGACTTTCGAGCGCTTCGGAATGGGGGATATCGCGCGTGGTGATTTGCAGTGTGACTTCCATGAAATTTTCCTCCTATTGAATTGAGTTAAACGTTTCCGGTAACAACTATCCTTTGATACATACTTTGGGGCGCAGAAAAGCGACTCTACGCGCCAGTCCCGCTTGTTCCGTGACCTCGGCCACCTGATCGACATCCTTGTAAGCGCCCGGTGCTTCTTCCGCCGCGCCGCGCATCGAACGGGTGCGGATCAGGATGCCTTGCCGTTCGAGGTCATTGATCAAGGTCCGGCCATCCCAGTGTTTCAATGCTTGGTTGCGGCTCATGGCGCGGCCCGCGCCGTGGCTGCACGAAGCAAATGCCTGATTGGTGCTGGTGCCGGCGAGAATGTACGAACCGGTACCCATGCTACCGCCGATGATGACCGGTTGCCCCACGTCACGGTATCGTGCCGGTAATTTGGAATGTCCGGGTGCGAAAGCGCGCATGGCGCCTTTGCGGTGTACATGCAGCAAGCGGGTTTTGCCGTCCACTTCGTGTTGCTCTTCTTTGCAGGTGTTGTGCGAGATGTCGAACAGTGTTTCCAGTGAGGCCTGGGGATAGACTTCGGCGAATGTTTCGCGGGTCAGATGCGTCAGAATTTGCCGGTTAGCCAGCGCGCAATTGATCGCGGCATTCATCGCCCCGAGGTATTGTTGGCCTTCCGGCGATTTGATCGGGGCGCAGGCCAATTCGCGGTCGGGCAGATGGATGCCGAGACGGCTGGCCGCTTTAGCCAGCATCACCAGGTAATCGGTGCCGATCTGATGACCGAGTCCACGCGAACCGCAGTGGATGGAAATCACCAGTTGGCCTTCGCGCAGACCGAAAGCCTGCGCCGTAACGTTGTCGTAAATGCGTTCCACGACTTGCACTTCCAGATAATGATTGCCGGAACCCAACGTGCCCATTTCGCCACGTTGGCGTTTTTTCGCCAGCTCGGATACGTTGCCCGGCACCGCGCCGGAGACACAGCCGTTTTCTTCCACATAGTCCAGATCCGCGAGATCACCGTAGCCCTGTTTTACAGCCCATTGTGCACCGCCCAGCAACACTTGATCAAGTTGTTTCGGGTTGAGATTGATATGGCCTTCTTCGCCGACGCCTGCAGGGATTGTGGCGAACAACCGGTCGGCCAGTTGATTGAAGTAGGGCGCCGCATCGCGCACATCGAGATTGCTGCGCAGACAGCGGATGCCGCAGGAAATATCGAAACCGACACCGCCGGCTGAAATAATGCCGCCCTGTTCGGCGTCGAATGACGCCACGCCGCCGATGGGAAAGCCGTAACCCCAATGCGCGTCCGGCATGGTCATCGCCGCGCCAACCAGGCCGGGCAATGCGGCGACATGGGCGATTTGTTCCAGCACTTTGTCGTCCATGCTTTCGAGCAACGGTGCGCTGCCGTACAGCAGGACTTGCGCGCGTTTATCGCCGGATGCCTGGGGTAGTGTCCAAAGATAAGTGTGCAGCTGTTGTAATTGTTGTAGATTCATACGTCCACCACACAACGGGATTCCCAGATCGGGCCAATTGGTTTTACCGCGAGCATGGTCAGCGTTGCACCTTTGACTTCCACGCCGCGTTCCAAGCCGTCGTGCCATTTTTCCCCGGCGGCTTTGGCATGCCAATGATCATTCTGGCGTTGGATGTGAAAGTGGCTGAACACCATGCCGAGTTCCCGTGCCTTTCCTAAAATGAGATTAAGCCAAACCACCAGCGCCAGCTCAAGGTCGGCTTCTTCAAATTCGAGTGCCACCGCTGTCTGAGGGTGTACCGCTTCAATGTTGGTGATAATCGCGAAAACCGCATGCGCCGCCGCCTCAAACGATTGTTCGATGGTCAGGCCGCGGCCGATAATCCCGATGTCGGCATCGTGTTCAAAATACGATGAGCTCATTTTTTAATCACTTTATAAAAATGTAGTTTTATTGTAGTATTTTTGCCGCAAGAAATGTATCAATCTGAACGATCGTTGCGATTGATCAAAGAGTAAGCCGTGTGGATGAAGCGCAAGCGGGCTTTGCATGCCGGACACAAGTCCGATAGTGCCCCCATCTTCGAGGAAATCGCCAGATTCTCTGGAGATTCAAGGCGCCAATCGGTTTCGCACCGGCGCTCTATTTAAATGACGATAAGGAGCACAGCATGATTTTCGCCGATCGCATGGCAGCAGCCGGGAAACTGGCGGACGCATTGTCCGGATATCGCGATAAAAATCCACTGGTACTCGCCATCCCGCGTGGCGCGGTGCCGATGGCCAAGGCGATTGCGCAGCGGCTGAACGGCGAACTGGATGTGGTGCTGGTGCGTAAGCTCCGCGCTCCCGGTAACCCGGAATATGCAATCGGTTCCGTCGATGAAAGCGGCTGGGTGTATTTGACGGAATATGCCGCGCGGGCCGGTGCCGATCAGGCGTACATCGATCAGGAAGTATCGGCGCAATTGGAAACCATCCGGCAACGGCGCGCGCACTATACGCCCGAGCGTGCACCGATAGATCCCGCAGGGCGCATTGTGATTGTCGTTGATGACGGACTGGCTACCGGCTCGACCATGATTGCTGCATTGCATGCTTTGCGCAATCAGAAAACGGCGGAATTGATCTGTGCCGTACCGGTGGCGCCGCCGGAAACACTGAAGAAATTGCAGGGCAAAGCCGATCGCATCGTTTGTTTGTCAACGCCCGATGATTTTTATGCTGTCGGGCAGTTTTATACGGATTTTCCGCAAGTGAGCGATGACGAAGTGATTGCTTGTCTTGCCGCCGTGTGAGCTCCTATTTGCCGGTACTCATCCAGAACAGCATGAATCGAGTGGAGCAGGGAGAGAACATCACGCTCACTAGCACTTGAAATTGTATGAACCGTCATTACTTCAATTGTATTGGCAAGTGAGGCGGGCGCCGGTATCCTTGAAAAGATGAGGACGATGTGCCGCTTGCTGAAATTGCAGTGCTGCTCGACCGAACCAGATACTGTGGCGAAAATGCTCATCCGTTGCGAATAGAAAGCTTTATTACCGGAGAATTTACGTACCAGTGACCCTTACTCCCGATTCTTAATCGAATGATTTATTGGTTACAGCTCCTTCTTTATTTTTGATGACCTATGTACCTCGACAAAATTTACGTATTACAAACGGGTGTAAGTCTTAAAGTTTCTACTATGGCGCTGCAGGCATTGATTGCTAGAGCGATCAACACAAGAAAATTTCCCGAACTTCAGAGCATTCGCAGCACGACGGATTTATACGCTTATCTGTCCGTTGTTGTGTGCGCTGGCGCGGAGGATTTGATCAAAAGGCGGCAGCGTTGGATTAATCATAAAACAAAGGCGGATTTGATCGCTGGTCAGCCGGTTCCATTCAATACATTCTGCAATCTCTTCTGGCGTAATCTGGACGAGGATGATCCGGATGGGGATGAATGGCAACAATTGATTGCCAGTGACGAGTTTTATTCGCAACTGACCATTTTGCTGCATAAATTGCGCATTGCCGAACGTAATTTGCAGCAATATAACGGTAGCGCAATGCTTGATTTTAATCTCGGTTCGGCTTGAGCCAGTGTGACCGGAACAGTTAAAAGACCACGCTGTTTTGGTGCCATGAAGAACAATCCCGC
>SSFX01000060.1:0-16075 GCA_008015635.1 Nitrosomonas oligotropha
ATGGACGACGGCGAGATTGCGGATTTTGCCCTGCTGCTGGAATATCTGCACGAAATTCCGGGGATTGAACGCATCCGTTACACCACATCCCATCCGAAGGAATTCACCGCGCGTTTGATTCAGGCTTACAGCCAGCTGCCTAAATTGGTCAACCATTTGCACTTGCCGGTGCAATCCGGTTCCGACCGGGTTCTGGCGGCAATGAAACGCGGCTACAGCGTGCTGGAATACAAGTCGATCATCCGCAAGGTGCGCACGATCCGCCCGGATATTTCGTTGTCCTCCGACTTCATCATTGGTTTCCCCGGAGAGACCGAAGCGGATTTCAACGCAACGATGAAACTGATCGAAGACATGAATTTCGACGAATCGTACAGCTTTGTCTACAGCCCGCGCCCCGGCACACCCGCCGCCGATCTGCCCGACGATACGCCACCGGAAGTGAAGCTGGAGCGGCTGCAACGCTTGCAAGCGCAAATTAACCAGCAAGCCCGCAAAATCAGCTTGGGGATGGTCGGATCGATACAGCGTGTGTTATTGGAAGGTGTATCCAAAAAAAATGCCGGTGAGTTTTTCGGTCGCACCGATAACAACCGCGTCGTTAATCTGGCCAGTGATCCCGCGCTGGTGGGCAGTTTTGTCAACGTGCGCATCACCGAAGCACGGTCGCATACGCTACGTGGCGAAATTGTGCATGGATAAAAACACATCCGCGGCAAGGTTCTGCACTTGCAAAGTATCGCGCCCGCTGAGAGAATCGCATTATCGTAACTGCAACAGCCGACTTTGAAACCGACACCCCTGGAAATTTCTTTTACACCCGCCGACAACCAGCGTCTCGCCAATTTGTGCGGCGCACTGGATGAGAATCTCAAGCAAGTTGAAACCGCATTGGATGTCACCATTTCCCGGCGCGGCGAACATTTCAGCGTATCGGGAAATTCCGGACAAACCCAACTGGCGGCACAGGCGTTGCGCAATTTTTATAATCAGTCGCAACACCATATCAGTCTGGAACAAATCCAGCTCGGCTTGATTGAAGTTTTGAATCCGCACGATACACCGGATCAAATCAGCGGCCACGACGACGGCGCCAGCGCCACGCAACCCGCCGCGCTCACCTTGTTAACCCGCCGCAGCAATTTGCATGGCCGCACTCCGCGTCAGTCACAATACCTGCAACAAATCCAGGAACACGACATTACGTTCGCCATCGGCCCAGCCGGTACCGGCAAAACCTATCTGGCAGTCGCCAGCGCGGTCGATGCGCTGGAACGCGGCCTGGTGTCACGCTTGATTCTGGTGCGCCCGGCAGTGGAAGCGGGAGAGCGTCTGGGCTTTCTACCCGGCGATATGACCCAGAAAGTGGACCCTTATTTACGCCCTCTCTATGACGCGTTGTATGATTTAATGGGTTTCGATAAAACCGCCAAACAATTTGAACGCAATACCATTGAAATCGCACCGCTGGCTTTCATGCGCGGACGCACCTTGAACCAGTCGTTCATCATTCTGGATGAAGCGCAAAACACCACGCCGGAACAGATGAAAATGTTTTTGACGCGCATGGGCCTTGGCTCGAAAGCGGTCATTACCGGTGACGTGACGCAAGTCGATCTGCCGAAACATCAGAAAAGCGGATTGGTGGAAGCGCAACAGGTGCTCAAGGAGATACGCGGCATCGCTTTTACCCATTTTCTATCCGAGGACGTGGTGCGGCATCCTTTAGTGCAACGCATTGTCAATGCTTATGAGAAACACGACAAACACAAGCAGGAACCCTGATTCGCCTTGCAGACAAAGAAACCGTTCAAACTGATGGTGCAATATGTAACCGGTAGCTCCGCTGTACCCACCCGGCCGCAATTCCGCCGTTGGGTCAAAGCCGCGCTGATGCAAGAAGCCGAGATCGTATTGCGGCTGGTGGACGAAGCCGAAGGGCACGAGCTAAACCAGCAATTCCGCGGCAAGGATTACGCGACCAACGTACTGACCTTTGTTTATGACGAAATGCAACCACTGACCGGCGACATCGTGCTGTGCGCGCCGGTTGTCAGCCAAGAAGCACAGCAACAGCATAAAGACCTGCTGGCGCATTACGCGCATTTGACCGTGCACGGCGTTTTGCATTTACAAGGTTACGATCATATTGAAGACGCCGCTGCAGCGGAAATGGAACAACTGGAAACCCGCATACTGGCGGCGCTGGGCTATGCGGATCCTTACAGTGAAGCAACCGGTGCCGTTGCTGCGCAATAATTATGTATCCCCTTTTTTTATTTTTACCCATTCAACTTCTTAAATACTATGGATGACCCTTCACCTAAAAGCGGCTGGTTAGAGCGATTAGGCGCTATGCTGATCCGCAAACCGGAAGACCGCGAACAACTGATTACCTTGTTACACTCCGCTTTTGAGCGCAATCTGCTCGACTCGGACGCATTGAGCATGATCGAAGGCGTCATGCAGGTTTCCGAAATGCAGGCACGCGATATCATGGTGCCGCGTTCGCAAATGGATGTCGTCGACATCAGCAAGAAACCGGAAACATTCATTCCGTTCGTCATTGAAACCGCGCATTCCCGTTTTCCCGTCATTGAAGGTTCCGAGGATGAAATCATCGGCGTTCTGCTGGCGAAAGACCTGCTGCGTTATTACGCCGACCCGGAAGAATTCAATATCCGTGACATGCTGCGCCCGGCGGTATTCATCCCGGAATCGAAACGGCTGAACGTGCTGCTCAAGGATTTCCGCAGCAACCGCAATCACATGGCGATTGTCGTCAACGAATACGGCGGTGTGGCCGGATTGGTGACGATCGAAGATGTGCTCGAGCAGATTGTTGGGGAAATCGAGGACGAATACGATTTCGACGAAGAAGAGGACAATATCGTCATGGAAGCCGACGGACGCTATCGCGTCAAGGCGATTACCGAAATCGATAATTTCAATGAAGTGCTGGGCGCAAACTTCAGTAACGAAGATTTCGACACGATTGGCGGTTTGGTGCTCAGCAAGTTCGGCCGTTTGCCCGTGCGTAACGAATCGGCTGTCATCGGTCCATTTAAATTCACCGTACAGCGCGCCGATAGCCGCCGCTTGCATGTGCTCAAAGTGGAAAAGCTTGAGGCAACCGTGGAAACTCCAGCAGAATAAAAATTCAAATTTCGTTACCATGCTGCGTTGCGCGCAAAAAATGCTTCCTCACCTATCCTGTATAGGCTGCGTCGGCATTTTTCACTCGCGCCTTGCCTTGTTTAGAACTTTGAATTTTTACAGAATACCACTCGAAATTTTTTCTTACAGCCAGGCGCATGCCCAAAATCTCCATCCGTCCGTATGATCCGCACAGTTTCCAAACACTCAGCGGTAGCGGATTACCCCCGGTACTGGCGCGCATTTACGCCGCGCGCGGCATTGAGGATTCCGGCCAGCTCGAAACCGAACTGACGCGCCTGATCCCGTTCGGGCAGCTGAAGAATATCACCGCAACGGCAGCCTTGCTGGCCGATGCCATCGCGGCAAAAAAACGCCTGCTGATCATTGCCGATTACGATTCTGACGGTGCAACGGCGTGCGCCACCGGCATGCGCATCTTGCGCAAGTTCGGCGCTAACGTCGATTATCTGGTGCCGAACCGGTTTGAATACGGCTACGGCCTGACGCCGGAAATCGTGCGATTGGCGTACGAAACCAAACGACCGGATATCCTGATCACCGTCGATAACGGCATCGCCAGCGTCGACGGGGTCGCAGAAGCCAACCGTCTCGGCATGCCGGTGGTGATCACCGATCATCATCTGCCTGGCGACCAATTGCCCGATGCGCTGACGATCGTCAACCCCAATCAACCCGGTTGTCCGTTTCCCAGCAAAAATATCGCCGGGGTAGGCGTCATTTTCTACCTGATGCTCGCGCTGCGCGCCGAGTTGCGCCAGCGCGGCGCTTTCGCGGCAGGCCAGGAACCCAATCTCGCCAGCTTTCTTGATCTGGTGGCGCTGGGAACCGTGGCCGATGTGGTCAAGCTCGATAGCAACAATCGCATTCTGGTGCAGCAAGGCTTGCAGCGCATCCGCAAAGGCAAGGCATGCGCCGGTATCAATGCGCTCATGCAGGTCTCGCGGCGCGATGCCCGGCAAATTTCCACCTATGACCTGGGCTTCATGCTAGGTCCGCGTTTGAATGCCGCCGGGCGGCTGGACGATATGTCGCTGGGCATCGAGTGCCTGATCACTGACGACGAAGCGTATGCGGCTGACATCGCCAAGCAACTGGACGAATTGAACCGGCAACGGCGCGAAATCGAATCGGCCATGCAGGAAAGCGCGCTTTCCAAGCTGGAAGATACGCTCAATGCCCGCCAGCCGGACATCCAGAGCGCCCACAGCATTTGCCTGTTCGATGCCGATTGGCACCAAGGCGTCATTGGCATCCTCGCGTCGCGCATCAAGGATAAATATCACCGCCCGGTAATCATTTTCGCACCCGGTAACGACGGCGAAATCAAGGGTTCGGGGCGATCGATCAACGGTTTCCATTTGCGCGACGCGCTCGATCTGGTATCCAAACATCATCCGGAATTAATCCGCAAATTCGGCGGCCATGCAGCCGCTGCCGGGTTAACCATTCACAGTGATGCTTTTGAAGCATTCCGCGCAGCGTTCGAGCAGGTTGCGCAAACGCTGCTGACACCCGCTGACTTAACCCGTGTGATTGAAACCGACGGTGATCTGGAGCTTTCCGAAATCAAGCTGGAATTGGCGGAAACGCTCGAACGCCAGGTGTGGGGGCAAGGTTTCCCGCAGCCGTCGTTTAATGCGCGCTTTTATGTCGAAAGCCAACGCATCGTCGGGGAAAAACATTTGAAATTGAAGCTAAAAAAACTGCATGCCGCAAGCGCCGGTGACGCAGCGCAAGCCGCGCGGAAATCGGCTGAAACCTACGACGGCATTCTGTTTTTCCACAGCGATCCGCTGCCGGATGTGATCGATGCGGTTTATCGATTGCAGATCAATGAATATAATGGCAAATCATCCTTACAATTCCTGCTGGAACATTGGTTTCATGCAGATAACCCGGTGACCGGCGATGCACACTGAATTCACGTTGAATGGCGAATTGGCCGCTTTACCGCATTTCCTGACCAGCCTTGCGATTGGCTTATTGATCGGACTGGAACGCGAACGCAACCCGGGATCGCGCGCCGGACTCAGAACATTCGCCTTGGTCGCGATGTTCGGCACGCTGGCTGCGATGCTGTCGGAAAAAGCCACGCCCTGGTTATTGCTCGGCGGTTTATTGGTCGTCGGCTTGATGATGGTGGCTGCGTATTCGCGTGTCAAAGACGACAACGCCGACCCGGGCACCACCACGATCGCCGCCATTCTCGTCTGCTATGGTCTGGGCGCATCGGTGTGGTACGGCAACAGCACACTGGCGATCATGCTGGCGATTATCACCACGGTATTGCTGTACTTCAAAGCGGAATTGCACGGCATTACGGAAAAGCTCACCCGGCGCGATTTAATTTCAGTGCTACAGTTCGCCGTGCTGACGTTCATCATTCTACCGATCCTGCCGGACCACAATTACGGCCCGTATGAAGCGATCAACCCGCACCAGATCTGGTTGATGGTGGTTCTCATCTCCGGTGTCAGTCTGGCAGGTTATGTCGCGCTGCAACTGATCGGCCAGCGGCATGGTGTGATACTGGGTTTATTCGGTGGGCTGGTATCCAGTACCGCCACGACACTGGTATACGCACGCCGTACCGCAGAAAACCAGAACTTCACACAACTCGCCGTGGTCGTTATCCTGGTCGCCAATCTGACGGTACTGCTACGTTTATCCATCATCAGCGCGGTTGCCTCGCCCGCCATTCTGCCGCAGTTGCTACCCGTGTTAGGCAGCGGCTTCCTGCTCGGGGCAGGCATCGCGGCGTACTGGTGGTTCCAGCTGAATCAGCAACAAGAAGTGCCGATACCGGAAATCAAAAACCCCACCGAAATCCGCGCCGCAGCAGCTTTCGGCCTGATCTACGGCAGTGTGCTGTTTTTTTCCACCTGGCTTTCCGACATCGCCGGCAGCAGCGGTTTGTATGCCGTCGCGCTTGTTTCCGGCCTGACCGATGTCGACGCCATTACGCTATCGAGCCTGCATCTGTTCGAGCTGGGCAAGCTGGAAGCGACCCAAGCAATCACCGCAATCACGCTCGCGATACTCTCCAACATCGGCTTCAAACTCGGCCTGATTTTCTTCATCGGCAGCCGTTTTCTCGCCCGACAATGCGTATCCGGCATGCTGGCCTGCGCCGCCGGTCTTGGGCTGGCGTTGCTGTTTCTGATCTAGCCGGAATTCACCATGAAATTAACCGACAACGAGAAGCGCGACATCATCAAATTGCTAGAAGCGGACAAACCGCTGCCGGACAAGTACCGCTTCTTGCTGTTCGACGGCAAACGCGAAGTGGAACTGGTGTGGAACGGCAAGAGCAACGAAGTGTGCAATATCGTGCTGCCGTTTCAGACCATCGAGCAGGTTGACGAGCCGCGCGCCGAGAAACTTGCCGATACTGCGATTCAACCAGGCCTATTCGATCTCGACCCGCGCGGGCGGCAGCTCAAGGGCTGGACCAACAAGCTGATCTGGGGCGACAACAAGCTGATTCTGTCCAGCCTGAAAAACGGCCCGCTGCGCGAAACCATCGAACAGCAAGGCGGCCTGAAGTTGATCTACATCGACCCGCCGTTCGACGTCGGCGCGGATTTTTCGATGGACATCGAAATCGGCGGCGACACCTTCACCAAGAAACCCAACATCCTAGAAGAAATCGCCTACCGCGACACCTGGGGCAAAGGCGCGGATTCGTTCATCAGCATGATTTACGAACGGCTGGTGCTGATGCGCGATTTGCTGGCGGAGGATGGCTTACTCTTCTTACACATAGGTTGGAACATCAGCCAACATGTCCGATTAGCCGTCGACGAGGTATTTGATCGGAGAAATTTTGTTAATCAGATAATTTGGCGGCGTCAAACCGCACACAGTGATATTGGGCAAGGCTCACAGCACATGGGGCGAATCCACGATGTTATTTTGCTGTATTCAAAGTCGGAGCAATTCACATGGAATATGCAATACCAGCCTTACTCGCAAGAATATGTAGATGCCTTTTACAAACATATTGAACCGAAAACAGGTAGAAAATATCGCCTAAGTGACATAACCGGCCCCGGTGGAGCAAGCAAAGGCAATCCGAGCTATGAATTTCTTGGCGTTACACGTTTCTGGCGATTTAAACGCGAAAAGATGGAAGAACTCTATCAACAAGGTCGAATTATTCAAACAAAACCAAACACAGTGCCACAACAAAAGCGTTATCTTGATGAAATGCCGGGTGTTCCCTTACAAGATTTGTGGCTCGATATTAATACCGTGCAACCTCAAGCCTTTGAGCGCACTGGTTATGCCACACAAAAACCCGAAGAATTGTTAGAAAGAATTATCAAGCTAGGTACAAATGAAGGCGACCTGATCGCCGATTTCTTCTGCGGTTCTGGCACCACGGCGGCAGTGGCTGAGAAGCTCGGGCGCAAATGGATCGCCACCGATTTGGGCAAGTTTGCCGTTCACACCACGCGCAAGCGCATGATCGGCGTGCAGCGGCAACTGAAGGCGGAAGGCAGGGATTACCGCGCATTCGAGATCTTGAACCTGGGCAAGTACGAACGCCAGCATTATCTCGGCGTGAATGCGGATTTGCGCGACGCGGAAAAACAGCAACAGCTCGAAGCCCGGGAAACCGCATTTCTCGATCTGATCCTGCGCGCGTATCAAGCGGAAAAAATCACCGGATTCAGCAGTTTTCACGGCAAGAAAGCCGCGCGGCTGGTCGCGGTCGGGCCGGTCAATCTACCGGTGACGCGGCTGTATGTCGAGGAAATCATCCTCGAATGCCGCAAGAAACACATCACCAAGGTCGACATCCTTGGCTTCGAGTTTGAAATGGGTTTGTTCCCGAATGTGCTCGACGACGCGCGCGCCAAGGGCATCGACATCGCACCAAAATACATCCCCGCCGACGTGTTCGACAAACGCGCGGTGGAAAAAAACCAGGTGGTATTCCACGACGTCGCGTTCATCGAGGTCAAGCCGCATATCGTAGGGGCACAGCGCGGTGCGCCCGCTCGCGTCGCGGTCGAGTTGACTGATTTCTCAGTGTTTTACTCGCAGGATTCCATCGCCAACGCCGAAACCACGCTGAAAAATAAGGGCAGCAAAATCGTCGTGGAGAAAGGCCAGATCGTCAAAGTCAGCAAAGACATGGACGGCATCGTCACGCGCGAGCCACTGACGCGCCACTGGACGGATTGGATCGATTACTGGTCGGTGGATTTCGATTTCGAGAGCAAGCGCGAGATCATCCGCGTGCAGAAAGCATTATCTGGTCAAGGCGAGTTGTCGGGACTGGAAGCACCGCAAATGAATCTGCCCGAATACGAGGAGGTCTGGACCGGCGATTACGTGTTCGAAAACGAATGGCAAAGCTTCCGCACCAAAAAAGACCGCACACTGGAACTAACCAGCGTATTCCAGGAAGTCATGCCCGGACGGCGCAAAATCGCGGTGAAAGTAGTGGATATTTTCGGCAACGACACCATGACGATTATCGAGGTGACGGTGTGAGCACCCTCAAGCTGCTGCCATTTCCGCAAGAAATAGAAACCACGGCAGTACTGAAGAAGCTTGCCAGGGCACATCAGGCTTTGGCAGAACTGAAAGGCGTTGCAGTGAGCATTCCGAACGAGGGCATTCTCATCAGCACGCTCTCGTTGCAAGAGGCCAAAGACAGCTCCGCGATCGAGAACATCATCACCACGCATGACGATTTGTACCGCAGCGATAGCGTTGCCAAACTGTTTGCCAGTGTGGCAGCCAAGGAAGTGCATAATTACGCCAGTGCTTTGCATTATGGTTTTCAACAGGTTAAGGCGAACGGCTTACTGACCAATAATGATGTGCTGTATATTCAGGCAACCATCGAAGAAAATAGCGCGGGTTTTCGCAAATTACCGGGCACCGCGCTGAAAAACGATCTCACCGGAGAAACCGTTTATACGCCGCCGCAACACGCGGATGAAATCACTGCACTGATGGCCAATTTGGAATGCTTCATCAATGACGATGACTTGTGCGGTTGGGATCCATTAACCAAAATGGCGGTGATTCATCATCAATTTGAAAGCATTCATCCCTTTTATGATGGCAATGGGAGAACCGGCCGTATTATCAATATTCTGTATTTAGTCAAACAAGGACTACTCAAAATCCCGGTGCTGTATCTGAGCCGGTATATCAATCAGAACAAAAGCGATTATTACCGCTTGCTGCAAGCCACGCGTAATACAGGTGATTGGGAGCCTTGGCTGATGTTCATGCTGGAAGGCGTTGAACAAACTGCCAAGCAAACTGTGGCACTGATCGAAGGCATTAAGACAGTCATGCAAACCTTCAAACAAAAAATGCGCAGCGAATTGCCCAAGATTTACAGTCAGGATTTGCTCAATAACATTTTCCGCCACCCATACACTAAAATCGATTTTGTCATGACTGAATTAAATGTTAGCCGTATTACGGCGATTCGTTATTTGGATCAATTGATCGCCATCGGGCTGCTGGAAAAGCACAAAATAGGCCGCGACAATTATTACATCAACACGGCACTCTATAATCTGCTAAGCAACGTGCATCAAAAATGACAAAATCTATACTCATCCAAAGAACATGTATAGAAAATCGTCAATTTCTATACATATCCCCAATAACCTGTATAGAAAACCGCCAATTTCTATATATATCCCAAACAACAGGTATCGAGATTTGATAGCGGAGAACCCGTAATGGCACTTCATCCAGATTTTCCAAGTTCTCCTTATGCTATTTTAAATCCCGATATCCGCTGGTTCCCCGCTGACGAAGCGCTGCGCGAAAGCGGCATGGATAAGCTGATGCCGCCGCTGGTGGCGGTGTTGCGCAAGAAGGTAAAGGAATTCCGCGATAGCGGCTACGCAGGCGCCAGCGCGACCAGCAAAAGCTTGCTGAACTGGTGGTTCAAAGAGCCGCACTTACTGCCCCGGTTTGACGGCGCGACGGAAGAGTTCCGTTATTTCTTCGCACAACGGGAGGCGCTGGAAACCATCGTTTATCTTTACGATGTCGTTCATGCGAAAGACAAATTCGATTTGATGCGCTTCGACAGCAGCGGCATGGTGTCGGCGCAGTTATTCGACGAGACCTGGCGGCGTTACGTGATCAAAATGGCGACCGGCAGTGGCAAAACCAAAGTAATGAGCTTGGCGCTGGCGTGGAGTTTCTTTCACAAAACATACGAAGCGGATTCCGCTTTAGCGCGCAATTTTCTGGTGATCGCGCCGAACATCATCGTGCTCGACCGTATTTACAAGGATTTCCAGGGTTTGCGGATTTTCTTCCAGGACCCGGTGATTCCCGATAACGGCTTCGACGGCCGCAACTGGCGCGACGATTTTCAGCTAACGCTGCATGTGCAGGATCAGGTGCGCGTTACGCACTCCACCGGCAATATTTTTCTGACCAATATTCACCGTGTTTACGCCGGAGAGGATATTCCGCCGTCGCCGGACGACGACAACACGATGGATTATTTCCTCGGCAAACGGCCCAGCGGTGCAACGACCGATTCCAAGGTTGACTTGGGTATGATCGTGCGCGACATCGACGAACTGATGGTGCTGAACGACGAAGCGCACCATATTCACGACGCCGGACTGGCGTGGTTTCAGTCAATTCAGGATATTCACAACCGCTTGCTGCAAAAAAGTGGCGCGTTGAGTTTGCAGCTGGATGTCACAGCGACGCCGAAACACAATAACGGCACTATTTTCGTGCAAACCGTAGCGGATTATCCGCTGGTGGAAGCGATCTGGCAGAACGTCGTCAAGCACCCGGTGCTGCCCGACGCCGCTAGCCGAACCAAGCTAGTGGAGCGGCAAAGCGCCAAATACACCGAAAAGTACGCGGATTATATCGATCTGGGCGTAATCGAATGGCGTAAAGCGTATGCCGAGCACCAAAAATTGGGCAAGAAAGCCATTTTGTTCGTAATGACCGACGACACCCGCAATTGCGACGATGTCGCGGAGTACTTGGAAGGGCATTATCCGGAATTGAAAGACGCGGTGCTAGTGATTCACACCAAAAACAACGGCGAGATTTCCGAAGCCGCGAGCGGCAAGGCCAAGGAAGAGCTGGAAGCGCTGCGCAGGCAATCGAATCAAATCGACGATGCCACCAGCCCGTACAAGGCGATCGTATCGGTGCTCATGCTGAAGGAAGGCTGGGATGTACGCAACGTCACCACTATCGTGGGCTTACGTGCGTATTCGGCAAAAAGCAATATTTTGCCGGAACAAACGCTGGGAAGAGGTTTACGCAAGATGTACCCGGGCGATGTGGAGGAATATGTCAGTGTCATCGGCACCGATGCGTTCATGGATTTCGTCGAATCGATCCAGGCCGAGGGCGTCGAACTGGAACGCAAAGCGATGGGTGAAGGCACCAAGCCCAAAACGCCGCTGGTGATCGAAGTGGATCACGGCAATGAACAAAAAGACATCGCCGCGCTGGATATCGAAATTCCTGTGCTGACGCCGCGCGTTTACCGCGAATACAAGAATTTAACCGATCTGAATGCTGCGTCGATGCCATTCCAAAAAGTGGTGTATCGCCAATTCAGCGAGGCGGAACAGCGTGAAATTGTGTTCAAGGACATCACGACCGGTGAAATCACGCATACCACGATGCTTGATGGCGCAGGCGTTGCGGATTACCGCAGCGTGATCGGTTATTTTGCGCAAACCGTGATGAAAGAATTACGATTGGTCAGCGGCTACGATGTGCTATACGGAAAGATTAAAGCGTTTGTCCGGGATAGCTTGTTTGATCAACAAGTTGATCTGGAATCGCCGAATACCTTGCGCAATTTATCGGAGCTGCCCGCCACCAAGACCGTGATCGAAACATTCAAAAAAGCGATCAACGATTTGACTGTTCGCGACAAAGGCGATGCGGAAATCCGAGACACCATCAAACTGCGGCAAACGCGACCTTTCATTGTTAAAGATCAGGGTTATCTGATGGCGAAAAAGAGCGTGTTCAACCGCATTGTCGGGGACAGTCACTTTGAATTGCAGTTCGCCAGCTTTCTCGAGCATTGCATCGACGTCGTTTCTTACGCCAAGAACTATCTGGCAGTGCATTTCAAGCTTGATTACGTCAATGCCAGCGGCGATATATCTAACTATTACCCGGACTTTATCGTTAAAAAGAGCGGCAGTGAAATTGTGATCGTGGAAACCAAGGGGCAGGCCGATTTGGACGTGCCATTGAAAATGGAGCGGTTAAAACAGTGGCGCGATGACATGAATCACTTACAATCTGCTGTTAAATATGATTTTGTCTATGTAGATGAAGAAAATTTCAAAAAATATCAGCCCAAGTCTTTTGCTGAACTTGTAAAGAGCTTTATTACATACAAAGAAAGCGCGGAATAAAAAATATCAAGCCATTGCAATTCAACCGGACAACTTCCCATTCAGCAATTCCAGCACGCCACCTTCCGCCGTTTCACGGATACGCGTTATCCCGCCGTTGCTGATTTTGATTCGATACAGTCCAGCCGGTGAAGCTTGCACGGTTTTGGCGATGATCGCGCGCATCACGCCGGCATGCGCAACAATCAGAAAATGACGGCTTCGATAGCGTTCGATCGCTTCCTCATAAGCCGAGCTGACGCGCTGGATAAAATCATCGAGCGGTTCCGCGCCGTGCGGGCGGCAATTGACCGGATCGCGCAGAAAAGCCTGATATTCGGCAATACGGCCGATCTTGATCTCATCGTGACTCAGCCCTTCCCATTCGCCGAATCCAACCTCCTTGAAGCGCGCTTCGACCGTGACATTAATACCGTGGCGTTCTCCGAGCGCAAACGCAAACGCTTGGCAGCGTTGCAGCGGAGAAGTGATGATTTGTTCCCACTGATTGTATTCGCCAACGGCATGCCACATTTGTGACCAGCCTTTTTCACTGAGCGGATCGTCCACGCCGTGACCGCGGTAACGGCGTCCACCGGCAGGCTGGCCGTGGCGGATTAAATCGATCACTGTTTCTGTCATAAAAAACTTTGGCAGGATATTAGATGCCGTAGTTTATCTGATTTGATCAATCCGGAAGTAAGTTAGATCAAAAAACAAGCCAGCGGAGAAAATTTACAAATTGGCGATGTCCGCGGCTCGGCGGATTTCTAGTAATTTCCCAACCGGATATTCGTCCCGCCGGTTTTCTTGATCACACTCATCGCGATGTCGACATATTCGGCGAATTCCAATGCATCTTCGTCGGCAATCGGTGTTGCCAGCACGAAATCGGCATGTTTGCGCGCTTCTTCCTTCCTGCCGACGTCGTACAGCAGTTCGGCGTAAAAAGCGCGTGTGATCACATCGCGTGGAAACAGTTCATGCGCCCGTTTCATGTGCATCAGGGCTTTTTGGTTACTGCCGAAGCTGATGGGAAATCCCGGCAGTTTGTGATAAATACGGCCCAACGCGCGGTGCGCCCCGGCATTCTCGTATTTCTCGTCCAGCGCAACCACCTTCAACAGCATTTTTTCCATCGGCCCGATCATTCTCAACGCATCCACAATGCCGCTATCCTCGGCCATTTTTCCCATCGCGGCGGCTTTCCAGAAAAGTCCGCGCACGTCATTCGCGTTCAGCGCCAGTGACTGGTTAGCAATCGCAACGCAGTTCTCAAATAATTGAATGCGGCGGTTTTTATCCAGCTCGAGCTGCGCGCGCATAAACTCCAGGCGGGAAAGCTCGGCAACGGCAGCCGATTCGCGCGAATTGCGCGTCAGGTCGCGCAACCAGTCAATGGTATTCAACAATAAGGGGGTATCGATGGCGTACTTCCATACGGCCAGTTCAATTTTTTGTTGATTCTCGGTGGTTAATGCCGTGGCGGAAACATTTTGCGCAAAAGCCGGTGCCGTCAAACACGCCACCGCAATCATCCTGTACGTAAACAGCATTATTTTTTGTTCCAATCGCCACATATTCAGTTTCATGAAAGCGCTCATATTCTTTCCGCCAACTAAGCTATTTTCTTGATTAACAATCATTCTACGATAAATACCAGCCATTTATGACCGGCGTATTAAGAATAGCGCTATCCAAAGCAATTTCAAATGACAAATAACACAACAATTTGCACTTTTATAATCAATCTGCCACCGCAACTTGTTCCTAAAAGAAAGGCATCTTGAAACTGGCATATAATATGACGCTTTCGATTTCATGCCGGTTTCTGCGCGCGCTCCATTTTCCGGCATGGCAACTGGCACACTCACTATGCAACAAAAGCACACCCTACCCGCACCCGGCACCGTTTTACGTTACGCTCACTTTGATGGCTCCAGTGACGCGCTGTTTCTCGCACAACTGGCGCGACAGGCCAAAAAACCGGTCACCATCATCACGGCGAATGCGCTGGATGCGCAACGGTTGCTGGAAGAGATGCCCTATTTTGCACCCGAACTAAAGACACATTTATTACCGGACTGGGAAACACTGCCGTACGACACGTTTTCACCGCATCACGATCTCGTGTCCGAACGGCTGGCGACGCTGTATCAAGTGATGAGCGGCGCTTGCGATGTGCTGATCGCACCGCTCACCACTGCGTTGTACCGCATGCTGCCGCGCGAATATCTGGCCGCGCATACGTTTTTCCTCAAGCAAGGCGAAACGCTGGATGTCGCTGCGCTACGCAGCCAATTAACGTTGGCAGGTTACTCGCATGTCACGCAGGTTTTCTCGCCGGGCGAATACAGTGTGCGCGGCGGCTTGATCGATCTGTTTCCAATGGGCAGCCCGCTGCCGTACCGCATCGATTTGCTGGACAACGAAATCGACACGATCCGTACCTTCGATGTCGATACGCAGCGCAGCATTTATCCGGTCAACGAAATCCGCCTGCTGCCGGCGCGCGAATTTCCGCTCGATGAAGCCGGACGCACCTGCTTTCGCGGCAATTTCCGCGAGAAGTTCGAAGGCGATCCGTCTAAAAAACAGATCTACAAGGACATCAGCAAAGGCTTGACGCCCGCCGGAATCGAGTATTATCTGCCGCTGTTTTTTACGCAAACAGCGACGCTATTCGATTATTTACCGGAAAACACGCTGCTCTGCCTGCATCAGGATGTCCGTCCGGTGCTCGACGAATTCTGGCGCGACACGCAATCGCGCTATCAATTACTGCGCGGCGATAGCGACCGTCCGTTGCTGCCACCGCAGGAATTATTTTTATCCAGCGATAGCTTCTTCGGTCAATTAAAACCGTACTCGCGCATTGAGATTCTGGCGGATGCGCAGGATGTCAAACTGGCCGCGCCCAGAACCACCACGCCGCTGCCTTCGGTGCAGGTCAACCGGCACGCGGAAAATCCGCTGGAAAAACTGGCGGTGTTCACCGCGCAATTCAAGATGACCGGCGGGCGCGTGCTGCTGCTGGCGGAAAGTATGGGGCGGCGCGAATTGGTCGCCGAATATTTGCAGCAATACGACCTGCATCCAGTGGTTTGCCAGGATTTCGCCGCATTTCTGGGCAGCCAGGAACCGTTCATGCTCGGCGTCGCGCCGCTGCATACCGGCTTTGTCGGTCAAGCCGCGAAGATCGCGTTCATCACCGAAAGCGAACTGTACGCCACGCACGTGCACGGCCGCCGCGAGCGGGATTCGCGCAAATCGTCGACGTCGACTGACAACCTCTTGCGCGACTTGTCGGAAATCAAACCCGGTGACCCGGTGGTACACGAACAGCACGGCATCGGCCGCTACCTCGGCTTGGTCAGCATGGATGTCGGCGAAGGCGAACCGGGCGAGATGAGTGAATTTCTGGCGTTGGAATACGACGGCGGCGACAAACTGTACGTGCCGGTGTCGCAACTGTATTTGATCGGACGCTACAGCGGCGGCGCGCC
>SSFX01000076.1:0-38568 GCA_008015635.1 Nitrosomonas oligotropha
CCTCCTAACAGTACCGCTACTATCCTCGGCCATAGCTTGCCTTTCATCTCTCTCTCCTTTGGTTTTCCATAAGTTTCTTCCTTGCCTCTTCTTTACTTTGCTCTTCTTCTTGTTCTCCACCGCCATGGATACCCTTCATAAACCCAGTATCCAAAGCTTTTACTTCCTCGATCCATCCGGTTCCCTCTGCCCGCACAGCTTCCCAAAACACAGACAGGTAGCCTCCCCTAGACTACTTAGTCACCTCACCACTGTCAAGGGATTTTAGCTGACATGGTAACGTAGGAATAATTGGTATTAATCTTATCCGCTGATTTTGATTCAAAAAATCAAATTGCACCGCTTGATTCAACCACAACCTAAGCAGTGCAATAACGTATCCGGCTTTCACCAATAAAAAAACCTCACCTCAGTTTACGCTGAAGCTTCCGATTCCTTCTTGCGGCGCATAAAATAGAATACAGCGCCACCACCAGCAACTAGGACTAATACAGCAATTTCCATCACGCCAAGACCGCCGCCATGACTACCATGACCGCCACCTTTACCAACGCCTAATGGAATTTTAACGACTGTTTTGACATTACCTGCGTCGTCTTTTCTTTCCAGTTGTACTGCGTACTGACCTACTTCCTGAATATTGGCAGCTACCACAATAATTCCGGAGCTATGCTTTTGAGCAGGCATATAAACAAGACCATGTTCCGCAGCAGCATGTCCTGCGTGCTCGTCATGATTCATTCCTTCGTGTCCTGCATGATCGCCGGCATCCGCTGCTTTTTGCTCCGCCGATGCAGCTGGCTTGGCACCATGGCCTTCATGTCCATCCTTAACCAAGCGAACTGCCAAAGGAATTTCGCGTGCTTCATGTGGTAATTCAATGGTCAAATTCACCTTGCCGGTATTTGGCAGATTCTCGCAGAATGAATGCATCGGTGGTATGCCGCCTTCCGGTACTTCGTACGCGCTGAATGTCACCGGAAATTCACCGGTTTTGATCGTACAACCGCCAGCATCGTGATGACCTTCGTGAGCGAGCATTAACTGCGCATACGACGGCAGCGCTATAAAAGATGCCAATACTGCACCACCAAATTTTGCTACCCAACTACTTTTAGAAACTACCTTCATATCTTCTCCAATTGATTATCTATATGCCTGTTACTCATTTATGTATGCCCAGAAATTTCGCCCGAACAACTTAGCCAAGGATTGTATAACAAAAATTTTAGAATATTAATCGAAATGAAAACTTTTCGCCGTTCAACTGCCGGATAACCGCTCATCCAGAAGTTCAATCCAGTGCTTGACTGATAATGCGGTGCCGGTCTGCAAATGCATCAAACAACCGATATTCGCGGTGGCTATCTGATCAGGCTTACCCGATTCCAGTGCTGTCACTTTATTTTTCAGCAGCTGCTGCGAAAGCTCCGGTTGCAGAATTGAATACGTGCCCGCCGAGCCGCAGCACAGATGCGCATTGGGCACAGCAGTCAAATCAAAACCGGCGCTGTGCAGAATTTTCTCGACCACGCCGCGAATCTGCATGCCGTGCTGCAACGTACAGGGAGAATGAAACGACAATTTGGTCTTTCCAGCATGAGTACGTTGCTGAGCAAGCAATTGCTCAATCTTATCCAATTCCGCATGAATGATTTCGCCAATGTCTTTAGCAAGGGCCGAAACCTTAGCGGCTTTCCCAGCATAGACCGGATCATGCTGCAAAAAATGTCCGTATTCTTTCACAGTCACGCCGCAGCCGCTGGCAGTAACCACAATCGCGTCGACTTCACCCTGCTCCACCCATGACCACCAGGCATCGATATTACGGCGCATGTAATCGAGTCCGTCCTGCTGCGCATTCAGATGAAAAGCCACGGCACCGCAGCACCCGGCATTCTCAGCCTTCATTAACGAAATACCCAGATGATCCAGTACACGCGCGGTGGCGGCATTAATGTTAGGCGCCAATGACGGTTGCACACATCCGTCCAACACCAGCATTTTCCGGACATGACGCGCTTCAGGCCAAGCTTTGGCGGAACTGAGTTTAGGTGGAATTTTGCTTTTTAAACTCTGCGGCAAAAACGGCCGCACGATCTGACCTGCCTTGAACAAAGTATTAAATACCCAAGCATTGGGCAATACTTTACGCAATGTAAAGCGCAACACTTCCGATTGCGTGTCGCGTTTCACTTGTTGTTCAACCATAGCGCGGCCGATATCGACCAAAGCGCCATAGCGCACACCGGACGGGCACGTCGTCTCGCACGCGCGGCACGTCAAACACCGGTCCAGATGCAATTGGGTCTTTTGTGTAACCGGTTGTCCTTCGAGCATCTGTTTCATCAGATAAATACGCCCGCGCGGACTATCCAGCTCATCGCCCAGAATCTGATACGTCGGACAGGTTGCCAAGCAGAAACCGCAATGCACGCAACTGCGCAAAATGGCATCGGCTTCCTGGCCTTGTGGAGAATTTTTTATAAAATCAGCAAGCTTGGTTTGCATTTAAATCTCGGAGTAGAGTCGCCCGGGATTGAAAATCCCTGATGGATCAAATTTCACTTTCAGCGCGCAATGGATTTTCATCATGCCGGAAGGTAAAGGATGGAATACGGAAATACCTGATCTATTATGACGAAACAACGTGGCATGACCGCCTGCCTCTTTCGCAGCGGCACGAATAGCTTCAGCGTTTTCTCCGCCATTAGTGCTCAGCCAGCGCAAGCCGCCATTCCATTCCAGCAGCTGTTTCCCTGTCAACAATAAAGGCGGCGTTGTTGATTTGATCGATAAACGCCACAGCGGTTTGCCCGGCTGGAAAAAACCGTGCGTATGTTCGCGCACCGATCGCCAAAAAATCTTATCATCCGCCAGCATTTCTCCGCCCAATTTCACTTGGGCCGCGCGCACTGCCGGTTCGGCGCCGGAAAGTCTGACAAATAACTGATCATCGATAAAACAAGTCGCGGAAACCGGCAGCGGTTTGCCAGCCCATTGGTTCATTTTCTCAATCGCAGCCGCTTCATCCATAGCCATGCATAGCGTCGTTTCAATCGCAGGTTTGGGCAAAACCTTCAGCGAAACTTCGAGCAATACGCCGAGCGTGCCCATCGATCCCGCCATCAACCGGGAAACATCGTAACCGGCGACATTTTTCATCACCTGTCCGCCAAAATGCAGATCTTCGCCTTTCCCATCAAGCAACCGCACACCCAACACAAAATCACGCACACTGCCAGCAGCTCCGCGGCGCGGACCGGATAACCCCGCAGCAACGCAGCCTCCCAGCGTAGCGACCGAACCGAAATGCGGTGGTTCGAATGCCAGCATCTGACCATGCCGGTCAAGCTCGGCTTCCAGATCAGCCAGTCGCGTTCCGGCGCGTGCGGTAATCACCAGTTCGGTCGGCTCGTAATCCACAATGCCGTTGTAATCGCTCATATCCAGCAACGTGCTGTTTTGTTCTGCTGCCGGATTACCGTAAAAATCCTTGGTGCCGCCGCCGCGTATTCGCAGCGGGGTTTTGGATTCGGCCGCAGCGCGAATAACTGTCTGATATTGATCAATCGTGGTCTGCATGGCATTCAAAAACGCGGCAATTCTGCAAATTTTTGCTCACCACGATACACATGCATCGCGCCCATTTCCGCGCAACGGTGCAATTCAGGCACAGCCTTGCCCGGATTGAGCAAACCCGCCGGATCGAACGTCGCTTTCACGGCATGGAACATGGCCAGTTCTCCGGCTCCGAATTGTGAACACATCTGATTGATTTTCTCCATCCCTACGCCATGCTCTCCGGTAATCGTGCCACCGGCATGAATGCACATTTCCAGTATCTTGCCGCCGAATTCCTCGGTTCTTTCCAACTCGCCCGGTTTGTTCGCATCGTACAAAATCAGCGGATGCAAATTGCCGTCCCCGGCATGAAACACATTCATGCAGCGCAACCCATATTCTTGTGAAAGTTCTTCAATGCCGCGCAGCACATCGGCCAGGCGTTTACGTGGAATGGTGCCGTCCATGCAGTAATAATCCGGCGAAACCCGGCCCGCCGCGGGAAATGCCGCTTTACGCCCGGCCCAGAATTTGAGCCGTTCGGCTTCATTATTCGACGTACTGATGTTGATCGCGCCGCTTTGCTGCATGATGGCATAAATCCGCCCGATTTCATCCGCCACTTCCTCGGTACTGCCATCCGATTCGCATAATAAAATCGCCTCGGCATTCAAATCATAACCGGCGTGCAGAAATTCCTCTACCGCATGGATCGTAATCTTATCCATCATTTCCATACCGGCGGGAATAATGCCCGCACCGATGACATTCGCCACTGCACTACCCGCTTTCTGCACATCGTCGAACGCCGCCATCACCAATTGCGCTTTTTCCGGTTTGGGAATCAGCTTGACGGTAATCTCCGTGACAATACCCAGCATGCCCTCGGAACCGGTCATCAAGGCCAGCAAATCATAGCCCGCGCTATCCAAGCTATCGCCGCCGATCTCCAGGCACTCGCCGTCGATGGTCAGCACCCGCAATTTGAGAATATTGTGCACGGTCAGACCGTATTTCAGGCAATGCACACCGCCGGAATTTTCCGCGACATTGCCGCCGATTGAACAAGCGATTTGCGACGAAGGATCGGGCGCGTAATACAAACCATACGGCGCTGCCGCTTCGCTGATCGCCAGATTGCGCACGCCGGGCTGCACGCGCGCGGTACGTGCCAGCGGGTCGATGGCGATAATCTGCTTCAGTTTCGCCAGCGACAGCAAAACACCTTGCGCGTGCGGCAATGCGCCGCCCGATAAGCCGGTACCCGCGCCGCGCGCCACCACCGGCGTTTGAGTCGCGTAGCAAAGCTGCAAGACCTTGACGATTTGCTCTTCCGTTTGCGGCAAGACAACGATCATCGGCAATTGCCGGTACGCGGACAAACCGTCGCATTCGTACGGTTTCAAATCCTCGGCTTCATGCAAAACCGCGTCGGGCGGCAAAAAAGACCGCAGTTGATTGACAAGTTCTTGAGCAGACATGCGATTATTCTGAGTGTTTTTTAATTTCGTAATTGGCCAGTTTTTCCAGCATCTTAACAATGGCGGAATTATCCCATGTTGCGCCGCCGTGCGCGAGACAAGCGGAAAACAATTCGCGCACCGCCGCCGTGGTCGGCAGGCTCACGCCCAATTCGGCGGCGCTTTGCAACGCGATGTTCAAATCCTTGTGATGCAGTTCGACGCGAAAACCTGGTTCGAAACGCCGCTCGATCATACGCTGCCCATGCACTTCCAATGCTTTCGACGCGGCAAACCCGCCCAGCAATGCTTGCCGCACCTTGGCCGGATCGACACCGGCCTTGGACGCGAACAGCAATGCTTCGGCCACCGCCTCGATCGCCGACGACACCACGATCTGGTTGGCAACTTTGCACACCTGCCCGGCACCGACATCGCCGATATGCGTCACCGTTTTGCCCATCAATTCCAGCACCGGTTTGATGGTTTCAAATACCGCCGCGCTCGCACCGGCCATGATCGTCAACGTAGCATTTTGCGCCCCCACATCGCCGCCGGAAACTGGCGCATCGGCGTAATCATGCCCGAGCGCATTCAGCCGCGCGGCAAATTCGCGCGTCGCCAGCGGCGAAATCGAACTCATGTCGACGATGATCCGCCTCCGGCCGGGATCGGCTTGCAGCGCCTCGGTCACGCCGTCCTCGCCAAACAGTACCTTTTCCACATCCGGCGTATCCGGCAACATGGTGATAATCAAATCCGCATGCTGCGCAACCTTTTTGGGCGACGATAACGCACTGCCGCCCAGCTCGATCAGGTCGGCGGGCACGCCGCTGCGCGAATGTAAAAACAGGCGATGCCCGCCTTTGATCAAATGCCCCGCCATGGGCTTGCCCATGATGCCGAGACCGATAAAACCGATAGTGGTCATAGTTGTCATTTTTTATTTAAGAAATTTCATACGATGGTGGATGACGTTGCGCTCATTCACCCTACAAATCCAAACCCAATAAACCAAAACTCGCAGGGGCTCCGCCCCTGCACCTCGCAAATATCAAAGATCAAAAATCCCTGGCGATACGAAAACCCAGGCCGATGTAGGCAGCATCGGAGTAGTCCCAGTAACGATCAGCCGACCGCAAGAACTGAGGATAGTAGTCCCACGAACCGCCCCGAATCACCCGGCGACTGCAATCGTCGCCGTCCTTATCCAGCCAAGCCGAACCGTCGTTCGGCGCATTATTGTAATTAGCGTGCCAGCAATCCTGTGTCCATTCCCACACGTTGCCGGCGGTATCGTGCAGCCCGAATGCATTGGCTTTGAACGAACCCACCGGAGCGGTTTGTTGTTTATCCCATTCACTGCCGCAGCCGTCGCAATTGGCATTATTCCTGCCGATGTCGTCACCCCACCAATAGCGGGTTTGCGTACCAGCCCGCGCGGCGTATTCCCATTCCGCTTCGGTCGGCAGCCGGTATTTCTTACCGGTTTGCTTGGATAACCATTGCACATAGTCTTGCGCATCGTTCCAGGACACATTAATTACCGGCCGATTGCCGCGCCTCCAACCACCGTCACCCGGTAATTTTCGTTGGGCATCCTTGGCAAACACGTCATATTCATCGAATGTTACCGGGTATTTGCCAATTTCAAACTCGTAACCGATAGTAACCTCATGAACTGGTCGTTCATCCGAGTCACCATCATTAGAACCCATCAAAAATTTTCCGGCAGGAATACGCACCATTTCGGGTTTGAAAGGCGATCTCGCTTCTGGCAGTTTTACTGCCGGTGGTTGTGCAACATCGGGGACGATGGATGGCTTCGCAGCTTGATTGGTTTGCAAATCTTTTTCCAAAACGTGAATGAGTTGATTCACATCGTCATGAAATCCCCGGTCGCTAATTGCATGCACTTGCCGCCGCGCTAACGCCGCCAAGCTTCCGGGCAGTCGCGACGAGTTGGGCGCATTGGCGCCCCCCACCAGTAGCGGAATCACGCGAATCTTGCGTGCCAGCAAAACCTCGATTTCCAGCCTTACCCAATCTTCGGGATTATCCAAACGCCGCCGCCCGTCGGCATCAGTGATATCCAGCCACTGCTTGCCGATCAACGCCACGGCAACCTGCACCGCTTTCAGTTTTTCCTGAATGACCTCGATGAAATCCTCACCCGGTTCGATCTGATTGATGTCCATGAACACATGATCAGGACCGAAATGTGCGATCAACCGGTCGTACAGCCGACCCGCGTACCCTGCGCTATCGTCGCGGCGATAATTGATGAAAATCTTGGCCATGAAGCGGAATGATCGAATGTTGTTTTTCAAACCGGCAATCATACTGGCATTCGATTTTTCCGGGCAAAAAATGTGTGAACGGCAACTCGAAATCGCCGCTTGGATTTATAGTTTTGCCAGTGATCAGCGTATTCCCAGACTTTCATTCGATACTTTAAATTGCGGTAGAAATACACTGATTTGACATGATTAATGGTTGTGCCATCGTGAGAAATCTTGTACATTGATTGCCATCGGTCACGTCGGATCTTTATGATCCTATTGATTCTATGAACAAAAAAAATTTATATTCACTCCGTGGCGGCCTCGTTCTCGGCTTTTACGCCGGTCTTTTGCTGCTGAGCGGTTGCCAGTCGTTGCCGACGCAACAGGCGGCTTCACCGGCGCCGGTGGTCAAGCCGTTGCCTATTCCGGTCGCCAGTCACGAATTCAGTTTTGATGCCGCGCGCGACGATGTCGTCGGCACCTTGCAAGTGATCACTGCCGGTAAAGATGACACCTTGTCCGACATCGCACGGCGTTTCAACTTGGGTTACGAAGAAATCGTCAGTGCCAATCCCGGCGTCGATCCGTGGCTGCCGAAAGCGGGCACGAAGATCATCATTCCCACGCAATTCGTGCTGCCGGATGCGCCGCGCCAAGGCATAGTCATCAATCTTGCCGCGATGCGGCTGTTTTATTACCCCAAAACAAAACCCGGTAAGCCGCAGCGGGTGATCACGCATCCGGTCGGTATCGGCCGGGTGGAATGGAAAACGCCCGAGGGGATGACGCGCGTCGCTTCGAAAGTCGAAAATCCGAGCTGGATTCCAACGCCTTCGATCCGCCGCGAGCACGCCAAAAACGGTGATCCGTTACCGGCCGTAGTGCCACCCGGGCCGGATAATCCGATGGGTACGCATGTGTTGAAACTCGATTGGCCGAGCTACGCCATTCACGGCACCGACAAGCCGCCCAGCATCGGCTTGCGCGGCAGCCACGGTTGCCTGCGCATGTACCCGGAAGATATCGTGTACATCTACCAAAATGTCCCCGTCGGCACCCCGGTTCGTATCGTCAATCAACCGCGTTTGCTCGGCTGGCGCGATAACAAGCTGTATCTGCAAGCGTATTCCATCTTGGAAGACGACAAACGCAATCACGCCAACCTGTTCAAGAAATCGTTGACTGCGGTGCGCGCAACACCGAAAGGAAAGCGCGATGGGCGGCGTCAGGCCAAGATCAATCAAGCGTTGCTGGGTGAAACGATCCGCACGCCGCGCGCCACCGCCACGCCGGTCACCCAGCCGCAGCTGACGCTGCAAGCCTATCTGGACCGCGCCACGCGCGTGCAGAATACTCTGCCGTTCAATGCCACCTGGGATGGCGATATGAGCAGGCAGCTCACGGCAAACGATGTATTGGAAATGGCGAACGAGGAATCCACCCGGGTTCGATAGCAACGGCCACCATCCCCCGTAAATCACACGTTAAACGGCAGGGGCGATAGCGTCCCCGATTCTGTCACTCATGACAACACAAATATCCAGCACACCCGACGATCATTCACCCATCCGCCTCATCATTCATGGCGGCGCTGGCGCGATCAAACGCAACCGCCTGACTGCGGAACGCGAACAGGCTTACCGGCAAGTGCTGGCAGAGTCGCTAACCGCCGGTCATGCCGTGCTCAAAGCAGGCGGCAGCAGTATCGACGCGGTGATTGCCGCGATTGTAGTCATGGAGGATTCACCGTTGTTCAATGCCGGTAAAGGCGCGGTGTTCAGTCACGAAGGCCGTAACGAGCTGGATGCATCGATCATGGACGGCGCTACGCGCATGGCGGGTGCTATTGCCGGTGTCACCACAGTCCGCAACCCGATCCGCGCCGCGCATGCGGTCATGACGCAAAGCAAACATGTGATGCTGATCGGCCAGGGTGCTGAGACTTTCGCTGCCGGGCACGGCATGGAAATCGTCGATCCATCCTATTTCTTCACACAGCACCGCTGGGATCAGCTACAAAAAGCCATCGCAAAAGAACAGGTGGTGCGCGATCACGACATGGATTCCGGCACGCCGTCGCCCGATGGCGATGAGAAACACGGCACTGTCGGCGCCGTGGCGCTGGATCGCGACGGCAATCTGGCCGCGGGCACTTCGACCGGCGGGCTCACCAACAAGCGCTACGGGCGCGTTGGCGATTCACCCATCATCGGCGCGGGCACTTACGCGGACAATCGCTCGGTCGCGGTATCCGCAACCGGCAGCGGCGAAATGTTCATCCAAACCGCAGCGGCATTTAATACGGCGGCGCAGGTGCGGCTGCAACAAATTCCGCTTGCCGAGGCTGCCGACCGTACACTCGCGGAAGTCGCCGCGCTCGGCGGCGACGGCGGTTTGATCGTATTGGATGCGCAAGGCCGCTTTGCGATGCGTTTCAATACCAGCGGCATGTTCCGCGGCAGCATCGGGGACGATGGCATTGCACGGACGGGTATTTTTTCAGATGACGTAGATTATTAGTCCGGTTCCCGCTCCAGACCGCAGCAATGCGGCGCTGCATGTTCCGTATCCGGTTTATGCAGAATTTCGCCGGTCACCGTATTGGGCCGGAACGTGGTACATCCCTTCAAACCGAGATCGTACGCTTGCCGATACAGATCGCGAAAAGCCGCGAAGTCGTAATCCGCTGGAACAGTGATCGTCTTGGAAATCGCCTGATCGACGTACGGTTGAATTGCCGCTTGCATGCGCAAATGCTCGGCTGGTGCCAGTTCGTGCGCGGTGACGAAAGCCGGAGGCAGATCATCGCTGTCGCGATCCTTGCGCCATAAGGCGGCGGCGTAATCGGTCACCGCATAATCCGCGTAACAGCCATCGCGCCTCAATACCCGGCGCGTGTAATCACTGCCAAATACCGGTTCCAATCCGCTCGAAACATTGTTAGCCAGCAGACTGATAGTCCCCGCCGGAGCGATGGAGGTCAGATGGCTGTTGCGGATACCGTGTTGCGCGATGCCATTGCGGATGGATTCCGGCAAGGTACGCATAAAAGCTCCGGCCAAATACTTTTCCTTATGGAACAGCGGAAACGCACCTTTCTCCCGCGCCAGTTCTATCGAAGCCTGATAAGCCGCGTGACAGATGCGCTGCATGACAAGCTGCGCGATTTTCTCCGCTTCACTGCTACCGTAACGGATTTGCAACATGATCAACGCATCGGCCAAGCCCGTCAGCCCCAAACCAATGCGCCGAGAGCGATGCGCCTGTTCAGCCTGATTGGGTAAGGGAAAATGCGAAACGTCGATGACATTATCCAGCAGCCGCACGGCGGTTGTAGCTATCGCGCCGATGCCTTCCAGATCGAACCGCGCCTGTGCAGTAAAGGGATCGCGCACGAATTGCGTGAGGTTGATCGAACCCAGATTGCAAGCACCGTACGGCGGCAGCGGCACTTCGCCACACGGATTAGTAGCTTGAATCGTTTCGCCGTAATACAGATTATTCAGCCGGTTGATGCGGTCGATGAACAACACGCCCGGTTCGGCGTAGTCGTAGTTGGCCTGCATGATTTTCTGCCATAACGTGCGTGCCCGGATGCGTTTGTACACCTTGCACGGCACCGGATCATCGCAACCCGGCCACGCGCGCACGAGCAGCTCGCCACCAGTTTCACTTTCGCTTGCAGGAAAAACCAGCGGCCAATCTTCGTCGCGGCTGACGGCAGCCATGAACGCATCGCTGACAAGCACGGAAACATTGAAATGCCGCAACTGGCTGCGATCCTGCTTGGTGGCGATAAATTCCTCGATATCCGGATGATCGCAGCGCAACGTGCCCATCATCGCACCGCGCCGCGCGCCGGTCGACAGGATGGTCGCGCACATGCTATCCCAGATGCGCATGAACGAAACCGGCCCGGAAGCCACCGACCCGACACCGGCGGCTGGCACACCGCGTGGCCGCAACGTCGAGAAATCATACCCAACCCCACCACCCTGCTGCATCGTCAACGCGCCTTCCTTGAGCGCGTCAAAAATGCCCTCCACCGAATCGGCAATCGTCCCCATCACGAAACAATTAAACAACGTCACCTGATGCGCAGTGCCCACCCCCGCTTGAATCCGCCCGCCGGGGAGAAATTTAAAATCGCGCAGAATACTGTAAAAGCGCGCCTGCCAATCATCTGGATTTTTCTCCGGCGCAGCCAATGCTCTTGCGACGCGCTGCCAGGTGTCTTCGATGCAAGCATCCAGCGCTACACCGCTCTCATAGTGGCGGTATTTGGTGTCCCAGATGTGTTGGGCGATGGGGGCGGTGAAATGGGGGTCGTTCATGGTTCTATTGGGCTGTACTATTTGACAACAAGCGGCTTTGTTGACAGTGCAGATTCTGAATCGATCTGGATACGTGCATGTATTCTCAATCTATGTACCCATCCATTTCAAAATACTATAATATCAATAATATTACGTGATGAGTCGAGTGCTGATCGACCATGAAATTTGACTGGGATTCAAAGAAAGCAGAAGCCAATCGCCGGAAACATGGTGTTTCATTTGACGAAGCGGCCACGGTTTTTCTTGACCCACATGCGATATCGGGTCCGGATCCCGATCATTCTGCCGAAGAGGAACGGTACATCACGTTCGGTTGTTCCAAGCTGGGCCGTTTACTGGCAGTCTGCCACACTTACCGGCCGGGTACGATGCGAATTATCAGTGCACGCCGCCTGACACGAGGCGAAAGGAAACTCTATGAAGAAGGATAAGGAAGACATGCGTAAAAGCTACAAACGTTCCGATTTCGCAACGCTGGAACGAGGAAAATTCTTCGCGGAAGTTGCCGAAGGAACGTCAGTCGTGCTGCTGGAGCCGGAAGTGGCCAAAGCATTCCCCACCTCGAAAGCAGTCAACGAAGCCTTGTCGGAGCTGTTGGCGTTGACTGAGAAAACAGCACGCATAACACGCCGTTCGACAAGAGCACGTGCGAAAACAGTACGAACCGATTAACTGGTGATCATCTGGATTGGAACGCGAAATGAGCCTCTCACCGCAACTACATAGCTAGAGACTTCAGCGATACTGATGTAGCCGTTCCAGTGTTTGAATCTGGAAAAAGCACAATGAAAAACCACCCAATAAAACCCGGCAGCAAGCTCGATCTGTCGCAATGTGATCCCGGTGATACCGGCGATTTCGAGAAAACCACGCAAGGTAAGGAAGACGCCAAAGTGGTCACGGAAAAATTGACCGGCAAGCTGGATGAATTGCAGGAGCGTTTGTTCGCCAACGGCAACCGCGCGATGCTGATCGTGCTGCAGGGCATGGATACCAGCGGCAAGGATGGCGTCATCAAGCATGTAATGTCGGGCGTCAATCCGCAGGGGTGTAAGGTAGTGACGTTCAAGACGCCGTCGGCAGAAGAGCTGAAGCATGATTTTCTGTGGCGCGTGCATCAGAAAGCGCCGGAGAAAGGCCAGATCGGTATTTTCAATCGCTCGCATTACGAAGATGTGTTGATCACGCGCGTGCACGGCTTGATTTCGGATAGGGTGGTGCAACAACGATTTAACCAGATCAATGAATTTGAAGAACTGTTGTCCGAAAGTGGCACGTGCATTCTGAAGTTTTTTCTGCACATTTCCAAGGATGAGCAGAAAAAACGGCTGGAGGAGCGCATCAACAATCCGGAAAAACACTGGAAGTTCAGCACTGGCGATATCGAAGAACGCAAATTCTGGAAAAACTATATCGAAGCGTTCGAAGCCATGCTCAGCGCCACCAGTACCGATCTCGCGCCGTGGCATATCGTGCCGGCCAACTATAAGTGGTACCGCAATCTGGTTATTGCGCAGCAGGTAGTCAATGCACTGGAAAACATGAAACTGAAAACACCGCCCGCGCCCGCCGGAATCAATTTTGATACCTTGAAGATTGAGTAGTACAGTATCCACTTCAGCCGCCGCCCGCAGCGGCATTATCCCAGTGAAAAGATTTTATGGAAATCGAGCTCAAGCTGGCTTTGCAGCCACGTCATGCGACCCGCATCCGGCGCCATCCCCTGTTGAACGCCAGCACGCCGCAACAGCATGCATTGCTCAGCATTTATTTCGATACCCCGAAGTTTGATTTGATGCAGCGCGGCATCGCGCTACGCGTGCGCCGGGTGAACAACCAGTGGATTCAAACGTTGAAAGCCGAAGCGCAATCGGTCGGCGCGTTGACGAGCCGGCCGGAATGGGAAATGGCCGTCGCAGACGGCAGCCGCCCGGATTTCTCCGCATTGCCGCCAACAGCGTTGGATCTGCTCGCCGGAATCAAACTCAAGCGCATCGCGCCGGTATTCACCACCGAGTTCCGGCGAACAACGTGGCAAATCGGCGATGGTACCGCGCAAGCGGAAGTGGCGCTCGATACCGGTAAAATCTTCGCCGCTGAGCTGTGCCGGGATATTTGTGAAGTGGAGATTGAGCTCAAATCCGGTCCGGCGGAATTTTTGTTTGATATTGCAACGCAATTGCTGCAACAAGCGCCATTACATATCGAACCACGCAGCAAAGCGGAACGCGGTTATATCCTGTGCGGCGCGCTTAGTCCCAGTCCGATCAAAGCCATCCGCCCGGACATCGGCCGGGACCAGCCAGCGGGTGAAGCATGGCATGCCATGGTGCAAGCGGCATTGGTGCAATTATCCGCCAACGTACCCGGCTTTCTCGAACAAGCAGAGAATATCGAGTACCTGCATCAGCTGCGCATTGCGTTGCGCCGTTTACGTGCCAGTGCGCAATTGGCGAAATCGCTGGGACAGGAAATACCTGCTTGGGAACAACCATTACGCGCATTGACCCACGCACTGAATCCAGCGCGCGATTGGGATGTGTTTCACCAAGAGATTCTACCCGGCATCCTGCCCGTTCTGGCTACATCAGCAGAAAATACCGCCGCTTCCGAAACCGCATTGGCTTTGTTGCACAATACTGCTGCGCAAGCGAGGCAACGGGCTCAAGCATTATTGCTGGCACCGGCGTTCACCCAGCTCATGCTCGACATCGGCCGCAGTCTTTTGACAGCACCGGTCAATGAACACATGCGCACTACCGTAACATGGGCTGAAGTCATACTGGAGAAACGCTGGCAGAAGCTGCGCACATGCTGCCACGGTTTTGCCCGGCTGGATCCGGCTGAGCGCCATTTTGCGCGTATCGCCGCCAAAAAAATGCGTTACTGCGTGGAAGCGTTTGCACCGCTATATGGAAAACGGGTAAATCGATTCTTGACCGCTTTGACCGCTTTACAAGACGAATTGGGAATCGAGAACGACCGGCGTATTGCGCTGCAGTTACTGTACAAGCTGCCGCATAAATCCGCCACGCTCGGCTTTGAATTTGGCCGCCTCAGTGGCGTATTGGCATCCGAAGCCGCGCGGCATCCACGGTTATCTCCGGCCTTGTGGCATCGCCTGGCGCGATCCAAATTGTTCTGGCATTAGTAGCCATAGTGATTAAGCGGATTATCCATGCGCATGCACCAGCCAGGCAGCAGCGCAGATCAATAGGATGCAGGCCGCCAAAGCAGCATAGCCGCTCCGGCGGTATTTCCGTGCCAGCAGGGCTTGCGAATACATCGAGATAATAAAAGGCCGCGACGGATTGTTTGGTTTCGCCATGATGCTGGTATCCGGCTCCAGTGCCAACTCATCATGAATCTGCTGCGCTGCGGCGTGCGCTTCGGATCGCGCCACCTCCCATTCCTTCTGGTCGATATTGCCGTCCTTATTACTGTCGAACCGTTCCCGCAATGCGGCTTGATCCTTTTTCCAATCATTGATCACATTGATCATCACGTCGCGCATTGATTTTTGTGTTGCAGCAGACCAGGTGCTGAATTGCCCCAATATGTACAGCGGCTGCCCGGGCAGTATCAGCCACTCGCTGTAGCGGTAGTTGTTGGTCATGGCATGCACAATCGACTGGCTTTCCAGTATTTGCGTCCGGGTTGGCCATTCGCTATTGCCGTACCACACCAGTTTCTCGATACCGTTGATTTCCGCGCGATCCGGATCGACATAGCAACTACTGACACCATCGGTGAGCCTGAAACGGTGATCGCTGGTATTGGTGTACACCACACTCCAGCGCGTTTGCGTGCGGCCTCTTTCGGTAAATGTCTCTTGCTGTGCAATCTCACTGCGGTACCAAAGACACGGGTGATTGGATAACGGCGCGTAAATCGGCCGGTCATCGATGAATTGCCCTTTTCCTTCCAATTCAACATAACCCTGATGCGCCGAGCGTAATTTAGCAGTCGGCGTATCCTCAATGATGCGCAGCCGTTTCCAGTTATGCATAAAAAAATAAAAACCGGTCAATGCCGCAACGATCACTGCACCCAGCACATAGGGATAATCCTGCGGCGGGATCTCAGCCAGTATTTGATTCATGCGCCCTCCACGTCAACCAAACAGCTTGCCGATATTGACATCCTGTTTATCAGCATCGCTGAATTCCAGCAGATCGCGCGGTTTGAATTTAAACCAATTGGCGATGATGACATCGGGGAACTGCTCGATGCGCACATTGTTGATTTTGACGGCTTCGTTGTAGTATTCACGGCGATCGGCGATGCTGTTTTCCAATCCGCTGATGCGCGTCTGCAAGTGGCGGAATTTCTCGCTGGCTTTCAACTCGGGATAGTCTTCCGCGACGGCAAACAGATTGCCCAATCCCATGCGCAGCATATTTTCCGCCGCGCCCAGCGCACCGATATTACCGGTTTCCCGCGCGCTAGCGACCTGCGAACGCGCCGCAATCACTTGCTTCAGCGTTTCCTGCTCAAAACCCATATACTGCTTGCAGGTCTCCACCAGCTTGGGCAGTTCATCATGGCGCTGCTTCAAAAGAATATCGATATTCGACCATGCCTGCGATACGCTGTGCTTAATATCCACCAAACTGTTATACAGCATGATGCCGTACACAAACACGATGGCAAATCCCGCCAGGAAAATATAAATCATGATATCCAACGTCACACCTCCTGTTAGTTACATTCCTGCAATATACAGTACCGATAATCCGGGAAGCCGCTGGAACAGATGCCGGTAGTGGCTTTATTTCCTCCTATTGCCGCCATTATCGGGCCGAGCTTCGACGAATGCTATTGACGGGCCATGCTGCGCTTCTCTATGCTAACTGTCTTTAAGAATACAATCCGTATGTATCAGGAGTCATCCATGAGTATCAGCAAAGAATTAAACCCGTTAACCCAAGCAGCAGTGTTCGTTTCAATCATCCTGTGCTGTACCGGAGCTTCAGCACAAACGGGCGAAGCTCCGCCGCAACCGGAAAAAACCAAAACCGTCACGATGGTGGTCGGTGAACAAGGTCCCGATGGATGCGAATTACTCGGTAAAGTGAAGGGCTCCTCGAAAGAAAATGAGAGCGGAGAAGACAGTACCCCCTATGTGGACCGGCTGATCAAGGCCCGCAACAACTTAAGAAGCGAAGCGCAACAACTGGGCGGCGACACCGTGCATATCATTTACTCCAATAACTCAGGACGGTATGAAGTACCCGGGGGTGATAAGGAAATCATATTTGTCGGTAATGTGTATCGCTGCGAATAATTCTGAAACAATCCGCTGACAACTATTTCCATGCAGCGATACGCAAATGCAAAAAAATATAAGTTATTATCCTGGCAGTAAGTTTTTGAACATGTGAGTAATTTATCGTATAATTCCGGCCAACTCAGCTCATTTATTGACATCCTATCCGGCATTCAATCCATTGTTAATCCCTCATGAAACCTTGCTGGCAATGCTAACCGCAAATGAGTAAGAACATTCCTGTGAATAAGGATTTATCCGGGCAGATTTTTGCACCGACCAATTATTTTGACCTGACCAATACCGAACAGGGCAGAATCCTCCAATTTCAGCAAGAAATTCTTCAGTTGGTGGTCCTGGGAAATGACTACAAGGAAATTTGCGAGAAAGTCTGCTTGCTGATGGAGCAACTGCTGGATAACGCGGTGGCATCGGTCATGCTGTTGGACAAGGAAAAGCAATGCATGAATGTGTTTGCCGCACCCAGTGTTCCCGAAGCGTGCATTGTGCAACTCAATGGCCTACGTCCGGGCCCGGGAGCCGGTTCCTGCGGCAATGCCGTTTTTCACCAGGAGCCGGTTTTTGTCGAAAGTACGCTGGACGATCCGCGCTGGCAGAATATCCGCCAACTGGCTATCGATTTCAATATCCTTTCCTGCTGGTCCATGCCGGTACGCAGCAAAGGCGGCGAATGCATCGGATCGTTTGCGCTATCCAGTTTTGAGCATCGCTTACCCAGCACTTTTCACCGCAAGCTGCTGGAAATCGGTTCATTTATTATCGGAATCGCACTGGAACAAAAGAAAGTCAACGAGCAGTTATATCTTTCCAGCAAGGTTTTTGAAAACAGCACCGAAGCGATCATGATCGCGGATGCCAACAAAATCATCATCTCGATTAACAAGGCGCTGTACAAAATAACCGGTTATGTGGATGAAGAGATCGTCGGAAAATCTGTAACCATCGTCACATCCATCAGGCACGGCAGCAATTTTTTTCAGAAAATCTGGCAAAGCGTCAAGCAGCATAACCACTGGTATGGCGAAATCTGGAACCGGCATAAGCAAGGACGGGAGTATCCAGCGTGGTTCAATGTAATTCCGGTACGCAGCAAGGATAGCCGGATCAGCTATTACCTGATCAACTTTTCCGATATTACCAGCAAGAAAAAATCGGATGAAATTATCTGGCGGCAAGCTAATTACGATTCACTGACCGGATTACCGAACCGCAATATGTTCTACGACCGGTTAAATCATGACATTAAAAATGCAGCCCGGATCGGTGCGGGATTGGCGGTGTTGTTTATCGATCTTGACCGCTTCAAGGAAGTGAACGATTCATTGGGGCATAGCGTGGGCGATGCGCTGCTGGCAGAGGCAGCCAAGCGGCTAAGCAACTGCGTGCGGGAAACCGATACCGTGGCGCGCCTGGGCGGAGACGAATTTACCATCATACTGAACGGCATCAGCGAGCAACGTAGCGCCGAAAAGATCATGCAAATGATCTTGCTGGAATTAGCCAAACCGTTTCATCTCAATACCAAGCAAGCATATGTTTCCGCGAGTATCGGCGCCACGTTTTTCCCCGATGATGCAAATAACGTTGAAATATTGATAAAGAATGCCGACCAAGCTATGTATGCCGCCAAAAACAATGGCCGCAACTGCTGGAGCTGTTTCACATCGAATATGCGCACGGCAACCGAAGTCCGTTCGAGAACCGCGTACGAATTGCGCAGCGCACTACGGGATCAACAACTTTATTTGCTGTATCAACCAATCGTGGAGCTTGCAACCGGCAACGTTTACAAAGCGGAAGCCTTAATCCGCTGGCAGCACCCGGAACGGGGCACTGTATATCCGGGGGAATTTATCAGCATCGCGGAAGAAACCAATCTCATCACCGACATCGGCGATTGGGTTTTCAAACAAGCGGTCAATCAGGTCGCCCTCTGGCAAACCCATTTCAACGCCGGTTTTCAGATCAGCATCAATAAGTCACCCAAGCAATTCATCAGCAAAATGAGCGATTGGGTCAGCCACCTCAACGAGCGCGGCTTGGATGGGCAGAGCATCATTGTTGAAATTACTGAAAACCTGCTGCTCGATGTTCACGAATTGGTAGTTAAACAATTATTAAATTACCGCGATGCAGGTGTCCAGGTGGCCATCGATGATTTCGGCACGGGTTATTCGTCACTGTCCTATCTGAAGAAATTCGATATCGATTATCTCAAAATCGACCGTTCATTCATTTCCAATCTGGATAGCAAATCCAACGACAGAATTCTGTGCGAAGCGGTTATTACAATGGCGCATCGCTTGGGTATGAAGGTAATCGCCGAAGGCGTCGAAACCGATTTGCAAAAAGAATTATTGATTTCTATGGGCTGCGATTTCGGGCAAGGTAATTTTTTCAGCAAACCGATGACTGCCGATAAATTTGAAACACTCCTTCTACAATAGAAACAAATCCGCTAGTATCTCGTCTCCGTCCTTCAACGATTCTGCTGAAAACCGGATAAGAAAGATAAAAAAACGTTTCTCCTGTAAGTAATTGTCTGCAATTAAGCATTTTGCTTATTCAACAAAATCGATCAAAGTGCTAATGTTAATTTTTTTGGAGGTCATATGAAAATATTTTTATTCCTGGCACTCATAGTCAGTTCATACAGTTATGCTCAAAGCGGGCATGATCATCAAGGTGATGCGAAAAAAAAGGACGACCATCATAGCGAAATGCATGATGACGGCCATCACGGGATGGGCGGCATGATGCACGGCGGCCACCACAAACTCGATAAAACCACCTTAAAACAATTCTTTGAACCTTTGCCGGCATCGATTATCGACGAAAAAAAGAATGCTGCTTTAATCGCATTGGGCAAAAAACTATATCTCGATCCCAAACTATCAGTAAATGACACCATTTCCTGTAATTCCTGCCATCAGCTGAATAATTTCGGTGTCGACAGCCAACCTACATCACCGGGTCATGAAGGAAAACGCGGCGGCAGAAATTCTCCCACCACGTTCAATGCCGCGCTGCATATCGCGCAATTCTGGGATGGACGCGCGAAAGACGTTGAAGAGCAAGCGTTGGGACCGATTTTGAATCCGATCGAAATGGGAATGCCGAGTGAAGCTGCGGTTGTCGACAAACTGAAAAAAATCGACGAATACAAAGCCATGTTTGCCGAAGCATTTAAAGATGAAAAAGATCCGATTCAATACAAAAATGTTGGTAAAGCCATTGGCGCTTTTGAGCGCACGCTAATAACCCCATCGCGCTTTGACGACTTTCTCAAAGGCGATGAAAATGCATTGAATGACGCCGAAAAAAGAGGCTTACAAAAATTCGTCCATATGGGATGCGCCAATTGTCATAACGGTGTGGCCATCGGCGGCAATTCCTATAAAAAAATCGGTCTTGTCGAAGAATATAAAACATCCGATGAAGGCAGGTTTGCCGTAACCGGACTGGAAACCGACAAAAAAGTATTTAAAGTACCCAGCCTCAGAAACATCACCAAAACAGGACCGTACTTTCATGATGGCTCGGTCAAAACATTGGATGAGGCCATTGAAGAAATGGCGGAACATCAGCTCGGACGGAAAGTGGGCCCTGGTTTTATCGAGGATGTCAAAGCCTTCCTGGGCGCTTTAACCGCAAAAGATAGCAAATAAAACCTCAGCTGTTTGATTGTTGTCGGTTAACTTGAAGGATGCCGCTGCCAGATGGACGGGCAGCGGCATTTTTACATGCATAAGTGATACACCCCGTTTCATCGTAATTTAGTTTCCTCAATTTCCCTCTGCAATTTTCAATCCGCATCGGCCATGCTCTATCCGGTAGCTGCTTTCTTTGCGGAATAGTAAGCACCATAACCGCTATACTATCCACTCAGTCAGTATTATTTCTTCAACCGGAGGTGAAACAATGAAATTGGGAATAACGTTGATCGCGGGATCGATCTTTCTGGGCTTATCGGCTTGCTCCAGCACCGGACCTGTTATATACCCCAACACGCATTTTCTATCTGTCGGCAAAGCAGTTGCTGAAAAAGATATTGAAATTTGCAAAAAAATGGCTGAATCAGCCGGCGCCAAGGAAGGCGGCGGTCAATTGGGCAATGTGGCTAGCAGCACCGCAATGGGAGCCGGTGTGGGGGCCGCAAGCGGTGCAGCAGGCGGGGCGATATACGGTGCGGCCGGGCAAGGTTCATTAGTGGGCGCGGCCAGTGGCGCGGTTGCGGGATTATTGCGAGGAATTCTGTTTTCTTCGAGATCCTCACAACCCAGCCAAGCGTATGCCAATTTTGTATCGCGCTGCCTGGAAGAAAAAGGCTATGAAGTGACCGGCTGGCAATAACCGGAAACGATGATCGTTCAAATACCGCTGGCTATTCCGGCAATCAGCACAATCACTATGCCGGATAATTGAACGATAGCCTCTTTAAGATGATGAACAATATAGCGTAATCATATTTTTGTTTCTTCGTCGATGAATTACACATCTATCCCAGATACCAGCAGGCTCTATCAAACTATACTGTTTCTCATTACATAAACCGTAATAACCGTCATACCCAATGCCAGCAGCACTATTTCATGAGCAAACTTTCTCTTCCAGGAGAAATCAAATAGCGTATATTTACAATTAAGAAGCACCGCTTAGTGGATGATTTCTTGATGAATATTATTCAAACCTCAGAATTACCGGGAAAAACCCCGGGTGATCTTTAATTGTTTCAATGGCAGGGTCTGTTATCAATAGCGTATCTTCAAAAATATTGACACGGAGGTAATGGCAATGATTAAAGAACTTTCTTTCGATGACGACGACGGTATCTATCCTATTGATAGTTTGAATGATGAGGATGATGTTCTAACGGATAGCAAAATACCGCCCGGAAAATTTGCAAAAATAATCGATGAATTTGAGACCGCCAAAGATGAATTTGACGATGACGAATTCGAGACCGTCAAAAATGATTTGGACGAGGATGACGATGTGACGCTCGATACGTTGGGACTGCGTTAGCTCTAGCCGCTGCAATAGTACTGCTTGCGGCATAGCGAGCACAGCATGACAATTTTTCCGCATGGGATAAACCGCTGTGAGTGCAGATGTAGAAATTTTAGAGAAAACGATTTGTTTTGAAGGTTTCTTCCGGATAGAAAAATACCGGTTGCGTCACCGGCTGTTCAATGGCGGCTGGAGCCGCCCGCTGAGCCGTGAACTGTTCGAGCGCGGCCATGCCGCCGCCGTCCTGCCGTATGATCCGATCCGCGATGCAGTCATCCTGATCGAACAATTCCGTGTTGGCGCGCTGACCGCACCGGGCGGACCTTGGCTGCTGGAAATCGTCGCTGGCATGATCGAAAGCGGTGAAACTGCACAAGACGTGGTCAAACGCGAAAGCATCGAAGAAGCCGATTGCATCATCACCGACTTGCTCCCGGTGTGCGACTTCCTGGTCAGCCCCGGCGGCACCAGCGAACGCATTGCCCTGTTTTGCGGCCGGGCCGATGCGACACAAGCCGGTGGTATTCATGGCGCTCCAGAAGAAGACGAAGACATCAAAGTGCATGTCGTTCCGCTGGATACTGCGTTCACATTTCTACAATCGGGCCGGATCAATTCGGCCAGTGCCATCATTGCATTACAGTGGCTGGCCTTGAATCGCGAGCAGGTGCGAACCCAGTGGCTATCACAACCAATCTCCGTAACTTAGCGGCACCGCACTGAAATCATCCGGATTAGCCTTTATTCTGAATGCTCTTTTCAAAGCCCGGAATTGTTACAAAGAATCCTTTCTAATCGTTACTTTCCACTGCACCGCCATATGCTCTAATGTGAGTGTATTCAACCCACATCGCAAGGAGGTTTGCCGTGGCATTGAAAAGACTTTCGTTTGATGATGAAGATAACGCTGATCCTTCGGATATTGATGATGACAGCGTATTAGCCGATGGCATGATTCCGGATAGCCGGATCGTGGGTTTGATTGATGAATTGGAAGATAGCTGTGATCAACTCGATGCCAAGGATGAGGACGATGAAATCATAACGGACTCTCAGGAATTGCATTAAGTGCTACCATCCAACCGATGGATCGGCATTGAATGCCTTTACTCTCGATCGGATTGATCCGAGCACACGCAATTACGTCCCTGTTTCTTGGCGCGGTAAAGCTGTTGATCCGCCTGGGAAATCAATTCATCCAGCGATACATTGGTCACTAAGGTATGGGCAACGCCAAAACTGGCGGTAAATAAAAGCTTTTCACCTTTGATGCTTGTCAGTTGAATCGCGTTGACTTTGTTACGCATCCGTTCCGCAATGGCAATTGCATCGGCTAAACGGGTTTCCGGCAGAAAAACCAGGAACTCCTCACCCCCCCAACGCGCCAGGATATCTCCGCTACGCGCTTCTTTCTGCAAGGTTTCCGCCAATTGCACCAAAACCCGGTCCCCCAGGGCATGACCGTAAGTGTCATTGAGCAACTTGAAATTGTCGATATCCAGCATGATGACGGAGGTACTGCTCTTGCTGCGTAGCCCCATGGCCCAGATCGGTTGAACATATTTATAGAAAGATCGCCGGTTATTCAGATTGGTCAGTGAATCGATACCGGCCATTTTTTCCGCCAGTAATTTCTCGTTCTGATTGACATTAAAGCGTTCGGCCAATGCCAGCGCCAGTAAAATGGCGTCCATCATCATGCCGATATCGGTCGCCCGGTAAGTCCATTCGGTAAACGGAATAAATCCCCAAACGGCATTGGCGGTAATAGCACCGCCGCATATCGTGAAAATCGACGCCAGCAGAAAATACTTGGCGAATTGATTACCGGCTTGCAGCGAAATGACACCCAACACGATCGAAGAAATATAGAAAAAGAAGATAAACACCAGCGATATCAGTAGCGACACGACAAATTCACCAGCCAGCATCGCTAGCAGCATAAGTGCGCAAAAAACAGCCGAGCTGGCAATGATAAAGCGATATACACGAGGCCAAGCCGCTTTGATATTCAGAAATTGCAATGCGAATGCAAATCCGCTGACAGTACAGGCCATGATCAATACCGGATTGGCCCATTTCTGCCATTGCGGCGATTCCGGCCATAACCATTGATAACCATGGCCGGTATAAGCAGTGTTCAACAGCAGAAAGAACAGCAGATACAGCGAATAAAACAGATAGGGGCCGGTACGCAATCCAACATAAAGCATCACGTTGTAAGCAACCAAAGCCAAAATCACACCGTACATGAAACCATAGCTATACGCTTGCCATTGATCTCTATCCGCCAGTGCCTCGTTGCTGATGAAGTACAGCGGCAAAACCATGTCATCATCGGATTCCACCCGGATCAACACGGTCGTCTCACCGGCGCTAAAATCATGACCGGCGACAAAAAACCGGTGATCCAGCGGGCGCTGGGAAAATAATAAACTGTCTCCCGTATGATAGCTGCCGGTCAGCTCATCCTGGCGCAAGAAATAGATATCGACTTTATCCAGCCAGGAAGTTTCCAGCAGAAGATTCCGGCGCACCGCGTTATGTCCATCGTTTTTGACACTAAATGCCAGCCATACCGGTTTTGCACCGATCCCGAAATTGATCACTGAATTACCGGATTGTGAGAGCCGGCCATCTCGATATGCTACCAAGGCATCCTGCATGCGCCAGTGAGTATCTTTATCCTGATAAACCCGGATATGCTGACCGATCGCTTCCTTGTACTCTTCCGCCACATTGATTGCCGCACTTGCCGTCAGACACCAGAAAACTGACATGAGCATCATGATTAGCAGCAGCTTCTTCATGAAATGCTCGTTCTGACGGTTAAGAATGGGATAAATAAATCGCACGTGGATTGAATACTGAGTAACCTAATTATGTCGAAGGGGACGATAGTAAATTACAATCTATAAAAATTGCAGATTATACCCCTTCTCCACGATACGAAAAAATTTCGTATCCGTAACCCATTCATTTCCTACAGCCCCTATAACCCCAAAAGTATCCAGCATTTTTACCGGTTATAAAAAGTTTGATTATGCTGTAACAAAAGCATGTTATCTTCACGGCATGCCTGACTATTTATAATCATTACGATGAATCCAACGACTATACAACTCATCGCCGCGGCGTTATTCGCTCTGGCTATCATTCACACTTTTTCAACCAAATTCTTTGAACATCTGGCGCATCGTCAGCCGCAGCACGCCGGTATCTGGCATTTGCTGGGCGAAGTGGAAGTCGTATTCGGTTTTTGGGCGATGGTCTTGATCCTGTTTATATTCGCTGCAGACGGGAAGCATGAAGCAATAACCTACCTCGAATCCCGAGATTTCACCGAACCCATGTTTGTATTCGTCATCATGGTGATTGCCGGAACACGCCCGATTCTGGATTTTGCGGCGGCCTCTGTTCGAGGCGCAGCCACTGTTCTGCCAGTAAACACCGGCACAGCAATGTACTTTCTATTACTGGCTTTTGTTCCGTTGCTCGGTTCTTTCATCACAGAACCCGCCGCCATGACGCTGGCAGCGTTGATGCTACGCGACACGTTATTCAGCAAGGAAGTATCCACTCGCTTGAAATATGCCACGGTCGGTGTGTTATTTGTCAACATCTCAATCGGCGGCACATTAACACCCTTTGCCGCACCGCCGGTATTGATGGTGGCCGGAAAATGGAATTGGGATACTTGGTTCATGATGACCACTTTCGGCTGGAAAGCGGCATTGGCTGTTGCTGTCAATGCATTTGCAGTAACTTGGTTATTCCGCCACGAACTGGGACATGTCAGCCAGAAGGATTCTGTCGCGACATCGCAAACTCCTTTGCCGGTGGTATTGATACATATCGTATTTCTAGCACTGATTGTTCTATTCGCACACCATCCTGCGGCATTTATGGGTATTTTTCTGTTCTTCCTGGGATTTACCGCCGCCTATCAGCAATATCAAAATCCATTGATTTTACGTGAAGCGCTGCTGGTTGCATTCTTCCTGGGAGGATTGGTGGTATTGGGCGGACAACAGCAGTGGTGGTTGCAACCGTTGTTACTGGAAATGGATGATACGGCGGTCTTTTTTGGCGCTACGGCATTAACCGCGTTTACGGACAATGCCGCGCTCACTTATTTGGGTTCGCTGGTTGAAGGACTCAGTGAGGAATTCAAAATTGCATTGGTTGCAGGCGCAGTAACCGGAGGCGGGCTGACGGTAATTGCCAATGCGCCGAATCCGGCAGGCTTTGCGATTCTAAAAGGCAAATTTCATGAACAATCCATTCATCCGCTGGGCTTATTAATCGCCGCACTGCCGCCAACCCTGGTGACTATCATTGCGTTTCGCGTACTCTAAATAAAAACAGCGCTGCAAGCCATCTTGCAGCGCTGTTTATCCATAGAAGCATTAAGCTTCTTTGGCCGGGTTTTGCAATGTATCCGTTGAAGGTAGCGGTTCCGGCTGATTCTGTTCCGGTTCATTTTTCTTATCCGGTATATCGTCAAACCAGCGATAAATCATCGGCATTACCACCATCGTCATCATTGTCGCAGTCATTAGCCCGAAAATCACGACGATTGCGAGCGGTTTTTGCACTTCGGAACCCAGCCCTGTTGCTGTCAAAAAGGGCGCCAAACCGAGCACCGTTGTAGCGGCTGTCATCATAACGGGGCGAAAACGTTGCGCACAGGCTTTCCTCGCGGCTTCTTGCACGCTGAAACCTTTCTCGCGCAACTCGCGTAGAAAAGAAATCAGCACCACACCGTTCAAAATGGAAGTCCCCCATACCGCAATAAAACCTACCGACGCCGGTACTGATAAGTATTGACCAGTTACAAATAGCCCGACTATCCCGCCGACCGATGCAAAAGGTAGTGCCAGATAAATGAGTATCGCCATCTTGATCGAGTTAAACAGCATGAACAGCAGGAAGAAAATAGCGGCTAGCGTTATCGGCACAATGACCGCTAATTTCGTCATCGCACGTTCCATGTTTTCAAACTGCCCGCCCCAGGCAAAATAATAGCCTGGCGGTAATTTAATTTCTTTGGCCGTCCGTTGCTGGAGTTCGGCGACGAAACCACCCAAGTCGCGCTCATGCACATTGGCGCCAACAACTACACGGCGTTTAGCAAACTCGCGCGAGATAATCGCGGGACCATCGATTACTTTAATTTCCGCTACCGCACTGAGCGGCACCAGCATGCCGCCCGCTCCCATTCCAGCTCGTGCGCCATCGATAGCTGGTCTGAGCAGCAATTCCTTGATGGCTTCCACATCATGGCGGAACTCTTCCGGGAATCTCAGCAACAGCGTAAAACGCCGCTCTCCCTCGAAAACCTGCGTGACCGCTTTGCCACCCACGGCGGTGGCAATCATTTCATTGACATCCGATACATTGAGGCCATGACGGGCAATTGCACGGCGGTCGATATTAATAGTTAACTCTTGTTGCCCTGACAAGCGTTCAATACGGATATCCCGCGCGCCACGGGTTGATTTGACGATACGCGCGACTTGCTCGGACAATTTACGCAATTCTTCCAGGTCATCGCCAAAAATTTTGACAGCGACTTGCGAGCGCACCCCGGTAACCATCTCATCCACCCGCTGTGCAATGGGTTGAGAGATCACGATATTGACGCCCGGCAACACAGTCAGCGCTTTACGGATATCCTCTTCGATTTCCGCCTGAGTGCGGCCGGATCCAATCAGATCGAGATTGGCAATCGGATCGGATTCGTTCTGCGAAGCCGGATCGGCGGGGGTATCGCCGCGCCCCAATTTGGAAACGACTGATACAACACCGGGGACCGCAGCAATCGCCTTCATGGCCTCGGTTTCAATTTTGATGGCTTCGTCCAATGAAATTGACGGCGCACGAATAATCACCGGTGTGATAGAACCTTCCTTCATGATCGGAATAAACGATTTACCAAGTAACGGAAACAGCGCAAATGCCGCCATCAGTGCGGAAATTGCGATGATCATGGTTTTCTTCTGATTGCGATTGGCCAAATCGTAAGTGTACAGATAGGCATTTTTCATCACGGCGATGATCTTGGTGTCTTGCTCACTGCCGCCTTTTAGCAGATAGTCACAAAGCACCGGAGACAGCAATAGCGATACCAGTAATGCAATAAACAGCGAAATCGAAATAGTCACCGCCAATGGACTGAAGGTTTTTCCTTCCATGCCTTCAAGCGTCATCAAAGGCAAAAATACCAGCACGGTTACGATTAAGCCGAAAATAACCGGCGTACCCACCTCAGCTGTCGCATCCACGATTACATTGAATTTGGATTTTCCGGTGTCTTTGGCTTCTCCCAGACGCTGATAAATATTCTCAACCACGACCACCGTCGGATCGACCATCATACCCAGCGCGATAGTTAATCCGCCAAGTGACATCAAATTGGCGGGCATACCGTAATGATTCATCACCAGAAAAGTAATCAGTGGCGTGATAATCAGTGTGAAACACACGACAAAACTGGTGCGCACGGTACCGAGAAAAAGCGATAACACCACAATTACCAGAATTAACGACTCTATCAGGGTGCTTTGCACCGTCCCTAATGCGGCATCGACCAGATCGGTGCGATCGTAAAACGGGATGATCTGCAAGCCGTCGGGTAGGATCCCACCCTCATTAATTTCTTTGACTCTCTCCTTGATTCTCCCGACGATTTCCTTGGCATTACCGCCGCGCAGCATCATCACGATGCCGGCGACCGATTCAGTGTCACCGTTTTTGATACTGGCGCCCTGACGCACTTCCCCGCCAAAAGCCACATGCGCAACGTCACGCACATAAACCGGTACACCATCCATTTCTCTGAGCACAATATTGCGGATATCTTCCAAACTGGAAATCAGACCCACACCGCGAATCAGGTATTGTTCATATTGCAATGCCAGAATATTACCGCTGGCATTAGCATTATTACTCGCCAAAGCGCGATCTACATCGGTCAATGTCAGGTCATAGTGCCGCAGCTTATTCGGATCGACGTACACTTGATATTCTTTGACATGCCCGCCGATAGAATTGATCTCCGCCACCCCTCGGATTGAACGTAGCATCGGACGCACCACCCAATCTTGAACAGTGCGCCGCTCCATCAATTCTTCTTCAGTTAATGTCCGCTTACCATCATCCGGGTGTTCAATCGTATATTGATAGACCTCACCCAGACCGGTAGAAACCGCCCCAAGCACTGGCGTAATACCGGGTATCAGGCGCGGCGTGACATCTATAATGCGCTCCATCACTAACTGGCGCGCAAAAAACACATCGGTCTGATCGGTGAATACCAACGTGATTAGTGATAATCCACTTTTGTTCATCGAACGCATTTCGACCAATCCCGGCAAGCCGGTCATGGCAATTTCCACCGGAACGGTCACCAAGCGCTCCATTTCTTCGGGGCTGCGGCCAATTGCTACCGTGGCGACTTGCACTTGAATATTGGTCACATCCGGAAATGCATCCACAGTCAGTGTTTTAATCGCCCCGACACCGGCAGCACACAATATCAACCCGATAATCAACACCAGCAAACGCTGGTTAAGCATTGCACGAACGATCGCGGTCATAACCGGCTACTCCAGTTCAGCAAGCTTGCGCTCACTGTCTAAATGAAATGCACCGGCAGTCACAATTCGTTGATCGATCGTAAGTCCTTTTAGCACGGGGCGTAAAGTAGCCACTTCTTTATCCAATTCAACCGGCACGCGCTGAAAATGATTATCGCTGATTGCGGTAAAAACATAGTCCTGATTCAATTCTCGAACTACAGCCGATTCAGGAACAACCAAAACTTTGTGCTGCGGATCCTTGATGTGCATATTTGCCAGCATATCCGGCTTCAGTTTACGCTCAGGGTTTTCCACCATCACCCGGGTCATGACTGTTCGCGTCAGGCGATTGACAGTATCTGAAACAAAAATGATCACACCATCCAGAAAATGCGGCCCCAATGCAGGTACATTGATTTCGACATGCTGTTCCAATTCGACATCACGCGCGATTTGCTCTGGTACATCACCCACCACCCAGACATGGGAAAGATCGGCAATTTGGAAAAGTGCATCGGATGGTTGCACTACTTTGCCTACGATCACTTCACGTGAGATTACATAACCTTCCCGGGTAGACTTGATATCCAGCCAAGGCAGGATTTTCCCATTTCTCTTGAGTTCTTTAAATTCCGCTTCGCCCATGCCAAACAACCTAAGCTGATCAGTTGCGGCGCCCAGTTCGGCTTGCGCAATTTCCAGCTCGGATTGCCGCCGTTCCACTTCAGCCAGCGGTATGGCGTCAGCTTCCAATAAATGGCGCGCACGCTCAAGCGCTTTGGTAGTAACCACTACACGCGATAAAGCGCGCAAATAAGCCAGTTGAGAATTGGTTAAATCAGGACTGGTAATGCGGGCCAGTTTCTGTCCTGGTTTGACGTAGTCCCCCAGGATGACAAACAATTCAATGACACGTCCTGTCAAGTAGGAACCGATTTGCGCCGTTCTTTCCTCATCGACTTGAACCCGGCTCGGCACTTGGATCTTGTCCGCCAGATCGACCAGGAATGGCTGTCCGATTTGCAATCGGCTCAATACTTCCGGACGGGCGGTAATACTGTTGAAGTCTCGTTCTTCAGCCGGTTCTTGCTGAGCTTTGTCAGCGGAGTCAGTGGATTCGCTTTTATCACACCCTATCAGCAATAAAGTTACAGCAACGGTAAAACCGGTAAAAATTATTTTGAAATTCATTCTGAGACTAACTCCTTGGGATAATGAGCGCGTATACGGTCAATTTCAGCAGCAGCGGTTTGTAGCTCAAAACGTGCCTGCATGGAATCGCTCAAGATTCCCCGGAGAATACGTTGCGAATCCAAAAACTCGATTAACCCGCGTTCACCGAACCGATAGGCGGTTTGCGCGACTTGCACCACATTTTCCGCTTCCTTGATCAAACCACCTTCAAATAAATCCACGCGCCGTTGTGCAATCTGTAAAGCTTGCCAGGCTGCTTCAAATAGCTGGCTGATCTCATAGCGGCGAAACTCAAGTGTTTCGCGTATGCGCGCGGAGTCATAAATAGCAGTATCGATTTCACCACGACGGCGATACCAGATCGGAATTCTGACGCTTGCACCAGCAATATTGGATGTGAATTGCGCGTCTTGATAATTGGTGTACAACACACTGATCTGCGGTAGTACTGAAGCTTTTTCCTGGGAGATTCGATGACTGGCGCGTTCCTGTTCCGCTTGCAGCCGCACTACTTCGGGATTAACCTTCGGTACTTGCTCGCGCAATTCTGCTAATGGCGGCAGCAGGACTGGATCTTTCAATGAGCCGCTAATCTCAAAATCAATTGGAATGGCGCCGGCGGTCAATTGCAGCAACATCACCCGGGCGCGCTGTGCAGTCAGGTGTGCTGCCTGTGCCCGATTTGCCGCGCTTTGCAACTCAGTCTCAGCACGAATCAATTCAAACCGCGCGATTTCACCTCTTTCAACATTGGCGGCAATTCGATTCCGCAAATTTTCCAATAAGTCGTAAATACCCTGTTCGATCGTTGCTTGTTCCAGGCGTAGCATCAGCTCATAGGCTCTCACACGCAGCTGCGCCGCCAAATCGGCACGCACTTGATCTAAGCTTGCGCGGCTTGCATCCACCCCGGCTTCCGATGCATCAATGCGAGCACTCCGCATAAAAGGATTTTCAATCGGCTGATTGACCGTTAATGAACGTTGCATGGAAGTAGGGCCAGTAATAGCAAGCGAATAGCGATTACTATCTGGCCCAGCGGTTACAGTCACTTCCGGATTCAGGAATGCGGATGCGGCGACCACGCCAGCTTTAGCCATATTGACCTGCGAACGCGCAGCCTGAACGAGACCATTGGCTTCCAGTCCTATCCGTTGTATCTCTTCGATTGTAAGCTTGGCTTTCGATTGTCCTAATGCAGGCAGCGGTGAAATGGCTAAGAATATACTTAACACTAAATAAAAAGACGGGGAAATCTGCATAAGTTCCTTTCAATTATTACGACAACATTATCTTTTTCACATATTCTTCACATAATTTTCACATAAAATTAACTACTAATCATCATATATGAAATTTAAAATTCAGTACTCTGAATAACAGGAATAATTAATTTCTTCTTGTTATTTTTATAACCATCTATGAGTTAAGGACAATTGATTGTCAGTTACCAGGTATTTAAGCAAAAGAATCCTGAATAATTGCTGAACAATGACATATATCCCAATGTATCCCAAACCATTTAGTCGTTATTTATCCCGAATAAAAACTTTATTGCTGATTTCCAGCTTATTAGTCATTGCCTGGCTTGTGACCGGCTTATCTTGGCGGCTATACGAGCTTCGTGACAATGATTCCAATCGTGGCGCGCCCATCAGCGGTATCGATAAATTTGGCGGCCAGTTTTCCCGGATTGTCTATCTTGATCAAGGCTGGTCTGCCGCAGATAGTCTGTGGTTCTATACTGCAACGCAAGGCTCCAATTTGTTACCGTACAGTTTTTTCCTAGTATTGGAGCAATCCGGTTCGTCCGCTTTGTTCCGAGCGGATGAAAACATAGATCGCTACGGTTATCTACCACAGCGCCAAACCAGCAGCAATCCGGATGGCTTGCCTGCCGGGATGGTGCGGGATGAATATCAGGGCAAAGCGTACATGGGATTTACTTGCGCAGCCTGTCACACAACCCAGATCAATTACCAGAGTACCGGAATCCGCATTGACGGCGGTCCGGCATATTCCGATATGGAAACATTCATGATCGATCTGGCTGAAGCTTTGTATGCCACTCTGGAAAATCCGGAAAAACTGCAACGCTTTGTAGCGAATGTATTGCAACAAGGTCATTACAATCATGCGGACGATATTCAAGCTGATCTCAAGCAATATGCGCAACGCATAAAAACCTACACCATTGTTAACAACCCACGGGGCATCCAGCGCCCACTGACACGTTACGGCTATGCCCGGCTGGATGCATTCGGACGCATCTACAACCGTGTGCTTGAGCACCTCATGAGTGCGCAGCAAATGCGCGAATTGCTTGCCGGATTACTTTCCCCGGCAGAGCTGGCACAAGTAATGACAGACATGGAGCCTGTTCTCAGCAGAAGCGATCGCGACCATATTGTCGAACGGACCCAAGTGTACTTGACCAAAAAACAAAGCATTCAATTGCGCAATAAAATCTATAATCCGGCCGATGCGCCGGTCAGTTATCCGTTTCTATGGGATGTACCGCAACACGATTATATTCAATGGAATGGCCGGGTCGATAACAGCGGATTGGGACCGATGGCGCGCAATGCCGGTCAATTGATCGGTGTATTCGGCACGCTCGATTGGCAGGAAAAAGATGGCTTTACCTTATCTTCAGTATTAGGCGGACAGGGATTCGGCTCCAAACATATCGATTTTCAATCTTCCATTGATATCCGGAATTTGCGCCGGGTTGAGAATCATTTGCGCAAATTAAAGTCACCACAGTGGCCGGAACACATCCTGCCCAAAATCGATGCCTTACGAATAACGCGAGGCGCCGAATTATTTTTACGTTATTGCTCCGCTTGTCACAGTGAAATTGACCGTGTCGCTCCCGATCGCCGTGTCGTCGCTAAAATGATCGATGTGTCTTTGGTCGGAACCGATTCTAAAATGGCGGCAAACGCCATTAAGTTTACCGGTTATAGCGGTATCTTGCGAAATCAATACGTCAGTGTCGGCACGGGAAATATATTGCTGCAACAACAGGCGCCCGTGGTTGCGCTACTCACCACCGCAACCCGCAATGTGGTGACAACCCCCGATAGCGACAAATGGTTTGCGCGCCGATGGATTGAGCGATCATTTGATTTTGCCTACACCTTTTTTGATAACGAAGTACAGCCTTCTCTGAAAAACGGCCACTACACACCCGACACTACCGTGCAGCCTTTCGCCTCAGCCATGGCGTATAAAGCCCGCCCGCTAAATGGCATCTGGGCAACTGCCCCTTACTTGCACAACGGCTCGGTACCGACACTGTACGATCTGCTGCTGCCGAAAAGAAGACTGGATGACCCAGTGGAAGGAGAATACCGCCCGGATGAGTTTATGGTCGGATCGCGCGAATTTGACCCGGATAAGGTGGGATTCAAATCAGCAGGTTATGACGGTTTTCTGTTCCGTACCAGCATTTGGGGTAATCACAACAGCGGTCATGAATATGCTTCCGGCCGCACACCGCTACCGGATGGAACACTACTGCCTGCGTTAACCAAGGAGCAACGGTTGGATCTGCTGGAATATCTTAAGTCTTTGTAGGAAAGTAGAAAGTAATATCAGCTGCTCAGAATCCGGAATGAATCGGAATCGATTTTCCTTCGATACCATCACATTGCAAATGTTAGTTTCCGCGCAGGCACAACAATCTCTTGCACCACAACGGATTCCTGTGGATGGATTACTTCCTCCTCCGGTTCTATTCTCAAACGATTGCCGGATGCGAATGCCATGATAAATTGATAGGCCGCCGGATCAACATCTTGCAGTATCTTTTCCACTCGCACGCCTATCTTGCCTTGGCAAATGACCGGCTGAGCATAATTCGAATACACCCACCGCCCCCGATTATCGTAGCTGGCCAATGCGCCACAAAGCCGCTCCGCCCAGTCACTGGGGCGAAATGGCCGCCCCTCGGAGGTAATACCTAAAATGAGGAAGAATTCAGATCCGGCTTGCATACACAAAACCATGTCGAGAAGAAAAATTAAGCAGATTTAAAAATGGAATAAATCGATGCCATAATGGTCTCTTGCGCTGGCGCGCCAGCATGGTGTGAGAAAATCTTTTGCAAGCACGGCCTAAATTCATCATGAGCACATTCTTTCCTTTTTAATCCAGATGCTTATATCGGCACCACTGGAGAAAAATAGAGAGTACCAATAGCAGATGCTTAAAAATTGCGATGGAATTAACCGGATAAATTAGAATCTGATGACTTCACAACCGGAATAGCACACAATTCAATTTAGATTTGATCTATCTCATTTATCGAGCTGAATCCAATGAACATGATGACAGCGCTTACAAACGCAGCATTTATCCGAGCTGTATTATTCCGCCAGGAATCGAAGTGTTAGCACGCATTCCACGCACCTTATTACTTGCCGCGATCATGAGTCTGATCATCTGGCTCAGCGCCTGCACCAATCTTCCTTATTACGCACAGGCTGTCGACGGACATTTCGGCGTCATACATCGTTCGCAACCGATCAGTAAAGTGATTGCAAACCCGGATATTGATCCAAAGTTGAAGCATTCGCTCACCAAGGTGGTGCAGTTGCGTGAGTTCGCCAGCCGCGAATTAAAGTTGCCGGATAATCTGAGCTATACCAGTTATGCCGATTTAGAGCGTCCCTTTGTGGTATGGAATGTTTTTGCAGCCCCCGAACTCTCCGTCAAGCTGAAAGAATGGTGCTTTGTGCAGGTCGGTTGCGTCAACTATCGCGGTTTTTTCTCGCAGGAAAGCGCCGAGCGCTACGCGGAAGAACTCCGCAAGGAAGGCTATGACGTGCATGTTGGCGGAATCCGTGCTTATTCAACGCTTGGTTGGTTCAGCGATCCGGTCTTGAATACTTTTATCGGCTACTCGGAAATGGATCTGGCGCGTTTGATCTTTCACGAACTGGCTCACCAGGTCATGTATGTATCTGGTGACACTGTTTTTAACGAATCCTTTGCCACCGCAGTGGAACATGAAGGTGTAAAACGCTGGTTTGAACGTAGCGGCACTGCAACAGAACAAATTGCTTTAGCCGCGCGGCAGGAAAGAGAAACAATCTTTACCGGTTTGGTACTTAAACATCGCAAACGCTTGCAAGAACTTTTTCAGTCGAACTTGAGTGACACTGAAAAACGGACACGCAAGGCGCATATTTTCGACGAATTACGGGCCGAGTTCTCGCACCTGAAAGCCGGAAAAAACGATCTCAACAGTTACGATCGATGGTTTTCGCAATCATTAAATAATGCCTTGCTGGCAACGGTTTCGATTTATACGCAATTACTACCGGCATTCCAGGGAATTCTGAAACAGAATGACCAGGATATGGAGCGATTCTTTGATACGGTTACAAAACTAAGCAAGCTGCCGAAACATGAACGGAATTTGATACTGCAAAAAGCTGCCGAAGGCAATCAATCATGGAAAACTGCTGAACAATAATCTTTACACTCCATTCCACCCTCCTTATTCACCGCACACTATGCCACCCGCAGAACAACAAACCGGAACCCGGCCCGAACCCGTATCTTTCATGGAAGCATTCGTTTATTGGCTGAAATTGGGTTTTATTAGTTTTGGCGGACCAGCTGGACAGATCAGCATGATGCACCAGGAATTGGTCGAGAGACGACGCTGGATTTCCGAGCAACGTTTCTTGCATGCACTGAATTACACCATGGTGCTGCCCGGCCCGGAAGCCCAGCAACTGGCAACCTACATCGGCTGGCTGATGCACGGCACCTGGGGTGGCATTATGGCCGGCGCGCTGTTTGTACTGCCATCACTTTTGATTCTGATCATTCTGACGTGGATCTACCTGGTTTATAGTGAAATACCGGCTGTCGCGGGTATTTTGTATGGCATCAAACCTGCGGTCACGGCGATTGTGCTTTTCGCGGCTTACCGGATCGGTTCGAGAGCGTTGAGAAACAATCTGCTGCGTGCCATTTCGGTCGTGGCATTCATCGCCATCTTTGCATTCAACATTCCCTTTCCCTATATCGTCCTGATAGCGGGCTTGATCGGATACATCGGATCGCACTATGCACCGGACAAATTCAGAGCAGGCGGACATCACGAAAAATCAAAAAATACATACGGCCCAGCTTTGATTGATGATGACACCCCTATTCCGGAACACGCCCTATTCCGGTGGAGTCAATTCATACTGCTTATCGTCATCGGACTGTTCATCTGGGGCGGCGTCATGGCGTTGCTCGCCATGCAATACGGTTGGGATGGCACACTGACACAAATGGGCTGGTTTTTCACCAAAGCAGCGCTCATGACATTTGGCGGCGCTTACGCGGTGCTACCTTATGTTTATCAGGGTGGTGTCGAACATTACGCGTGGTTGAATCCGGCACAAATGATCGACGGGTTGGCGTTGGGTGAAACGACACCCGGCCCGTTGATCATGATCGTCGCGTTTGTCGGTTTTGTCGGCGGCTGGACTAAAGCGCTTTTCGGATCCGATTTGCTGATGTTAGCGGGAATTTGCGGCGCCACTGTCGCGACGTTATTCACATTCTTACCGTCTTTTCTTTTTATTCTTTTGGGCGGCCCCGCGGTGGAAGCAACCCGTCACGACCTCAAATTTACCGCACCATTGACTGGCATCACGGCTGCGGTTGTCGGGGTTATTGTCAACTTAGCAATATTCTTTGCTTACCATGTCCTGTGGCCGCAAGGATTTAATGCCGGATTTGAATGGTTCTCCGCTTTGATCGGAGTCTGCGCATTCGTCGCTTTATTCAACTATAAAGCCGGAATTGTTACGGTCATCTGCGCCTGCGCCGCTGTAGGGTTAGGATATACTTTGCTGCTGAATTGAACCTGCACGCTTGAGTTAACCGCCAGCATGCTACTTTAACTGCTCATGGCAGCCGGCCGGGAAGCTATTGGTTGCTGGATTGAATTCTCGGTCAAATCTTTGTATTGCTCCCGTATCGCGATAATTTTATCGATATTCTCAATAAATAATTTCACTAATTGAGGATCAAAATGCGTTCCCGCTTTACTCTCGATATATTCGATTGCTTTCTGCATCGGCCACGCTTCTTTATACGGCCTTTGTGACGTGAGCGCATCAAATACATCACTGATCGCTGTGATACGGCCTTCAATAGGAATCGACGCTGCTCTCAGTTGTTTGGGATAACCGTTCCCATCCCAATGCTCATGATGCGACAGTGCAATACTCGCTGCCAGCTGTACCATCAGGGATTCGTGACTGGCCAGCAAATCGGCGCCCATTTGCGCATGATTACGCATTCTCTCCCATTCCATATCGGTAAGCTTCCCTTGTTTGAGCAAAATATGGTCAGGGATACCGATTTTGCCTATGTCATGCAAAGGCGCCGCTTTTTCGATCAAGTAACAAATGTGCGCGGGCAGACCCAATGCTTCCGAGAGGATACGCGCATATTTACCCACGCGTATGACATGCTTTCCAGTATCGTTATCACGCATTTCGCTGACTCTGGCCATGATGTTGATTAATGTATCCGTGGCTTTATCCAGCTCTGAAGTGCGCTCTTTTACTTTTTTCTCCAGTTCTTTTGCAATATCTTGCTTTACTTGTAAGAATTCCTAGCGTTGTTTACAGTATTCAGGAGAATACTGTCGATGAATATACACAAACGCACTCGCTTAACATTATTGGATCGTCAGGAAATCTGGCGGCTTTATCAAACCCGGTTGTGGAAGGTAGTTCAGCTGGCAGAACACTTCCACGTCAGCCGCCCAACGATTTATGACGTACTGAAACGAGCCAGGCTACAGGAATTTGTCCCGCGTAA
>SSFX01000019.1:0-40168 GCA_008015635.1 Nitrosomonas oligotropha
ACGGCAAGTTTGCTTGAAATATCCGGTGAAATAACCATTCTTAATATCCAGTAAGTTAAATAATTTCCAAATCCGCGCGCAACGAACCGGCAGCTTTCAGCGCCTGAAGAATAGATAGCAAATCCTGGGTGGTAGCGCCAATTGCCGTTAAAGCTTTCACAACTTCACCAAGATCCGCACCATTCGGTAATAACATTAAATTTCCTTCATCGGTACGGATTTCGACCTGCGATCGCTGTGTAACCACTGTTTCACCGCGCTGCGCGAAGGGACCAGGCTGACTGATCACCGGTTCGGTATTGATGATTATGGACAGATTGCCATGCGCAACCGCACATGATTCAAGCGTTACCGCCTGATTCATGACCACTGAACCGGTACGTGAATTAACAATTACTTTTGCCGATGCTCTCGCCGGTTTGACATCCAGACTCTCAATCTGAGAAATAAACATAATTCGCTGGCTATTGTCTACCGGCGCTTTCACCTGCACTACCCTGCCATCCACTGCGGATGCGGCTGTAGGATAAAGTCCATTGATCGCATCAACAATACGGTTTACTGTCGTGAAATCCGTTGTATTTAACTCAAGATTGATAAAATCACCCTGCCCGACCGTCGTTGGAATCTCACGTTCTACGATACCGCCACTTGTAATACGTCCAACGCTGAGATGATTCACTTGTACACTGCTACCACCTGCTGCGGCTCCGATACCGCCGACCAGAATATTTCCTTGAGCCATGGCATATACTTGGTTGTCGGCTCCTTTCAATGGAGTCAGCAGCAGCGTTCCGCCCCTTAAGCTTTTGGCATTGCCCATAGAAGAAACTGTGACATCGATATGTTGACCGGGCTTGGTAAATGCCGGCATGGTCGCTGTCACCATGACAGCGGCAACATTGCGTAATTGCAGGTTAGTGCCGGGCGGCAGATTAACGCCTAATTGGCCCAGCATATTGATGACACTCTGAACTGTAAATGGCGTTTGCGTTGTCATATCGCCGCTACCATCCAAACCCACTACCAATCCATAGCCGATCAATTGATTGTTGCGAACACCTTGAATCGATGCCAGATCCTTAATGCGATCGGCCAAGCTGATACCCGGCAGCAGCAAGTTCAACGTAAGTAAAGAAAGAATAATGACGTTTCTGCTTTTCATAATCTTAGATACCGATCTCTGAAGTGTTTATCAATTTGCGCAATATCCCGCTTAGAAAGGCGTAACCGAAAGAAAAAATCGAGACAACCATCCCATCGTTTGCGCTTCGTCAATATAGCCATTACTTCGATATTCAACACGCGCATCAGCAATTTGCGTTGAAGAAATCGTATTTCCCATGATGTGAGTCGGATTCACGATCCCGGACAATCGGATAAATTCCTGGCCTTGGTTGATACCGATCTGTTTCTCACCGCTCACGACCAGATTTCCATTCGGTAGCGCTTCAATGACCGTTACAGTAATGGTCCCTCTAAAATTATTTTTACTTGAGCTTTCACCGCTGCCATCAAATTTATTATTCGATTTAGCTTCAACCGTTGCGTGTTTCTTTAATAAACTTAACGGAATCCCCAGCAAACTCGGTACGGAAAAATCAATACTGCCAGAACGGCTCGCGTTACTTCCAGAGCTCTTACTGGCATTGGTTGTTTCATTTAAAGTGACAATAATCGTATCGCCAATACTTCGCGCGCGCCGGTCTTCAAATAACGGTGTATATCGCACCCCGCCTGTTGTGCTGTGAACCATTTGCAAAATTGCGCCATTGGGTTGAGCCACTGCGGCTGCATGTTGCGGAGCACGTAATGTATTGGGCTGGTAAGTCGTGGTGGAAGGGGTCATCGCACAACCGGTTGCAAGTGCGCCAAGCACAAGCATGAGAAAATACCGGCTGAAATTGTTTAACACTCGATTGCCATTCACCATCACACTACTCCCGGTAACCCGATCAATCAAAGTTGTGCCAATCGTTGCAACATTTGGTCCGAAGTTTCAATTGATTTGGAATTCATTTCATAGGCACGCTGAGTCTGAATCATATTCACCAGCTCTTCCACCACGTTTACATTTGAAGTTTCTACAAAATTCTGTTCCAGCAAGCCCAATCCGTTGGTACCCGGCGCATTCTGATTGGGCGCTCCGCTCGATGCGGTTTCCTGATACAAATTCTCACCCATCTTTAACAATCCGCCTTGATTAACGAAGCTTGCCAATTGAATATTGCCGACTTGAATAGGCGCGACCGCACCCGGAACTGTTGCAGTTACCGTACCATCGCGCGCTATCGTGACACCCAGCGCATTCGGTGGAACGGTAATCGCGGGTTGAACGGCGTAACCACTGGAAGTCACAAGCTGGCCATTCAGATCGGATTGAAATGCCCCATCGCGGGTATAAGCCGTTGTACCGTCCGGTAGCAAAACCTGAAAAAAACCCACTCCCCGTATGGCGACATCACGTTGGTTCTCTGTTTGTTGCAATCCACCTTGGGTAAATATACTTTCGGTAGAAACCGGCTTAACACCCGTTCCTAACTGCAACCCGGAGGGTAATTGCGTTTGTTGCGATGATTGAGCACCGGGCTGACGTATTGTTTGGTACAGCAGGTCCTCAAAAACAGCGCGGGCCCGTTTAAATCCATTGGTGCTGACGTTCGCTAAATTATTAGAAATCACATCCATTTTGGTTTGTTGCGCATCAAGCCCTGTTTTAGCGATCCATAACGAACGTATCATATGATTTACCTATTAAAATTTATTATCGAATTAGACTCTTACTAGCATTATTTCGCTGGCTTTCTGAGCATTATTCTGCGCGTTATCCAGCATTTTCATTTGCATATCAAATTGCCTGGCCAGGTCGATCATGTTGACCATTTCATGCACAACATTCACGTTACTCTCTTCCAATGTGCCATCGACCAGCTTAACTCTGGCATCAACAGGCGCTTCACCGCCATCCTTGAGCCGGAACAAGCCATCCGTGCCTTTTACAAGCTTATCTTCCGGAGGATTTACCAGCTTGATCCGGCCTACTTGCGCGACGGTATTGGGTTGAGGCGTGATCGGCACGGATGAAACGGTTCCATCAATCCCGATCGTGATGCGAGTATCGGGTGGTAGGGAAATAATGCCCGTATCGCCTTTCACTTTATGTCCGCCATTCGTCTGCAGAATGCCATTGGGACTGACTTGCAAGCTACCATTACGCGTATAAGCTTCCTTGCCATCATCCAATTGAATCGCAATCCATCCGGAACCACGAACCGCAACATCAAGATCACGGCCGGTAGTTTGCATTGCACCGGGGGTAAAATCGGCACCGGTTGTTGAATCAACGACAAAAGCACGTGTAGGCAGGCCATCACCGTATACCGGCACTGCGCGAAATGCATTGCTTTCAGCGCGATAACCGGTCGTTGATGCATTAGCAAGATTCTGAGCAACGGTCGCTTTCTGATTCAGCGTATGGTTGGCTCCGGTCATTGATGTATAAATAAGTCGATCCATTTTCTACTCAATCCCAATAAGAATCTGTTTTTTAAGAATGAAAGCCGGGTTAAATTTGAGTGATTGTTTGAATAATCTGATCTTGTGTCTCAATTTGCTTAGCACTGGCTTGGTACAAGCGTTGCGCTTGAATCATTTTCACCAATTCCGCTGTCAAATCCACATTGGAATCTTCAACGGCATTGGACTGAAGCACCCCTAGATTGCCAGTTTTCGGCGGACCTACCAAAGGTTCTCCAGATGCCGGAGTCTCCGCCCAGTGACCATCTCCGATTGGAACCAAGCCTTGTGGATTCACGAAATTAGCCAGTACAATTTGTCCCAGTGTTTTTGCTTGACCGCTGCTATAGTTTCCAAGAATTACTCCCTCAGCGCTCACGGTGAAACCTGACATACGGCCAGAAGTGTAACCATCCTGTGTAATCGCATTGACACCGAAATCAGAACCATACTGAGTGGCAGTCGTCATATCGAAACTGACAGCTTGCGGCGTTGTTGCGCCAAGTGTTGGATTAATTAGACTGAAATCAATGTTTAAGGTCAGGGGAGTAGTAATATTCTGTAATACACCATTTCCGTCAAATATCATCGACTGCGAAGGACTTCCACCAATGGTGACGCCAATGGGTACACCGGAAGCGTCTACCTTCCCATCGACAGTTGCGAAGGCGGTCCATGTATTTGCAGTCGTGGCTTTCTGGAAAAACATAGACAAGACATGCGAATTTCCAAGACTATCAACTACTGTTCCCGAGGTTGTGCTGGTATAAGTTTTTGGATTGGTCGCATTAAAAGCGGTAGTAATGGCGGGTTTCCGTGCATCCAAATTAAACCCCAGATCAAATGTTGTGGTTGCTCGCGGTGCAAGATCGGAAGTACTGAATTTTAAATTCGCCGGCACCCCGCTTGCCTTGATATCACCATTCTCATCGGCCATAAAACCTGTCAGATTGGCGCCTGATGCATCAACTATAAAGCCCGAATCATCCACATGGAATTGTCCATTCCGGCTGTAATTTACCGTACCGTTATCGCTCATACGGAAAAAACCCTGTCCGTTGATCGCAATGTCCAAAGGATTATTGGTCGGTGTAATCGTACCTTGACCAAATTGCTGCGCAATCGAAGATATTTTTGATCCTATCCCTACTTGAGCGGTATCTGTCCCCTCCATGGAATTTGCAAAAATATCGGAAAATTGTGCGACAGATTGTTTGAACCCAGCGGTATTTGCATTGGAAATGTTATTACCAATTACATCCAGGTTGGTTGATGCTGCATTTAATCCACTTAAACCATGCTGAAAAGTCATAATAATCTCCTATCAAAACACCTGTTTAATGTCAGACAAACCAACTAATCCCAATTTATCTCCCATATCCAGGTGCGCACCACCCTCCCCAGGCATTACACTATTTACCTTACCAAATGAGAGGGTATCGACTTTAATGTCATTACCGCCTTGTTTCGCGCTTACCGCAAAGGTATAGTCTCCGTCCACTGCCTGAGTTCCACTATCAGTCTTACCATCCCACGCGATCGTGCTGAGTCCTGTCGGTTGCGCGCCAAGCTCCATTGTGCGAATGGCAATTCCGGCACTATCCAGTATGGTGACTTTTAGCTGATCGACGGGCTGCGCCAATTCCATGCCGGCTATAGCACCATCCCCACTCAACTTGATCGATGTTCCAGGTACGAATGCTTGATGTCCGATTAGTCCCAGCGCTTCGACAGAACGATTATCTTCAGCGCTGGTAACCAATTGCTGTAGCGTCGAATTCAGCTTATCAATACCCGATACTGTACTGATTTGCGCCAATTGACTGGTAACCTCGGCGTTATCCAAAGGTTTTAACGGATCTTGATTTTTCATCTGCGTGACTAAAAGCTTCAAAAACCGATCTTGGGGATTTTCAGTATCTTTCTTACTTGTAATACTCGTAGTTGCACCCGTTGCGGCTGTTTGTGAACTTGCTTGCTGAACTGCATCCATTACACGCTCCTTTATTGACCAATAGTCAGGGTTTTTTGTAACAAGGATTTGGTGGTATTCATCATATCGACGCTGTTCTGATATGAACGCGACGCCGACATCATATTCACCATTTCATCGACAACGTTGACATTCGGCATCGTCACATAACCGTTTTTATCCGCAAGCGGATGCTTCGGTTCAAACAACTGCCGCATGGGCGATGGATCATGAACGATACCGGCAACTTTAACGCCACTCGCACCATTCGCATCCGCTTGCAAAGTACTGAAAACCACTTGTCTGCCACGATAGGGCTCACCGGTCGAACTGGTTACACTGTCGGCATTGGAAAGATTACTGGCGACCACATTTAAACGCTGCGATTGCGCGGACATGGCTGAACTTGCGATACCAAATACATTAAATAGTGACATTTTCTATCTCTCCATCATTGCCGATGTTAAGTTTCTAAATTCGTTATTAATAAATGTAATACTGGCATCATATTTAATGGCATTATCAGCAAATCGAGTCCGCTCCATATCCATATCCACCGTGTTTCCATCCGCGCTGGGTTGCAAAGGAACCCGGTATAAAACGCTATCACCGAATATTCCAGATGCAGCAGAATTAATATGCATTGATGATGTCGTACTCATGGTTACCTTTTTCAGACTAGGCGTCGATGACAATCTTTCCTGAAGCATGCTGGCAAAATCGATATCCTTCGCCTTAAAATTTGGCGTATCGGCATTAGCCACATTGCTGGAAAGTAACTCTTGCCTTCCGACTCTCAAACTGAGGGCGTTGTGGTGATAATTTAATTCTTTATCAAGTTTGTTAATCATCGTCTCTACCACCTGATTGAAATTATTTTCTATTCATCTATTAGCATTTAGCATGCCAGCAATAATATATGCACACGTTAATCAACCAATCCGCAAATAAGACATGAAAGCGGTGCTATCTTTGCACTTGGATTTTTTCATGCTCATTTAATATAGCGTCGGGTAGCGGCAATAATTGCCGGATACGGCAAAAATGAATAGTGAGATCAATCTATGATACGTTGCTTAATGACGATACTCTGTTTACCAGTGCTTGCTTCTTCTGCGCTGGCCTCACAGCACAACGCTACAGTGGCGCATCAAGAGATTCCTCTGATTAAAAACGCCCTTGAGAATTTTCTTTACAACAATACAGCTTCACTGCCAGGATTGGTGCAGATCAATGTCGGTCAAATTGACAAGCATTTAACCTTGCCCAAGTGCCCTCAGTTAGAACCTTTTATTCCGGCAGGCGGACGTTTATGGGGAAAAACCTCTATAGGCGTTCGTTGTGACAGTGAATTCGCAGCGTGGACTATTTATGTGCAGACTGAGATCAATGTCATGGCGGATGTTTTACATATCGCACGCCCCGTATCAACCGGACAAACATTGAGTTATGAAGATATCGCACCGCAGAATGTCAATCTAACGCAGATGCCGGATGGCATACTCACAGATGCGGCTCAAATTGTCGGTAAAGTGGCTGCCACCAACTTGCCTGCCGGTCAACCGATACGTCCGCAAATGCTACGGGCACCCTACGTGATCGTGCGCGGTCAGACAGTGAATTTAGTAGTCCAAGGGCGCGGATTCAGTATTCGATCGGAAGGTCAGGCGTTGGCCAACGCAGCGGAAGGACAAGTTATTCAGGTTCGCAATAAATCAGGCCGGATCCTCAGTGGACTTGCACGTGCAAATTCAATTGTGGAAATTCAGCCGTAACATACTGAGCGTTTTCATCTCTTACGCCCGCAGTCATTGGGAATTTTCTGCAAGCACTGCGTAATCCCGCAATCATAATCTTCAATCAGCTTTATAATATGCGCTAGATTTCTTTAATACTGATAATAATCAAGCGCCTCATTGTGACAAACACAAGCCATACCACTGAAATAAAAAAGATTCTGGCTGATATCTTGGAACTGGGTAACCGGATCGATGCAATAGAACCTGACACAATATTACTTGGCAATATTCCTGAACTCGACTCCGTCGCAGTTGTAACGATCATTCTGGCTTTGGAAAAGAATTTTTCCATCGCAATAACAGATGATGAGATCAGTGCTAAAACATTTGCGACACTCGGTACCTTAGTTGATTTTGTAGAGCAGAAAATAGCAGACCGTGATAAACAATTCGTGTAAAACCAGCGCACGTATAAAAAACCCATCACCACCAAGCAGGTAAAACTTTTATGGCACCGATTGTTTTTTGATCGGAATCATGCATAATCGCTCACGATAGATTCGCAAACACGAGGAAACAAATCAGTGAAGCTTCATCTCGCAAATTTCGCACAGCAATATATTTTCACGGGTTATGGTGAAGGATATGTATTGATTAATCAAACGCGCTACGAAAAAAACTTGATTGTGTTGCCTGATCATTTGATTGAGGATTGGCCTGTACTATCCGTGCAAGAGCTCCAGGTTCAGCATTTTGAAGGCTTGTTGCCGCACTCACCCGAAATCATTCTCCTCGGTACCGGTGTTCAGCATAAATTCCCCAGTCACACATTGCTCAGTCAACTGACGAAATTAGGAATCGGAATTGAGATAATGGATACAAAAGCTTGTTGCCGCACTTATAATATCCTGGTTGAGGAAGGGCGTCGTGTCGCTGCAGCTCTTTTGATTTAGCGTTTCAATAAAGAAACAGATCTCTTTCTGTTCCGCTGAATTTTGGCTTGATCAGCTACAGTTTATATAAAAATTTGCTTCTTCAATACGCAAGATTTTAAAAAGAAATGGCCTGACAGTTATGATTGTGATAAATTCATGGTTGGTAAGTCAGGTATATTAAAATTGGCTTCCTTCATAACATTAATATAGGAGTGGAAAATGAACAAATTTCTTATCGCTGCAGTTGGTTTGGTTTTTTTGATGGGTTCTTCTGTCACCATGGCAAGTGGAAACAAGGAATCTAAAATGCCACCAATGGCTGCTCAAGATATCCTAAACAAATTGTCTTGCGAAGGTAAAAAAGACGGCGAAAAGATCAGAGATCGCACCGACGGCGAAATGATTACCTGTCCTGCTAAAATCAAACAACCAAATTTTGGCAAGTAATAATAAGTCAGTTTTATAGTAACTGGCGAATAGGTCAAGTTAGATAAACAGGCTGATTTTTGCTACATTCGATATAGAAGCAGATTGAATTGTGAGAAATATTCAGCAAATATCGACTTGGCCTATCTTTTTTGCTCAGAAGTAAAAGGCCTTTCAGCTTTACGCGCAAACCTCGGCAACACGCACTAACCCATGAGTAGTCTATAAAATCCCACACTTTGACTCTCAATTGATAATGACATTAAGTTATTTAATATCATTACGTTATACAGCGCCCTGCAATTTAATTACTAATAAAATCTCTTAACTTTTTGCAAATTAAAGAATTTATTTGCAAATTTTTATAAAAATATAGATCAAGATATAGTAAAATTGGGCGCGAAGCATACAAAAAAGAACTCTAAATTGAATTGGCACTATCCTCGTTCATAAAAATATTTCGATGAATTCATAAGAACCTGTAATTTTTGTCAAATCGGAGAGAAAAAGAATGAAATGGGGAATTTTTTTAATTTGTGTTCTGTCTTTTTTAACCAGCAATGCTTTAGCGCAAAAAAACAATCCGGATATCAAATCTCAAGCTGCACTCGTATTTAATGCGAAAAATGATCGTGTCATTTATGACAAAAATGCTGACAAAGTAATGCCCATTGCTTCCATTACCAAGTTAATGACGGCCATGGTTACCCTTGATGCGCGTCTGTCACCACATGAAAAAATCACGATCACGAATGCCGATGTCGATAAGTTAAAACACTCATCGTCACGTTTGCCTGTTGGCAGCACTTATCCACGTCAAGAGCTGTTGCGATTAGCATTGATGTCATCCGAAAATCGTGCTGCAGCGGCGCTTGGCTGCACCTATCCGGGCGGCGCCAAAGCATTTGTGAGTGCCATGAATGCCAAAGCCAAGAAATTGGGCATGAACAATTCCCGATTTATCGATTCTACCGGCTTGAATAGCGGCAATGTTGCAACCGCACGCGATCTGGCCAAAATGGTTGCAGCTTCAAATAATTACGCTGCTATTCGTGAATTCTCCACCACATCGCAGCATTCCGTATCACCTGGAAACAAGCGCGGTCAATTGCAATATGTCAATTCCAACAGTCTGGTGCGCAATCAAGGCTGGGATATCAATGTTTCCAAAACCGGCTATCTGAGCGAAGCCGGACGTTGCCTAGTGATGCAAGCGAAAATTTCCGGGCAGCCAATGGTGATTGTGTTGCTCAATTCCTGGGGTAAAAACACCCGTATCGGCGACGCCAATCGCGTCAAAAAATGGATCGAGAGCAATCAAGGCCGTCGGCAAGCATAAAGCCGGTGAGCACTCAGGCTAATTGATAAATTTCACTGTACTTGTTTTTTAGATACTCGACGAAATAATCCGGATTCAGCGGTTCACCGGTAACACGCTCAACTAACTGTTGCGGTGTGTATAGCTTACCCTGGCGATGGATTTTTTCGTTTAACCAATTTTTAATGGGTACGAAATTTCCTGCAGCGATGTTTTGTCCGGTACCGGATTGCTCGCGCAGCAACGTGTTATAAAACTGACACGCATACATCGCACCCAGCGTGTACGAAGGAAAGTATCCAAACGCTCCGCCGCTCCAATGTGAGTCCTGCAACACCCCCAGCGTGTCGGTCGGCGGTTTAATTCCCAAGTATTTTTGCATTAATTCATTCCAGATTTCCGGCAAATCATCGACGTTCATCGACCCGTCAAACAACCCTTTCTCGATTTCATATCGCAAAATAACATGCAGGGGATACGTCACTTCATCCGCTTCCACCCGGATAAAATCTGGCTTGCACGTATTGATCGCCCGATAAAAAGAATCCACAGTCGCAGATTGCAGATTTTCTGGAAACACCGCACGGATCGTTTCAAAATAATGCGCGCAAAATGGCTTACTTTGCGCGATCATACGCTCCCAGAACAGCGATTGTGATTCATGGATACCCATCGTCAATGATTCCGTAACCGGCAAATCGCCGAGTTCATGCGGGCGCCCCTGCTCATAGAGCGCATGGCCGGTCTCATGGATCACCGAATACAAGGATTCGATAAAATTACTGTCTTTATAGCGCGTGGTAATGCGTACATCGGTCGGATGACTGCCGCCGCAAAACGGATGCACCGAGACATCGATACGTCCCTGCTCAATATTAAAACCCATGTCCTGGCTGATTTTGCGCGCCAATACTTCCTGCTTGTTCAGCGCAAACCTACCCTGTAAGAACGACGTATCCGGCTGAACAGGGTGGCTTTGAATGGCAGCAATCAGCGGTATCAATTCCTGCTTCAGGCGCTCAAAGATCGGCGTGATCACATTCATTGTCGTACCGCGCTCAAACAGATCGATATTCGCATCGTAAGGCTCTAAATCCGGCGACACACACTGCGCCCATTCGGTCTTCAACTGCAAAAAACGCTTCAGCACCGGAGCAAAATCGGCAAATTTATTTTCCTGACGCGCGGTAACCCATACGCCATGGCCGCGTGAACCCAGTTCAGCCAGCTCCTGCACTAGCCGTTTCGGTACCTTCGTTTCCAGTTCATAACTGTACAACGCCTCACGGATATTGCAGCGCTCCATCTCACCTAGAGCAGCAAATTCCTTCTCTTTGAGCTCGTGCAAACACTCGCCCAACGCCGGATCGGTCATACGCTCATGAATCACCCCTGCTAGCGCCGCAATCTGCTTGGCCCGCGCATCGCTGGCACCCGCCGGCATCATCACCTCCTGATCCCAGCCCAACGTGCTCATGACGCCGTTCAAGTGCGTAATCTCTTCCAGTTTCTGAACTAAATTCTGATAGTGCTGATTCATCGTAATCTCGCTTCTCATTTCAATTTTAAACAGTGTGCAGGTTCCAGCGATTCCAAGGGATGGCGCGAACATCGCAAGCCCAGTATCATACCAACTTTAACACTAATCAATCGTACTGCTATGCTTTGGATAAAATCACTGCACATCATTTTCATGGTCACCTGGTTTGCAGGGCTTTTCTACCTGCCACGCTTATTCGTCTATCATGCCATGTGCGAAGATGCGCCGGGCAAGGAACGATTCAAGATCATGGAACGCAAACTGTATTACGGTATCATGACTCCCGGTGCAGTGCTGACCGTGGTGTTCGGTGTGTGGCTGTGGGTGGGTTATGGCTTTTCCGGTGATTGGCTGTATGCCAAAGTAGCGCTGGTTTTGATATTGATTTACTACCACTATTACTGCGGAAAATACGTCAAAGCGTTTAAAAACGACACAAACCAACATGGCCACGTGTTTTACCGCTGGTTTAACGAATTTCCGGTTCTGGTTCTGTTTGCGGTAGTAATATTGGTAGTGGTAAAGCCGGATTTATTAGCGATAATTTCAGAGCTTTAAGATTGCTCACATCCGCTCGGAACGACAACGTCGGCATGATTCTCAATTTTCAAGTGATAGCTGATCTCTTGCTGTTCTTCCCTCAGTCTGGAAGCTTCTCTGGCTTACGGAAGCTTAGAATAAAAAAAGAGAGATTCAATTCAAAACGCTTGAATCTCTCTTAAGTGTTTCTTCTTTAGCTTACGCTAGAAAGAAACAGATTCTTTATCTTTATTTTAATTATCCCTTCTTATTGCGTACTGAGAAGCCTACCAAACCCAATCCGATCAACAGCATCGCATAAGTCTCCGGTTCTGGAACTGCCGATACCGTCATTGAGCTGATATAAAATTGATCTGCTTTGCTACCGCCACCGAATCGGAAGTAAAAGTCATGCCCGGTGTGACTCAAAGCGAATTGGCCTACGTCTTTTGGTAGTAATCCTGTAGTCCAAGTTGAATCGTCGAAACTGTATTGGAAAGTCGCATTAGCGATCCAGCCCGTCGTATTATGCCCTTCTGCACGAAAACCGACTGAAGACAATGCAACACTCTCATCGAAATGCAGCCAGATTTTTTCTTTTGAAGTAATGTTATCGTCACTGGTATCGCTCTTCAAATGATAAACACCTAAACCGGCACCGATTGCATCTTTTCCAGAAAGTTTACCGTTGTAGCCATTTTCATGATCCTGAACAACAGCTGCTCCAGAACCAAAAGCGCCACCATTGTATGAGCCTTTAGCGTGTACGGTAAGTCCGCCATTGGTGAAACTTAGATCACCGCTGAGTGACGATGCAATGTTTGAACTACATAGATCGCCGCCACTGCAGGAAATACCATCGGTTGGCAGAAAACCGGTATTAATACCGCCGCTATACTTAAGATTGGCAAAATCAAAAACTACAGGCGCCGCTACTACTGGGCCGCTTAGCAAGGTGAATAGTGATACAACAGATAAAACACGCATTTTAAATGCTCCTATAAAAATACTTAATTCTGATTTTTTATTATTTTAGATAGAAATAAATTCCATCACTGGTAGTAACAATAACTTCAAGAGTAATCTAATTCAATAGATCGATGCTCCTGATTTATTAGGACTTTTGTCCTAACAAAAACTCACACTTGTAATTACTGCAATAAGTATGAAAAAACTTTACTGTAATTAACAGTCATAAAAAATAAAAAGAGATTCAATCAGAATCATTGAATCTCTCGTAAAGTTTCTTTTCTAGTTTGTGCTAAAAAAGAAAATAGTTATTTTTATCTTTATTAGATATCAATCACAAACTTCTTTGGTGACGCAGTGTAAATCCAATCAATCCCAATCCAATCAGCAACATAGCATAGGTTTCTGGCTCTGGAACCGCTGAAACCCAGTTTGAAGGTGTTGGATGAAGATCGGTCAGCGAATAAGGATCTACCGATATAATTCCAAAAATAGGTTCTGGCTTACCCGAAGTTGTTGTAGCCTGTGTGCCGGTAAAATCCGTAATGTCTACACCAGTACCGGATATTGTCCAGATACTGTTGGTATAAGGAGTATCGTCAAACCGGTTGGATTTATTGTGTGCAAACCAATCGATCACGATATGCTGATCATCTGATTTGTAACTACTGTCCATCGTGGTATCACTGTGGTAAGTGAATTTATCAATATCAGCCCCGTGAATTGCCGGTTGTGAAAAGTTTGCACCTGTCAGCGCCGGTCCTTGGTAGACAAAATCGAGTCGATTCACTGTTGAATCATTATGTGAAAAGCCTGGAGATGCCCAATTCGGAGTTAATTCAAACGTGACGACACCGATCGCTGTTTCTGTAATTTTAAGTTCTGCAACAGTAGGATAGCCTGAGCCAAATGACGATGTAGCAGGCAAATCGAATTTATAAGTTGCTGTGTCACCGACACTAGCAAATGAAGGTGCTGCAATGATACTTAGTATCGAGGCCGTTATAATTGCTAATTTTTTTTTCATTCTAAGCTCCATTTTTAAAACTACAAATTCAGATAGATAAATTTAAGCTTTACTGTAAATTGTCTACCCGTTACTTATAAATTCTCGCTGCCTTACATTTAACACAAGTTACAGAATCAACTTGAAACGCTCCGTGATACACCAAATAGAATTCTTCAAAGTTTAAGAAAAATCTTTTCTGCCTTCGTATAATCCTACATTATGATTAAAATTAATATTCCCTAAATGGGTACCATGCGAAGCAGAAAAATTACTGTAGATCAAATGGTCAGTTGCCAAACCCAAGCGGACAGCTACATCGCTTTAGCAACATTGTTTGTAATAAGCACTCCGTTAATTGGAATCGTTTGTTTTGAAAAAATAACCGGATACTAATTGGCTGCGATTACGAACACCGGTTTTGATAAAAACCGATTTTAAATGTTTCTTCACCGTTTCCGGGCTTACAGTAAGCTGTTGCGCAATCTGCTTGTTGGTCAGCCCTTTTGTTACCAACTTTATGATTCCTTGTTCACTTTTAGTCAGCACGATATCTCTTGGCGGAATAGCGCAAGAAGTATTGTGCCATCCGGACAACACATCAAATATCCGTCGCACTACGTTATGAGGAAACCACAATTCTTCTCGGTGAACGATTACCTGTATCGCTTTTTCGAATATTTTATGATCGGTTCCAACCGGTAAAAACCCGGATATACGAAACTCGATAATCTCATCGATAAAATCCGGCGGATTTTGCTCGTAAAGCAGGATTATCTTAACGGATGCCATCTTTTTTCTGATCATCCGCAACTGCTCGACTACTTTGTCAGCTGCTAGTCGCATATCGATCAGGATGGCATCCGGACATATTTCGCCTAATTTGGCACTGGCGGCCTCAGCTTCTTTGATGTTGTACTGATTGATACAGATATAAGGTAAATTATCCGAGTAACTGTTCAAATGACTGTTTAAATCTGCTTGCTCGGTAATGGTCCATATACGAAGCAAATCAGCGCGATAACCTGCTGCCGTAGAAAAAAGCGGTGTTAGCCCCGCACTCACTAATTCTGCGCGCATAGTGAGCGGCTGCTTATGCAGCATGGATAAATCGCGCCGATCATTCCGGCGCCGGTCATAGCGTGCTTGTCCGCGTAAAATTGATATATCGCGCCGGTCAAATTGCTGCCGCCGCCGATCCAGCAAACGTCGATTCAAAGCAGCGGAATCAGAATATTCCTGCCGTTTCTTATCAGCTTTCAAGCATTGAATATCGATAAATGATTTCAATTTCGTATGATTCCGGTATCGTTCATCGTATTAAATTTGACGTTACTTCTTATTACCGTTCTTTTCTTTCTGAGCTTTCATTAATTCAACTCGTTCACCATAGCGCCGTTTTACCGCTGCAAATATCAAAAAACAAGCGGCATCGATACGTTATCTTTGTCTCTGCTTGCTTAATGAGAATCCCACCAAACCAAGCCCGACCAGCAACATTGCATAGGTCTCCGGTTCAGGCACAGCGCTTACACCGATCACGAAGTCATCCCAGTCACCCAGATGTTTAGTGCCTGCGCTGTCATTGTAGCCAAGTACATAGGCATAAGTTGTAGATCCGATCAGCATGTTTGTGCCAATCAATCCGATCGATGTGCCTTTGTCCCAGTATCCACCGTTAATGGCAAATTTACCGGTATCGCCTTCAAATTTGAAGCTTAGCGGTCCAGCCGCACTCACAACCGAGCTGATTGAAGTTCCAACCGCATTGGATTCAAGCAGCTTGGCTCCGCTTAATGTGTTATAAAATTTGTCAATAAAACCGGATTCCTGACCCAGATAAGTATAAGTAACTGTTTGCGCCCCTGGCCCGGTGTAATCGAGATGCCCAAGGCTAACTGCTGAGCCTGTGGGTAATGTAGCAAATCCTGCGATGTTAAATGCTTCGGTTCGAGTGGCTGTATCGGTTACCACAAACGAAAGCCCGGCGTGCGCAGCCCCTCCAGTCATCAACATCATCGCCGCAATCATTGTATTGTGTAGATAAAATGGTTTACTCATCTCTTACTCCCGCAAATATTAATAAAGCAAAAATTAAATGGATATCGCTTGAATTTCACCACCCTACTTTGTTCAGTGGATTCAGTGCATGAATTCATGACGAATGGCATGTTAATCTGCGGGATAATTTAAATCTATAGTCTGTTAATCCTTATTTTATAAGGAGTTAATAGTAGGTTATGACTAAGATTACCAGGAATTCTGTCCCGGGAATGTCATTGCTCCAACCTATTTAAGTAGAAAAAAGCGGCTTTCTTGCAGAAGAGAAAGTCAATATGAAACAACATCTTTTGACGAATTTAGCGAAGATCTCTGAGACAGCTTCCCCCAATAGCAACCGGCACAGATTCCGATCAACCAGCCGGTCACGATCAGTATTGTCATTAAGTGCGAACCGTTTGTATCACGAAACTGCATGATCAGTAGTCCAAGCGGCGCGGCACCAATACCGACAAAAGCACACAACCCTATCGCACCGTTGCTCCAGCGCAATATGCCGTAGGATAAAAGCAAAAATGGCAGAATCATGATCAACTGAATATGCCAAGGAATACCGCTCCACAGTAAGCCAAAGCCAAGAAACGACAATAAAAATCCGCCTATTAAAGCGGCCAAAATAATGCGTATGGTTTTCCAATGACTGCGGTGATTTGATACTTCTTTCATCTCTATTCCTTATGCGATCGCAATGTATTTTTCTCGTGCAACAAGCCGATTCCAACGATGGCCATTGCAATGGAAACAAAAGGATTCAATAAATTCAGCAACGCATAGGGCGCATAATCCAATGTTGGAATGCCTAGTGTCGCCACATAAAAAGTACCTGCTGTTGTCCATGGAATGAGTCCGGTAGTCAAGGTAGCTCCCTCTTCGACTGAGCGGGACAGCACCGCCCTATCGATCTTCCTTTCAAGATAGGCGCTCTTGAACAGCTGGCAATTGAGAATAATCGAAATATAAGCTTCACCCATCGCAATGTTGCCGATCAATCCGGACAGGATGGTGGTCGCGATTAATGTGCTGACGCGTTGAATGCGCGCGATGATATGCGTGAGCAGCACTTGCAGAAACCCAGCATGATGCATCACGCCGCCGAGCGCCAGCGCCATGATGGACAGTAATAGCGTCCACGCCATGCTGTACAACCCGCCGCGTCCGAGTAAATCGTCGATGCTCTCAATTCCGGTAGTACCCGGCGAATTTACCCACAATGCGTTGAACACATCAACACCATCCCTGCCTTGATAAGCAATGGCAATCATCATGGCCAATATGATGCTGCACGACATGCTCACTTCGGCGGCGTAGCGCTTGATACTCAAACCAAACATCAGCAGCAGTGGCAGCAGTGTCACCCAGCCATTTAATTGATAAGCACCTGCCAAAGCGGTACGGATTTCATCAATATGTGCTCGCGGCAAGGCATTATCACTGTAGTGCTCTCCGATGATAATGAAGATCACCAGAACAATCAGTAACGTCGGTGCCGTTGTGTATAGCATGGAACCAATATGCCGGTACAAGCCCGTTCCGGCGCTCATGGCGGCCAGATTGGTGGTGTCCGAGATAGGCGATAATTTATCGCCGAAAGTGGCGCCGGAAATGATCATGCCGGCGACGAGCGGCAGCGGAATGCTCATCGCTTCACCGATACCGATCAACACCACCCCAATGGTTCCAACCGTACCCCAGGAAGTGCCGGTAGCAACCGACATGAAACAGCATAAAATCAACCCTGCCGCCAGAAATGTACCCGGACTCAACAAATCCAATCCGTAATAAAGCAGGCTCGCGATGGTGCCGCTCTGCATGAAACTGGCAATGACCATACCGATCAATAGAAAAATATAGATCGCTGGCAGCGCTTTGATGATGCCATCATCCATCATGCGGCGGATATCGAGAAAGGAATGATTCAGCCAGCGCGCTTGCAGACATACCCAGATCAGCGCCAGAAAAATAACGGCATGAATGCTGATCGCAAATACGAACATACCAAGCGAAATCAACAGAAACACACCGGCAAAGCAAACAAGCGCTTGTAATAGGGTTGGCAAGCGTTGCGTAGTCAATAATTCTTCAATACGTGGCTTGGTTTCTGTCATTGCGAGCCTATTTTCTTTCTTCATCCGCAAACAATGCGATCAACTCGCCGTAGCCTTTTGCTTGTAAATCCTCTTTTCTGATGAACTTTAACGCGGCAGAATTGATGCAATAACGCAAACCCGTTGGCGGGGGACCGTCATTGAACACGTGCCCCAGATGACTATCCGCATAACGGCTACGGGCTTCCGTACACGGCATCCACAAGGCGTAATCGCTCTTAAGCCGGATATACTGCTCGTTGATCGGCCGGTAAAAACTGGGCCAACCGGTGCCCGAATCAAATTTATGAATTGACGCAAACAACGGTTCACCCGATACAATATCAACATAAATCCCGGCAGCTTTGTGATCCCAATATTCGTTCTGAAATGGCGGTTCGGTGCCGGCATTTTGCGTCACCTGATACTGCAACGGTGACAAATCGGCTTTCAATAATTCAGGATCTTTAGCAAAATTTTCATAGTGATTCGCCATAACGGATTTTCCTTTTCAATAAATATAACTGACTCTTCATCATGAAATTCACAGGAACGGTAACGCATTTATCGCAAAAGGGCTTGGGTGTTGTCAAAAACACCGAGAATAACATTTCTTATTTTGTATATGGCACCTGGCCAGGAGATAGCGGCGAGTTTGAAACCATCGACAAACCGCTGAATAATAAAAAATTTGCCTATGCCAAATTGATACAGCTCGCGCATCCTTCTACACAAAGACAAATACCCCCATGCCCTTTTGTCAGTTTGGAAGAAAATGCCTGTACCGGTTGCTCCTGGATGATCGCTGATTATACAAGCCAGCTCGAGCAAAAACGAAATCGCTTCCTCTATGCCATGCAGCGAGCCGGTTTTGATCCGGCTCAGTTGAATGTCAACGCTATTCAGCCAGCGCCGCAAATATATGGCTACCGTAACCGCTGCCAAATCAAAACGGACGGAATAAAGCTCGGTTTCGTCTCCGAAAACTCGCAGCAAATTGCACCGGTGAATGATTGTTTGGTACTCAATGAACGCTGCCGGAGCCTGCTACAAACGGCGATTCAGCAGTTACCCAATAAAACTTGGCAGGAAAACTCCGGAGATAATTGGCTATTTATTGAACTGGATGACGACATGCAACCGGACGAAATCCGTACAAACCGGAAACGCCCGTTCAAACAAGGTAACACGCAGCAGAATCAATGGATGCAACAGTGGTTGCGGAATACACTCGCTCGCAACCCTCAGATAGGAAAAGCGGTGGAATTATTTTGCGGTTCGGGGAATTTCACACAAATCATTGCGGAATCAAGCTGCACTGCACTGCTCGCTTACGAATCCAATCCGGATGCCATTCAAGTATTGAAAAACAAAGCTCTGTCCAAAGTGACTCCGCAAGTTGCGGATCTTTTCAGTCCGTCAATTTGGAGGAACATACAAAAAACGGTATGCGATGCAACAACTTTGGTTTTAGACCCGCCACGCGCCGGATTAAAAAAGCATCAGGGCTTTTTTTCCTGCTTCGCAGCGTTAGAAACGATTATCTATATCTCCTGTAACCCGGAAACTTTCGCGCGCGATGCTTGGTTCTTTCAACAAAACAACTGGCACATAAACGAGATTCAACTGATTGACTTGTTTCCGCACACCTCGCACATTGAAATATTGGCGGAATTTCGAAAGATCTGAGACCCGTATGGGTTTATGGATTGACAGTAAATCGAAGAAGAATAAAAAAGGAGTCAATACTAACGACGGATTGTTAGCATTGACTCCTTGTAAAGATAATAAGGGATTAAGCTGTAACTTTTACTGAAGAAAAACGCACTTTATTTTTTGACACAATATACAACATTGCAACAGCGAGATAGCTCAGAAACAGAATTGATCCACTCATCACTTCCAATCCCACCCAACCTACAACAGAGTGTATTTGTGGCAATGCCGGGAGAGCGCCAAATAAAATAACGCTGACCAAGGGAATAATACCGAACACTACAAAGCAGATTTTTATTGCTGTCACAAAAATAAATTGGCTCATTTTCATAAAGCCTCCTATAGAAGAGTTTGCAAATTTGCCTATTCAGACGCATTCCGATTAATTCAGAATCTCAAAAACGGCAAACTTCACATAAATTTTACAACATTCTCACAAAATATTCACAATATTTTCAATCGAAATTGGATATCTAAAGCCAATTAAATTTTATACACAGTAACTTATCCAGTTTTAGCACCATTCATGATGAAACTTTCAGTCAATGCGGCCCATTAATTCCAGATGGGGTACCGATTTCGCATCTTTTCATTTTTTTGTTGCAAGCGAAAAAAATTTCTGCATTTCCACTCCTGAATCACCGCAAAAAAATACTCAGCATTTTGCTCAATCAAAAACCGCTAGAACACCATGAATTCGATTCTCTGCAGCCGAACAACCGGTTTGAGAAAGTTTTTTCATATCTTGCTATCTTCACTTTTTATTCACACCCATTTCACTTTTTATTCACATTCATTGTGTTAGCTTACCCTTATAGCAGCAGGGATTTAATGATTTCTGATAGTGAAAGTGCAGTTTTTCTGACATAGAGCAGTTTGGTCCGGTTCATCCATCAGACTTCAGTTCACTTAAAAATTTAAAACTAATATGTTGAATTATGTATAAATATTTTTAATAAAAACTTAATCTTATAATAAAAGGATAAATCGTTCGATGGGAATACTCAGTACATTACTTCTAACACCAGTATTAGGTATTCTGATACTTGCGTTAATTCCGAGTAAGAACACAAACCAAATCCGTTTCACAGCTAATCTAACCGCACTCCTGGCGTTTCTCTTAAGTTTCTGGCTGGTTCTTAATTATGATCGATCGGATGGTCAGATACAGTTCTATGAGTATTTTGTTTTCAATCCTAAGCTTAATACTGCACTTGCATTAGGTGTCGATGGATTATCACTACCCATGGTGGTATTGGCCGCATTGCTCACTGTAATTGCACTACTCGCTTCTTTCAACATTGCGCGCAACATCAAAAGCTACTACGTCAGTATCTTGCTGCTGGAACTTGGTATGCTGGGTGTTTTCCTTTCGCAAGATTGGTCATTATTCTATATTTTCTGGGAGTTGACCTTAGCGCCGCTGTTTCTGCTGATTGACCGCTGGGGAGGCACACGCCGTCATATCGCCAGTTTAAATTTCGTGCTTTATACGATGGGCGGCTCAATTTTCATGTTGATCAGCTTGCTGGCTATCAGTCAATACATGCCGCCGCATGGCGGCACTCTGATGTCAGCGATGACAGTTGCTGCGCAGAGTATGCCGAGAGACGAGCAAATCTGGGTTTTAATCGGTTTTCTCATCGGCTTCGGCGTTAAGATGCCCATTTTTCCGTTACACGGCTGGCTGCCGCTCGCACACGTTGAAGCGCCGAGCCCGGTCAGTATCCTGCTATCCGGGATTCTTCTCAAGATGGGCGCTTACGGCATGATAAGAGTGATTGTCATGCTGCCGGAAGCCACGCAAATGCTGCAAACACTCTTAATAACCCTGGCACTGATCGGAATGATTTATGGCGGTGTTCTGGCGTGGCGGCAAACGGATATGAAAGCGATGGTGGCTTATTCTTCGGTCAGTCATATGGGGATCATCCTGCTCGATATTGCCACGATGAATAAAACGGGCTTGATTGGCGCTGTTTTACAGATGACCGCGCATGGCCTAGTGGCGGGAGCAATGTTCTTGCTGGTCGGTTTGCTGTACGAGCGTACCCATACCCGCAATATTCTGGACTATAGCTCTTTGGTAAGAGTGATGCCGCGCTTCGCTTTGTTCATGACGATCACATTATTTGCTGCCATGGGATTGCCGGGCACTGTCGGCTTTATTGCCGAACTACACGCAATTGTCGGTGGCTTCCAGCAATGGGGCAATCTCATGATTCTGCTTGGGGTCAGCATCATGATCGGAACAGCCTATGCCATGCGTACCATCGGCATGTTGTTCACTGGTCCCGTAAAACCTCAGATGCGTAATATCGAGGATTTAAAGCTATACGAACTCATTGCGGCTGGCTTCTTGGTTGTTTTAATCGTTATGTTCGGTTTGTGGCCAGCGCCTTTGATTGACCTTTCCATGGCCACCATGAACCAAATGAATGGCACCATCATTCAAAGTATTCAATAGGATAACTGATATGACTTCTGAATCTCACGATTTGCGTCACCACATTCTTGAAACAATCGATCACTTGGATCATATTCTCCCAGGACAACGCCCGCTGCACAAATTTGTGCATCACAACACGATTCATGGCTTTCAACACCTCCCGTTTGAAGAAGGCTTGGCAGAGTATGAAAAACTGACCGGTGTTTACGGTTATCTGCCGGATGCGAAGAACCGCGAACTTTATCAGCAAGGGCGGATTACCGATGCGGATCTTTCGGCTGCATTCGAGCATACCAAAAACTTGCAGTCCGAACAGGTTGTATTTCATGCCAACGATCTGACAATCCGGCGCAAGGATATTTATCAAGTTGCCTTATTGCACGAGCTACCCACCCTGTCGATCAGTCAATTGAACTGGCAGATTGAAGAGCTGAATGTGTTGCATACCATTCAACCGGATGTCTCTAAAGAAGCCCGTGCACGGATGCTCAGCTGCATTTCCGATCCCAGTGTCGCCGTTAAACATCTCTGGGAAAGCATTTTGAGCAAACTCGGCATTGAACTCACCGATTTGCATCCAGAAAACATGCTGGATCTCTCGGAGGAACAGGCAAAAGAGTGGCTGGAAAAAATCAAAATAACACTGGGCAACGGGGAAGGCATTCCAGTGCATCAAAAAATGAGAATGGATGCCGAAGCCGAGCTCAATGAAATGCTGACACAGATCGGTGACAAAATTACATTGCGCAGTTTTATCCTGGCATTAAGCGGGATCGACATTCTGTATTCCATACGGCCGCAAATTATCCGGATCTGCGCCTCAGTACTCGATGAAGGCGTCGCTGCCTGGCAATTACCCGAACGCAGCAAATTAGGCCTGTATGCCGCCTGGCGGTCGACAGCGCAATTCGATGTCAACCCATTCCTGCATGACCTGCCTGACTGGCAGAGTATTGTCGATGAAACACCGGAAGATCCGGTCGACTGCATTATTCTGCAGTTAACCAATCTGGAAATTCCGCAAGAAAAATGGGAAGGCTATATACAGCGACTGGCGCTTGAGTTGCCAGGCTGGTCAGGAATGATCAATTGGCGTCAGCATAATCCGGATTACCATACCGAAAATGATGCCAGGTTGCATTTGGCGGACTATCTGGCTATCCGTCTGACATTGGATCGATTATGGCTCAATCAGGCGTGCAAAGACACTTGGAAGATTGAAGCCAAGCTGGGAACGATCGGCTATTATTTTCGCAGAAATTTATCCGAGTTCATGGTCCGGAAGCAATTGTACGATGGCAATTTACCGGAATATCTGACCAATCTTGCCAAGGATTTGATCATGCGTGCCGGTTCCGAACGGGAAAGACGGGAAGAATGGCAATCATTGGCTGATTTGACTTGGACTTGGCAGTTCAGCCCATTAGTAAAAAATGATTTTGAGCATGCGGCTTTTAATAGCGGCTGGCGGCTTTTCCGCTTGTCCCAGCACTTAGGGCTCACTGCTGCGGATATCGATGGCATGCAGAAAAGCGATCTGCTGCAATTGCTGAAAGTTCTTGACGAATTTAGCGCGCCGGAACGCAGCAAAATATGGCTGTATGCTTACGAGTACCATTTCCGGGAAGATTTTTTTCAAACTTTACGCGCCAATACCGGCCGCGGACGCTGGGCCAAACGAACCCAACGGGCGCAAGCGCAAATCGTCACTTGCATGGATGACCGCGAAGAGAGTCTGCGCCGCCAGCTGGAAGAAATTAACCCCGCCATCGAGACCATAGGCGCTGCGGGATTCTTTGGCGTACCGATGAATTACAAAGGGATCGATGATGTAGAAATCAAGATGCAATGTCCTGTGGTCGTGCGCCCGGCGAATGATGTCAATGAGGTCCCGAGGAAAGGCGCGGAACCGATACTGCAAGAGCATTCCAATGGATATCGCTTTTATAAGAAGCTCGCATATCTGATGAATCAATCATTGCGGCGCAGCCTCATTGTTTCGCACGCGATCATCGATGCATTGGCGCCGGTTGTGTTTGCCGGTTTATTAGGCAGGGTATTCTTGCCTAAGTATTTTTTAGCGTTGAATACTTCAATACGGCAAAGCATTGAAAAGAAAGTCCCTACCGAACTGATGTTCAAGGCGCCCGCTTCGGATGCACCCGCAACCCCGGATCAGCCTCGGCTAGGCTTTACCGATACGGAGCAAGCGGACCGGTTAGCGGTTTTCATGCGCACAACCGGCTTATCGTACGGTTTTGCCCCGATTGTTTGCTTAACCGGCCATGGATCCACCAACCTCAATAACCCGCATGAGTTTGGTTACAACTGCGGCGCCTGTAGCGGCAAGCGCGGCGGACCGAATGCGCGGCTTTTTGCCGCCATGGCGAATCGTCCGGAAGTTAGAAAATTACTCGCCGAACGCGGAATTGACATTCCCGATGACACTTGGTTTGTCGGCGCCGAACACGACACCTGTAGCGACGAATACTATTGGTATGATCTTGAGGATATTCCACAAAGCGCATTGCCCGCTTTTGAAGCATTCAGAAATGATCTGATCAAAGCGAGTAAAGCTTCGGCACACGAGCGCTGCCGCCGCTTTGTCTCGGCCAATAATCCTCGTTCTCCCGAAGTCGGCAAGGAACATGTGGTTTTACGGGCCAATGATTTCTCTCAAGCATTTCCGGAATTCAATCATGCCACGATTGCCGCAGCCATTGTCGGACGGCGATCCGTATCGCAAGGAACGTTCCTGGACCGGCGTGTTTTTCTGATTTCATACGATCCCACGCAGGATGCCGATGGTAAGTTGCTGGAAAACCTATTGCTAGCGGTCGGCCCGGTGGGCGCAGGTATCAATCTGGAATATTACTTTTCCACGGTCAATAACGATTATTTCGGTTCCGGCTCCAAGGTCACACACAACATTACCGGCATGTTCGGTGTACTCGAAGGTACCAGTAGCGATTTACGAACGGGATTAACCAAGCAGATGATCGAAATCCATGAACCGTTGCGATTACAGGTGCTGGTTGAAGCCAAAACCGAAATACTGGGACAAATTTATGAACGTCAGGCCAGTATCCGTGAGCTGGTGGGTGGCGGTTGGATTTTACTGAGCGCAGTCGATCCCGATACGGCTGAAATTTCAGTATTTGAACGTGGTGTTGGATTTGTTCCTTGGCAGCCTGAGAAAAAGCACGTGCCGGAGTATGAATCTTCGGTTGCATATTATCAGGATATCAATGTGCCATTACCTCCCGTTTTAATCAAGCAACCTCATGTGACAGGAGCCTGACATGGATTATCTGGTCTTCTTAATACCGCTACTGCCACTCATCGCTGCGACAATCATCGGCTTCGGTATTTTATTTAACCGTATCAATGGAAAGAAAGACGAACCCATCAGTGCTAGTGTGGCCAAAAATGCCATAACGCTGTCATGTTTGATCGCAATGGGTTTACTTGTAACTGATTTATATGGAATAAACCCGAATTATGTTACGTTAGGAAAATGGCTCGATAGCGGTAATTTTGTTGTCGAACTCAATTTCATTACTTCCGGTTTCAGTGTCATTGCAGCCGCCTTGTTTTCAGTCATTCTGGTCATCATAGCGCGCTTTTCAATCAATTATATTCACGCGGAGTCTGGCTTCCACCGGTTCTTTTTCGTTTTATGCCTATTCTCATCGGGAATGTTACTGCTGATCCTATCGGGTAACGCCATCAGTACCTTTATCGGTTGGGAAATCGCCGGATTATGCTCCTATTTATTGATATCTTTTGCCTACGACCGCCCCACAGCCGCCATCAATGCTACCCGTGTTTTCGTCACCAACCGGATCGGCGACGCCGGTTTTATTCTGGGGATTGCGCTTTCCTTTTATTATGCCGGAACAACCAATTGGCTAAGTCTGAATGAAATCGCCACAGATCTCCCTACGCCTACCGCGACCGTAATCAGCTTATGTTTCGTTGTTGCCGCCATTGCCAAATCGGCGCAACTGCCATTCACACCCTGGTTAGCAAGAGCGATGGAAGGGCCTACGCCTTCAAGCGCAGTTTTTTATGGCGCTGTCATGATACACGCAGGCATTTTCTTGGTGATCTTGCTTCGCCCGATTATTGAGCTTGCACCGCTCACCATGGCCGTGCTGGTTGTAATTGGATTTTTCACGGCTGTGTATAGCGTTATTGTCGGATTAACTCAAACAGACACCAAAAGCTCATTATGTTTTGCCATTTCGGGACAGCTCGGCCTCATGTTCCTGGAGTGCGGGCTGGGGTTATGGGAATTGGCAAGCTGGCACCTCTGCGCCCATGCCATGGTGAGAAATTATCAGGTATTAACAGCACCTTCCCTACTACGTTATGTCTACGGCAATCCGATGAAACCGGTAGCTTCCGCAATCGCCGATAAGCGCTGGTTGTATATCGCATCATTGCAGCGTTTCTGGCTTGATCCTATTGCGGATAGGACGTTGGTCAAACCTATTTACGGTCTGGGGCATGACTTGGATCGATTCGATAAAAACATCATCGACCGCGCCATGGGTGCTCCCGTTTCTTCAAACTACACCATTTCATCGCTGACGCAATTGGAGAAAAACATGGATAAAGATATCCGTGATGGCATACATATTGAATTTGTCCGCGGCAGCGGCATAGTCGGTAAATTCTTTGAATGGATAGCAAATATCATGAGCTGGTTTGAAGATCGCTTGGTTTTGCGTGGTATTGGTATGGATACAGTCGACATTGGCAGAAAACTTGGACAGGTTGCGAATACTTTTGAACAACTTATTCTCAAACCGCGCTATTTGGTCCTGTTTGTATTCATTGTCTTAATGATTGCTGCTTCAATTTGAGGTTTCGATGGATATTACACATATTACTAATTGGTCGGAAACAGTTTCATTTCCAATTTTGTCAGTACTGACGCTCATACCCTTGGTAGCAATGGTTGCGGTAATTTTGACATCTTCGCCCGTTGCCGCCTTGCGTCTCGGTTTTGCCGGTACGGTGTCGACATTCTTGCTGAGCGCATATCTGTTATCTATTTTTAATGCTGATCTGGCAGGTATACAACTTTATGAGCGCTATCAGAGTTTAGGCGTCACTTATACGGTCGGCGTCGATGGTACTAACATTTTATTTATCCTGCTGACAACCACTCTGGCACTGCTAACACTCATTTATACCCTCACGGCGCGACATGTGTCAGACCGCACTCATATTGCTTCACTATTGGGTTATGAAGCGATTCTCATCGGCGCTTTTGCAGCACTGAATGCCATGCAGTTCTGGTTATGGTGTTTTCTTGAAATGATCCCTATTGTCTTAATGACATTACGATCGGGATCCAGTCAGAACCGGCGCTGGGTTGTCGCATTAGTGCTACAACACTTTAGCAGCGGATTATTGATGGCGTTAGCCGGTTTCGTGATGCTTGGATTCGGCATCATGTTAACCACTGACGTCTTATCGTTCGATTGGCTTGTTCTGAAGGAAAGCAACGTCACACATGAATATCCAACGTTGATTTTTTTCTTGCTGTTATTTGGTTTTGCCATTCGCATGCCATTGTTTCCATTTCATGCATGGTTGCCGGTCGTCGCTGAACATGGAACCATTGCGAGTGTCGGAATTTTTCTAGTCAGCCTGAAACTCGGGATTTATGCCATCGTACGCTATTTGATTCCCCTGCTACCCGAAGTTGCCGAACAGTGGGCATGGTTCGTCACGATGCTGGGGTTGATCGGGATTTTTTACGGTGCATTGCTGGCGTTCATGCAGATCAATTTCCGCCGGTTAATCGCTTTTGCAATTATCAGCCAAACCGGCTTAATTACCGTCGGCTTATTTGATTTCAGTACCCATGGCATGGAAGGCGGCATCGTTTTGGCGATATCGTTTGGCATGGCAACAGCCGGCATACTGCTGAGCCTCGGCATGATATACAAACGCACGCATACGGCATTCATTCCACGCTTGGGCGGTATGTTTGACACCAATGCAGCCATTGCCGTTTTGTTTGTGATCTGCGCTTTGAGTACGATGGGAATGCCGGGCACTCCCGGTTTCGATGGCATCCACTTGTTAATCGATGGCACTATCCAAGGTCAAGGATGGCTCGTCGCCATTGCCATTTTATTTGGTAACGTTTTGACGGTTGGCTTACTGTTACGTGCTTTCCAGCAAATATTCATTGCTGCACCGAAGCGTTTCCAAGGACCTTTCGTGAATATTCATCACGCCAGCTCCCCGCCGTCTCCCAGAAGCGAATGGATTATCACCATTGCAATCTGCGGTTCACTCATTGCAACTGGACTTAATTCATCACCCTGGCTGCTTATCATCGATCAAAATATTCAAACTACCGGCAGCAATCCGCATAACAACATCGATGCGCTCAACACTGACAAGCTGTTGACTACGCAGCATATTATTACAAAGGATAATTAGAATGATTGAAGCTGATTTCCCGCTGCTCAGCCTAACGATGATTGTCCCCTTATTGGGGGCTATATTGGCTGGATCAATACGCAATATCGATTTCTCGAAGCAAGTCGCCTTTTTTATCGCAGTATTATCGCTACTTCTGACAATCTGTGTTCTCATCTTATTTGACGCTAATAAAGCCGAGTTTCAGTTAGTTGAGCGCTACTCTTGGATTTCAATTTTGAATATTGAATACTTGATTGGCGTTGATGGTATCTCGGTATTATTTCTACCGATGACGGCATTGCTGACTTTGATCACGATGATGGCTTCATGGAATACGATTTCCCATTCCTCACGCTTTCATTTCTCTTTATTACTCGCGCTCGAAGGCGTCAGTATCGGCATATTTTGCGCACTGGATACGGTGTTGTTTTTCCTCTTTTGGGAGCTGACATTACCGCCGTTCTTTTTCTTGATCGGTTTGTGGGGCATTGGCTCACAACGCCGCAGCGCTGCCATGAAATACACATTGTTTATGCTATCCGGTGGCGTCACTTTACTATTAGCGATTATCGTATTGGCAACAAACCATGCGATCCTATCGGGAGGGCAAATACCCAATGACTTGTCTTTCAGTCTGCCTGTTTTATTGAATACCACATTACCGCTTGAGCTGCAAGAACTCGTCTTTCTCTTATTACTCTTCGGTTTTGCTGTCAAATCCCCACTAGTCCCGCTGCACACCTGGTTACCCACAGTGGCTACCGAAGGGCCGACGCATATTGTCGCTATTCTCGTCGGGTTAAAATTAGGCATTTATGGCATCTTGCGTTTTGCAATGCCCTTAGCACCCGCTGCTGCGATGGAATATAGCTGGATCTTGAGCGTAGTTGGCGCTTTTACGCTTATCTATGGCGCTTTGATCGCGCTGCAACAGACAAATTTGCGCCGTTTATTGGCTTATGCCAGTGTCAGTCACGTCGGATTAGTTATGGTGGGGATCGCGTCGCTCAACATACAAGGATTCCAAGGTGCAATCTTTCAACTGCTGAATTTTACTTTGGTGGCCAGTTCACTGATGCTCATCGCCGGCTTTATTCAACATCGGCTCGGCAGCACCGAAGCGATTCATTTGGGCGGGCTTGCTAAAGTCATGCCAAAACTGACGGCCTTCTTCTTTTTATTCACATTAGCCAGTATCGGTGTACCCGGCACTAGTGGTTTCCCGGCCGAGTTGCTGATGATCATGGGCGCCATCAGTGCGCATTCCGTTTTAGGCGTTGCTGCGCTATCCGGTGCGATACTGGGCGCCGCTTATATGCTCTCTTATATACGCCGGACTTTCTTGGGGCCGATCACCCACCAAGATGTAAAGCAAGTAGTTGATCTGCAATCACGAGAAATGATTTTACTACTCATTCCGGCACTGCTAATATTAGCGCTAGGTTTTTATCCTGATTACATTCTTAATATAAATCAAATTGCTTCGGAAGAATGGCTCTCTCGATTAACCTTAACAACCCACTAGTTATAAACTCATAATTCATAATATGCTAAATTTTTTTAGGAGAATGATGAAAAATTCGAATACAGGAATCGATTATTTACTCGATTTAAATGCAAGACATTCGCAAGCTTTCATGGATTTGGCCACTGAACGCCGCAGATACCGCGGAGAGCATCCTACCGAAATAGCCGCGCTAAAATGTATGGATGGCCGATTGCATCTGCCGGTCATGACACAGACCGCGCTTGGGATCATTCAACCATTTCGTAACTTGGGCGGTATATTTGATTTGGGCTGGCCATTCTTTCAGGCTGCTATCGATAATTGGGTTGATTATTCCATCAGCCGCGGCAGACATTGTTTAATCTTTGTCACTTATCACTTTGCACGTGGCGATACGCATCGCGGTTGCCGTGGCTTTCATTATGATACGGAAGCGGCAAAAGCTGCAGCTGTTAAGCTAAAAAATCAATTTCAATCAGTGTATGGCAAAAATGGCGCGGTAGTGCCTATCGTCTGCGGCATTGAAACTGACTTGGATGCTTTGATTCTTCATGGTGAAGACGGTCGCTCCATTGATTTAGCCAATGCAAAAGAATCGTCCCAGCTCGAGCTTGAAGAAATGCTCCGGTCGCTCTATTCCACGATGCCCGAACGAATTATCCGGGACTTGATGCCGTTAGTGCGAGGAAATATTAAACACATTGCCGAGATCCGGGCAACAAACCGCCCTATTGAGGAAGCTGAGCACAAGGAATGGGTCATCGGTGTGGGACGCGGTTTTGATTGGCTGCATGTGATTAATACAGCATTTATCGTTGGTCCTTTTGACCCGAATCTTTCCGTTGCGATTGAAACTGCAGCCAAGCTTCTCAAGAATAATATTGATGAAGGCCGGATTGATGCTGATGGTGTGGTGCTGTTGACTTCCGGGGTGTATCGCGATGAAGCCGGTCCAGAATATCTCTTAGCGAAAGAAAAAGCGATGTTTCTCAGCAAATTCGCGCTCAATATCATCAAGGAGAAAGTTCCGGATCTGGCACCTCATTTGCAAATACTGACAGCTTGTAATAACTTACATACCAGAAAACTCGAGGTGATTGAGAGGGTTGGGTAAGGGTGGTAAGCAATGAGTAATACTCGATGCAAGCTTCTCAATGTAACCCATAGATAAGCATGCTGGATTATTTAAAAAACAAAAAATGATTACTCCTATAATAAATGGTCATTACAGATTAGTTTCATAAACTGATTTGTTTTGGCCATTTCTTTTATGTATTGCCGCAATTTGATTAATTTTGGATAGGAGGTAACTACTTATTTATTGACCATAGCTTAGATTAAAAAAATCAATGTTATGTGCATATATCCCTTAGATTTACAATTTATCGCTGTTCCAACAAAAGGAGAAGTGCTATGGGTTTATCTGATTGGTTGACAAGTCTTTTCAGTTCTAAAAACGATGAAGAGAATAAAACGAACGAAAACAACATAGAAAGAGATGATGAAGATCAGGCTGGCAGCGATTCAATACTGCAAGATGTATCTGAAATCAATCCAGAAAGCGTTGAGTCTGAGATTCAAGTCAGTAGCGAGGCGGATATATTGCATAATAACGATGAACCTCAAGAAACAAGCCTCTAATAACTCTGCACTAATTGATATAAAAATATATTTCGTGCGGTAACTACGATCACGAAAATCAAACAGTAAAAATCTTATAATTACAAATGCAGGAATTATTTTCCTGCAATATTTTCATATTCAACATCTTAAAACTGACGTGCGTGATCGGCGCTTGATTCCGTGTTGATTTAACCGGCAGTGTGTAATGACCATACCGCTTCAGTTTTCACAAGAATCAGTTACCTGGTTAATGATATCTGCATAATTCCGCAGCATTCAAAGCTAGATTCCTTAAACGCGATCTGCAAGCCGGGAATCATTCAGGCTCAAGACAATTCCTTTGTCCACAGGCATTGCTTAGATGTTCCAATGATAGTGTGCATGCAACTTGTGGCCTACCAGACCGGTATTCTTAAAGGTTTGCGCTGGCGCTGGCAATGCACGTGGTATCTTCAACCTGATTGTACTGCGCTATGCTAATGACCTTAGAATCAGAGCTATCATGAAAAAATATTTTGAACGATTTGCTGGCAAAGGCGGCGCAAACTAGCGAATGTCTATCCGGGTTGCGAATGCTCCGGCAGTTTCAGAATGGCTTCCGCGTTGCTGCTTGAAAAAACCTTACTGGCTGCTTGTTGCCACGGCAGCCACATGAAGTTTAAATGCTCTCTGGCGGCAATCCGGATGGGCACAATGCCGGGTAAGCGTAATCCAAACACATGCTCGGTATTGAACCGGACATCCGGTCCATAGCGCCAGCGCCACTCTTCGTAAATCTCATAGCGATTTTCAGTCTGCCAGTCAGTCAGTGCATAATCGGCGGCGTGCAAACCGGTTTCCTCAAACACTTCCCGTGCTGCTGTCTGTATTAGTGTTTCACCAGAATCCTGGCTTCCGGTAACCGATTGCCAGTAACCGGGATGATCGGCGCGCTCCAGCAATAAAACCTGTAGATCGGCAGTATGAATCACCACCAGCACAGATACCGGTATTTTGTACATCAGCAAACACCGGCTGTCAGTTAACTCGGCTTGGTTTCAACCTGCCGCAAACGGATATTCAATTCCCGCAGTTGTTTTTCATCCACGGTGCTGGGTGCATGTGTTAACAAGCACTGGGCGCGCTGCGTTTTGGGGAACGCGATCACGTCCCGGATTGATTCTGAGCCGGTCATCATCGTCAAAATACGATCCAGACCGAATGCAATCCCGCCGTGTGGCGGGGCACCGTATTGCAGTGCCTCCAGCAAGAAACCGAATTTCTCTTGCGCTTCCGTTTCGGAAATATTGAGTGCGCGAAACACCTTCGATTGCACTTCCTGGCGGTGTATCCGCACCGATCCGCCGCCGATTTCGGAGCCATTCAACACCATATCGTACGCTTTGGAAAGCGCCTTACCCGGGTCGGTTTCGAGCAAATCTTCGTGCCCATCCGCCGGTGACGTGAACGGGTGATGCAATGCTTGCCAGCGATTTTCTTCCTCGTCCCGTTCAAACATCGGGAAATCAACTACCCATAAGGGTTTCCAGCCGGATTCCGCGTGCCCGTGCTGATGTCCGATTTTGATACGCAAGGCACCGAGCGATTCGTTGACGACTTTGGTTTTATCTGCACCGAAGAAAATCAAATCGCCATTCTGCGCCTGGGTGCGCGCCAGAATGGTTTTAATCGTTTCTTCCGGTAAGAATTTCAAAATCGGAGATTGCAATCCTTCCACACCATCGGTCAGATTATTGACTTTGATGTACGCCAAACCCTTGGCGCCGTAAATTGCGACAAAGCTGGTGTAATCATCGATTTCCTTGCGTGACAGTTCCCCGCCCCTGGGCACGCATAGTGCCGCAACACGGCCATCGGTTTTTTCCGCGGCTTCACGGAATACTTTGAATGGGACATCTTTCATGATGTCGGTTAATTCGGTGAATTCCAGCGGGACACGCAAATCCGGCTTGTCCGAACCATATCTATGCATGGCATCGGCATAAGTCAGACGCGGGAAAGGATCGGGTAAATCCACATCACTCACGGTTTTGAACAAACCGCGAATCATTCCCTCCATCAGCGACATGATCTCATCCGCTGACAGAAATGAAGTTTCAATATCGATTTGCGTGAATTCCGGTTGCCGGTCGGCACGTAGATCTTCATCGCGAAAACAGCGCGTGATCTGATAATACCGGTCGAATCCGGATACCATCAGAAGCTGTTTAAACAATTGCGGTGATTGCGGCAAAGCAAAGAAATGACCAGCATTCACCCGTGACGGCACCAGATAATCGCGCGCGCCTTCCGGTGTGGATTTAGTCAACATCGGCGTTTCGATGTCGAGAAATCCGTGCTGATCCAAAAACACACGCACTGCCATCGCCACTTTATGCCGCAAGCGTAGATTCGATTGCATCGCTGGACGGCGCAAATCCAGATAACGATGTTCCAGCCGCACCGCTTCGCTGATATTGTCGTCGTCCATCAGGAAGGGCGGTGTCAGTGATGGATTCAATACCTCAATGGTTGCCACCAGAATCTCAATTTCACCGCTGACCAACGCGGTATTGATCGTTCCTTCGGGACGCTTTCTCACTTTACCGGTAATTTGCAGCACATATTCATTGCGTATTTTTTCCGCAACTTGAAATGTTTCCACATTATCGGGATCGCACACGATCTGTACCAATCCTTCACGATCGCGCAAATCAATGAAGATCACACCACCATGATCCCTGCGCCGGTGCACCCAGCCAAAAAGAGTTACGGTTTGACCAAGATACCCGGTGTTAATGGCTCCACAGTAATTTGTACGCATAATTCTATTCAGTAGTCAGAATGGTGAAATAAGTGATTTTTTCGGTATTACCGGCAGTAGCCCAGTACATACATCGCGTTTTATTCAGATATTGCGAATCCGCTAGTCAGCAGCTGCCGTGGGAGCGGAATTGCTTTCTGTTGTTGCCGGTGAATCCGCAGCGGCAGATGCCGCGGGTTGCGTACTTTCTTTTGTGCTGGCTTTGGATTCCGTTTTCTGTGTTTTATTATTCTTAAAGTCAGTGACATACCAGCCGCTTCCTTTTAGCTGAAATCCAGCCGCGGAAATACGCTTCACATAATTGCTGCTGCCGCAGACAGGACAAACCGCAATGGGTGCATCATTAATTTTTTGCAAATGTTCTTTCTCGGCACCGCATGAATTGCATAGATATTCATAAATAGGCATACAGACCTCCAACAATCCAATATTGAGAAACCGGGTATTATACCTTAACCGCCCTTGTTGGATAGGCATCCATGCTGTTCCGGTATCCGCGCCTCTCAGCATACAGCAGAGTCGAAACCATTGTTCAGGCCGTTTCTACAATGATGACTTTATCTATTTGACAAACCGAGAGAATTCAAACTATATTCACTATCGCTTTAGAATGTTTCCCGCTTCAACCCTACCCAAGGAGAATATGTATGATCCGCACTGCCATTTCTGTTGCCTGCTGCTTGACTATTCTGAGTTATTCCACGATTGCCGCCAGCTCACTCATATCCAGCACTTTCGATAGCGATACCGACGGCTGGAGCGGACTCACAACCGATGGTTCTTCTTCCTGGTCGGTCATCACCAGCGGTTTATTGCCCGCACACAGCGCAGACGGCGTACCCGCCGGTTCCATTACGCTCGCCGATCCCGATTCGCAATGGACATATTTTAGCGCTCCCGGCAAATTCCTTGGCGATCAAAGCGCTGCTTTTGGCGGCAGCCTTCAATTCGATAGCCGATATGTGGTTGCGGGCACGAGTTACGCCAATGAAGCGGAAATTGTCTTAAAAGGCGCCGGATTGACGCTGGTTTATGAAGCCACCAACAGCTTGCCAGCCGTTTGGACGCATTTCGATGCCGCACTGGTGGCAGGTACTTGGCGAGTTGCCGATACTTTTTCCGGAGCATTGGCCACCGATGCGCAATTACTCGCTGTTCTTTCCAACCTGAATGCGCTTTGGATCAATGCCGAGCACTTTACACCGGTGACGGAAGTCATTGCTCTGGATAATGTGAGTCTCCTATCACCAGTACCCGAGCCCAAGATCTACACCCTATTGCTCGCCGGATTCGGGTTGCTCGGTTTTGTCGCCTACCGCAGAAAAACACTGCAAGCTGAGTAATTACAACACGTAGCGCGCCAAGTCTTCGCTTTGCGATAAATCTTTAAGGCGCTGATCAACATACGCTGCATCAATCACAATCGTCTTTCCGCTGTGTTTTGGTGCATCGTATGAGATGTCTTCCAACAGTTTCTCCATCACCGTATGTAACCGCCGGGCACCGATGTTTTCTGTTTTGCTGTTCACAGAAAAGGCAATTTCAGCCAAACGTTTGATTGCATCATCGCCGAACTGCAATTTGACACCTTCCGTGGCCAGCAGCGCTTCGTATTGACGAGTCAGGCAAGCATCGGTATTGGTGAGTATCTGCTCAAAATCACTGACGCTCAGACTGGTCAACTCAACGCGAATCGGGAAACGCCCTTGCAACTCGGGAATCAAATCGGATGGTTTGGACATATGAAACGCGCCGCTGGCGACAAACAGGATATGGTCGGTTTTGATCATGCCGTATTTCGTTGAAACGGTCGTTCCTTCAACCAGAGGCAGCAAATCGCGCTGTACCCCCTGACGGGAAACATCGCCTCCGGTATGCCCTGCCCGGCTGGCAATTTTGTCTATTTCATCGAGAAACACGATGCCGTTCTGTTCCACATTCTGGATCGCCGTCAGTTTTAATTCCTCATCGTTCACCATTTTCGCCGCTTCTTCTTCGAGAAGAATTTTCCTTGCTTCACGGATTGTCAGCTTCCGGGTTTTCTTGCGTTCCCCAGTCATATTCTGGAACATGCCTTGAATTTGCGAGGTCAAGTCTTCCATTCCCGGTGGTGCGAAGATTTCCATATTGGCGCGCGGCGCGGCCAATTCAATTTCGATCTCTTTGTCATCCAGTTCACCTTCGCGCAGTTTCTTACGAAATTTCTGCCGTGTCGAGCTATCCCGGTCTTCGGTGGTCGTGTGCACATCAAAATCCCTGGCAACGGGCAATAAGGCATCAAGAATGCGGTCTTCCGCCCGGTCTTCCGCCAGCGGTTGCTTTTTGCGGGTTTCATTTTCGCGCGATTCTTTAACGGCGGTTTCCGCCAGATCGCGGATGATCGAATCGACATCACGCCCGACATAGCCGACTTCGGTAAATTTAGTCGCTTCAATCTTGATGAAAGGTGCATTTGCGAGCTTTGCCAGACGCCGCGCAATTTCAGTTTTACCGACCCCGGTCGGACCAATCATCAGAATATTTTTCGGCGTAATTTCCTGACGCAGCGGATCGGCAACCTGCTGCCTGCGCCAGCGGTTTCTCAAGGCAATAGCCACGGCACGCTTAGCTGCATCCTGGCCGATAATATGTTTGTCCAGCTCATGGACAATTTCCTGCGGAGTCATTTGCGACATGGTTTTAATTCTGTGATATGTGTGATGTAAATAGAGTGCTCAAAACCGTTCTCAGGTGTAGATTCTTACAACGGTATCGCGCGATTACCAGATATCAATCAATGGTTTCGATAATATGATCCTGGTTGGTATAAATGCAGATATCGCCCGCGATGGTGAGGGCTTTTTTCACGATATCCTTCGGTGGCAAATCGGTATTTTCCAATAGCGCACGCGCTGCTGCCAACGCATACGATCCGCCGCTGCCGATGGCGGCAATACCCAGTTCAGGCTCAATAATATCGCCAGCGCCGGTTACAATCAGCGTGGCGTCTTCATTGGCAACCACCAGCATGGCTTCTAGTCTGCGTAAAATCCGGTCCGTACGCCAATCCTTGGCGAGCTCAACCGCGGCGCGCATGATATGTCCATGATGCGCTTCCAATTTACCCTCAAAGCGTTCAAACAGTGTGAACGCATCCGCAGTGCCACCGGCAAATCCCGCCAGAATTTTGTCGTGATAGAGTCTGCGCACTTTACGCGCGCTGGATTTGGCCACCACCGCCCCCAACGTTACCTGGCCGTCTCCACCGAGGGCCACCTGATTTCCGCGTCTTACTGAAACAATTGTTGTCATGGCATTCGTATTATTCGTTACAAAATCGCATTATAACGTATAAAACCGGGCTGATTCCGGCAGAAGTCAATTCCGTTTTTTTGCACGCGGATGTGCAGTATCGTAAATTTTGGTCAGATGCTGAAAATCGAGATGAGTGTAAACCTGCGTAGAGGTGATATGCGCATGTCCCAGCATTTCCTGCACAGCACGCAGATCGCCGCTGGATTGCAATAAATGGGAAGCAAAGGAGTGCCGCAAGATATGCGGATGCACATTCTGGTTTATACCTTGCTGTCTGGCTCTACCCTTGAGACGATGACTGATGGTACGGGTACTGATCGCATCACCACGCTGCGATAAGAATAGCGCAGTCACATCCGGTTTGACGATCTGTGCACGTTGAACAAGCCATGCTTTTAACGCTTGCAGGGCAAAATCACCGACGGGAACAATGCGCTCTTTCCCGCCTTTACCGCGCACTCTGACTGTTCCTTCGGCAAAATCTACGGCCGCCAGCTTAAGCTGGGCCAATTCCGCCAATCTCAGACCGGAGGAATAGAACAATTCGAACATCGCACTATCGCGCACCGTCAAGATATGATCTGCCGAAAATGTCAGCAAACGGACAGTTTCATCAGGAGACAGCGCATTGGGTAATTTTTGCGGTGACTTGGGAACCCGCAACCCAATACAAGGGTTATGCTGATAGCCGTGACTACGGATCAAATAGCGGTAAAAGCTGCGCCAGGCCGATAACATGCGCGCCAGACTTCTACCCGACAAGCCTTTGCCATGCAATTGCGCAATGACTTGACGGATATGCGGCGATTGCACCTGCGCTAAGTCATCTTTATGCAGATGACTTAGCAGAAGACGAATATCCCGGGCATAACTGTCGGCGGTCAGCGGCGACAAGCGCCGCTCATGCGTGAGGTGACGAATAAATGCAGCGGCCAGCAGCTCAGGTTTGCTGCTCATGGGCGGCATGATCTTGAGATGCGATAGCGTCAGCGGCTTCGGCGTGGTCATAGCGGGTGATCGTCGTACACACCAGCTCACCCAGCCGTTTTAGATGCAACGTGCCCATTTCCGGGTAAAACCGCTCGGCATCGGGACTGCCGAGAACCAGCAAACCGATGGTTTGCGTTGTTTTCATCGGAATCATCGCAAATGAATGCAGATGTTCAGCACCCTCGCCAAACCATTGTTTGATTTCGTCCGCAACATGATTACCGCAATACGGTTGCGGCAGACTTTCCGCGATGGTGCGCACATCGTCGCTGACCAGCGTAAATTCAACAGCCGATCCGGCGCTATTGGTAATATTCCACAGCCGCATGGCCACCAGCGGAACGGCAAAATCTTCCTTCAGACTGAAATACAATGCATTAAAAAGCTCGTCCAGACTGGAAACGGAAAGCAGTGAAATTGCCAACCGGTGCATCTTTTCACCGATGGCATCGTTCTCTTCGCCAAAGCTGATCAACTCCAGCAATTTATCCTGCAATACGCGATTTCTTTCCCGTAATGACAAGATTTGCCGTTCATTCAATGAGATGACTTTATCATCCTGCGGATGAGAAATTTGAATATCCGCCAGTAAGTCAGCGTATTCATTGAAGAATTGCGGATGTTCCTGCAAATACTGCGCGATTTCTTCCGGTTTCATCATAATTCCTTGATTGATTACAAATTTATTTCGCCTTCAAACACGGTAACGGCAGGACCAGTCATCCAGACCGGTTCGTCGTTCCCCTGCCAACTGATCGTCAATTCACCGCCGCGTGTGCTGACTTTAACCTGATGATCCAATAGTCCCAGATCGATGCCCGCAACAACCGCGGCACAGGCTCCGGTTCCGCACGCCAGCGTCTCACCCGCGCCACGCTCAAAAACACGCAATTTGATATGCGTGCGATCCATCACTTGCAGATAACCGACATTCACGCGTTTGGGAAAACGGGGATGTGACTCGATCAGCGCGCCTTCCGTATCGACCGGCGCATTGTCCACATCCGGCACCACACGCACGGCATGCGGATTGCCCATCGAAACAGCACTGATTGTAACCGGCTGGCCTGGTAATTCAAGCGGGTAAGTTAAAGCACGCTTCTCAGCGATGAAAGGAATTGCTTCCGGTTCAAAAATGGGTTTTCCCATGTTGACGGTCACGTTGCCGTTGACTTCCAAGTGTGGCGATATTACGCCACTGAGGGTTTCGATGCGAATTTCATTTTTCTGCGTCAGACCATGATCATGCAC
>SSFX01000071.1:0-5772 GCA_008015635.1 Nitrosomonas oligotropha
CAATAATAACGGCTTTGGATGCCAATGACAGATTGACATCGGACTCGATAATCGCGCCCACGCCACTGTGGATGATATTGACTTTGACTTCGTCCGTTGAAATTTTCTGCAGCGCGTAAGCCAAGGCTTCGCAAGAACCTTGCACATCGGCTTTGATGATCAAGGATAGGATTTTGACATCTTCTTGCTGGTCAAAAACATTCTCAAGTTTTGCGGCTTGTTGCTTGGCAAGCTTCACATCACGGTATTTACCTTGCCGGAACAGTGCGATTTCCCGTGCTTTCCGCTCGTCATCGAGTACCAGCACGGTTTCGCCGGCTTCAGGTACCTCGGATAACCCTTGAATTTCGACCGGAATGGATGTTCCCGCCTGTTTAATCGCTTTACCATTTTCGTCATTCATGCCGCGCACTTTGCCAAAAACCGCGCCAGCCAATATCACATCGCCGCGATTCAGCGTTCCGGATTGCACCAGTATGGTTGCGACTGGCCCGCGGCCTTTATCCAGCCGTGATTCGATCACGACGCCTTTTGCAGCGGTTTTGACCGGTGCTTTCAGTTCCAGCACTTCGGCTTGCAGCAATATGCTTTCCAGCAGGCTATCAATGCCTTGACCTGTTTTGGCCGATACCTCGACAAACATCGTATCGCCGCCCCAATCTTCCGGGACTACTTCGTGCGCAACTAGTTCGTGCCGGATCCGTTCGGGATTGGCTTCGGGTTTGTCGATTTTATTGACGGCTACAATGATGGGGATCTTGGCTGCTTTGGCATGGTGAACGGCTTCGATGGTTTGCGGCATGACGCCGTCATCCGCAGCGACGACAAGAATAACGATATCCGTGATCTTGGTGCCACGTGCACGCATGGCCGTAAAGGCTTCATGCCCCGGGGTATCGAGAAAGGTGATCATGCCGTGATCGGTTTCCACATGATAAGCGCCGATGTGCTGGGTGATTCCGCCCGCTTCACCACCGGCGACACGGGTGCGGCGAATATAGTCCAACAATGAAGTTTTACCGTGATCCACGTGCCCCATAACAGTGACCACAGGTGCCCGCGGGAGCGATTCAGCTTCACCGGTGGTGGATTCGTGATCGGCAAGAAAATTCTCGGGATTATCGATCTCGGCATATTTGGCGATATGCCCCATTTCTTCGACGACAATCATGGCCGTATCCTGATCCAGCATTTGGTTGATGGTCACCATGCTGCCCATCTTCATCAATACTTTGATGACGTCGGCTGCTTTTACCGACATTTTTTGTGCAAGAGCGCCTACAGAAATGGTTTCGGGAACCATGATCTCACGCACGATTGGTTCCGTCGGTGCGGAAAAGGCGTGCATATTCTGTTCTTCGGCATGCGCCGGTTTGCTATGTTTATCTCTGCGTGTGCGCCAGCCTTGTTGACCGTTGGTAAGATCGCCGCGGGTCTTAACACCGCGTTTTTTGGTGTTTTCATCTTTCCAGACGACTTGCTGTTTGGCTTGTTTTTTCTTTTTATCGACTTTTTCTTCCGGTTTTACCGCCGGTTTGTGCAGCGTTCCATCCGTCGAGGCGGCTTGAGTGTCATCCGCGGATTGTCCTGTCTCAGTTTTCTTGGCGGTGGTTGACGGGCTGTTGATTTCTGCTTCTGCGGGTGTTGCCGTTCCCGGTTTGATTGCTGTTGGGGACGCTTCAGTCTCAGTGGCTTTTTCCGGTTCTGTTGCGGTTTTGTTGATGTTGTCGGCAGACTCGGCTTTCTTGCGCTCTCTTTTCTGTTTAATCTCTTCAGCCTGACGCGCCATCAATTCTGCTTGCTTGCGCGCTTCTTCGCTGCGCAGAGCCAATTGTTCCGCATCGATAATGGAGACGGGCTCTTTGCTCGGTGGACTGACGGTCTCAAGCGGTTTAGGGATTTCCGGGGCGGTTTCAGTTTCAGCCGGCATGCCAGGTTTTGTCAGCACGCGTCTTTTTCTGACTTCCACTTGAATCGTCCGTGCCCGGCCTGTGCTGTCAGATTTTCGTATTTCGGAAGTTTGGCGGCGTGTTAACGTGACTTTGCTGCGGGTCTCAGTGGTGCCATGTGTTTTTCTTAGATAATCGAGTAACTGCGCTTTATCTTGCTCGGTTAAACTGTCTTCCGCCAGCGTTTTTTTTACGCCGGCAGCTTTAAGTTGTTCCAGCAGTACTGCCGGTAACAAACCCAGTTCATTAGCAAATTGTTCCACACTCATTTGAGCCATTTATAACCCTTCAACAAACAAAACGACAAGCAGGCTTCCGAAATAAACAACAACCCGGTTAATTTATTACTAACCGGGTATTTAAATCAAGTAAACCATGGTTCACGTGCTTTGATAATTAATTGATTTGCACGTTCAATATCAATACCGGTTATCTCAACCAGATCATCGGCAGCCAGATCGGCCAAATCGGCTTGTGTATTAATTCCTTTCGCTGCTAGCTCGCGCACGAGATTAATATCCATACCTTCTATGGCAAGTAAATCTTCCGCGACATGTTCAACTTTTTCTTCATTCGCAATGGCGTCCGTGAGCAGCACGTTACGTGCACGATTGCGGATCTCGGTGACGGTTTCTTCATCCAACGATTCGATTTCCAGCATCTCGTTCAATGGCACGTAAGCCACTTCTTCCAGCGTAACGAAGCCTTCTTGCACAAGAATTTCCGCGATCTCTTCGTCAACATCGAGCTTTTGCATGAAGAGCTGGCAGATTTGCGATGATTCTTGCTCATGCTTGGCTTTGGATTCTTCCACCGTCATGATGTTAAGTTCCCAGCCGGTCAACTCGGAAGCTAAGCGCACATTTTGTCCGCCGCGGCCAATGGCCTGCGCCAGATTATCATCATCGACCACGATGTCCATGCTGTGCTTTTCTTCATCGACCATGATGCTGCTGATTTCCGCGGGCGCCAGCGCATTGATGATAAAAGTCGCGGGATCGTCCGACCACAGCACGATATCAACGCGTTCGCCAGCCAGTTCACTGATGACCGCCTGAACTCTGGAACCGCGCATGCCGACGCAAGTACCGATCGGGTCGACACGCTGATCGTTCGATTTGACGGCAATCTTGGCGCGCGATCCGGGATCACGGGCGGCCGCTTTGATTTCCAGCAGACCTTCCTCAATCTCCGGCACTTCCAGTTCAAACAATTTCATCAGAAATTCAGGGGAGTTACGCGAGAGCTTCAATTGCGGCCCTCTGGCAGCGCGATCCACCTTATGTAGATAAGCCCGGACCCGGTCACCGACACGCAAGTTTTCTTTCGGTATCATCTGGTCACGAGGCAGCTCCGCTTCGATCTTTCCGGATTCGATAATGGCATTGCCACGTTCCATGCGCTTAATCGTGCCGGTAATTAAATAATCTCCGCGCTCCAGGAAATCATTCAATGTTTGCTCACGTTCGGCGTCGCGTATTTTCTGGAAAATGACTTGTTTTGCGGCTTGTGCGCCGATACGTCCAAACTCAATGGGTTCCAGCGGTTTTTCCAGAAAACTGCCAACCTGAATGTCCGCATCGGTTTCTGCCGCGTCACTCAAGGAAATCTGGCGCGCAGTATCTTCCACGGCGCCATCCTCGACAACCAGCCAACGGCGGAAGGATTGGTGATCACCTGTGGCTCTGTCAATAGAAACCCGAGTCTCGATATCCTCTTGAAATCGTTTTTTTGTAGCGGATGCCAATGCGAGCTCCAGCGCAGTGAAAACAATCTCTTTTTCCACCGCTTTCTCGCGTGCCAATGCATCAACCAACAGTAAAATTTCGCGACTCATAGTCCTCCAGCCAAATCTATATACCTACAATTTTGGAACCAAACGCGCTTTTCCAAGATTACTCAATTCAAGATTAAACAACTTTCCTTCGCTTTCCAGTTTTATTATGCCATTATTTATTTCCTGCAAAACTCCCACAAAATTCCGTTGCCCCTGAATCGGGATGCGCAGTTTTAGTTTGACCGTTTCTCCTTTGAAACGGATAAAATCCGCTTCTTTCCGCAGCGGCCTGTCTAATCCGGGCGATGACACTTCCAGGCGGCCATAATCGATGTTTTCAACTGCAAACAACCGGCTGAGATGATTGCTGATTGCTACACAATCATCAATGTTAATACCGTCCTCTTTATCGACAAATATTCTTAATAATTTGTTGTGTGCTAGCCGTTCCACTTCAATCAACTCGTAGCCCATTCCTTGCAGAGTCGATTCTAATAATTCCTCTAATACCATAGCTCCACCACAAATAAAAAATGGGCTGAAAAAGCCCATCGAATTTATTGATTTTATTTTAACAAATATTTGCGCAATAGGAAACATAAACTTTCGCCAAAGGTAATATTTGCAGCGATTTTCAGTGCTTTACCGGCTTTCTCCGGATAGCCTGTTTAATGCTGTTTTTGGGGCAGAGTTTTTAATCTGTCCCAAATTGAGAGGTATAAGGTGCTTGGAGCCAATGATACAATTCCGTCTCAGTGTATTGAACGAATGAATACCGGAGATATTGCATGTCGACGATTGAATCAGTTTTAAATGAAACCCGTATTTTCCCGCCCCCTAATGAATTTTCTAGCCAGGCCAATGTATCCAGTTTTCAAGCCTATCAAGCTTTGTGTGCGGAATCCGAGCAGGATTACCAGCATTTCTGGGCCAAACGGGCGGAAGAGCGGATTCTTTGGCACAAGCCTTTCACACAAATACTGGATGATCGTAATGCGCCGTTTTACAAATGGTTTGCCGATGGCGAGTTAAACGTTTCTTATAACTGCCTTGACCGGCATCTGGCTACCCAGGCGGATAAAGTCGCCATTATTTTTGAGTCCGACGATGGCGAGGTGATACGGTCGACCTACCGCGATCTCCATCAACGGGTTTGCCAGCTCGCTAATGCATTGAAAGCACGCAATATCAAGAAAGGTGACCGGGTCGTCATTTATATGCCGATGCGCATTGAAGCGGTGGTCGCCATGCAAGCCTGCGCTCGTATCGGCGCGATTCACTCCGTGGTGTTCGGCGGCTTTTCCGCTAAGAGTCTGCACGAGCGCATTCACGATGCCGGTGCAGCAGCAGTCATTACCGCCGACGAGCAAGTGCGTGGCGGTAAGCATCATCCGCTTAAGGCGACCGTTGACGAAGCCATGGGCATGAACGATACGACATCGGTTCAATTGATTGTGGTGTATCAACGCACCGGCGTGGACATTCCGTTTAATCCGGTGCGCGATGTCTGGTGGCATGAGATTACCCAGAATGCCAGTACCGAATGCGAGCCGGAATGGGTTGGCGCCGAGCATCCTTTGTTCACGCTGTATACCTCCGGATCGACCGGTAAGCCCAAGGGTGTTCAGCATTCCAGCGCGGGTTATTTGCTGGGTGCTATCGTTAGCATGCAATGGATTTTTGATTATAAGTCCTCGGATATTTTCTGGTGTACCGCCGATGTCGGCTGGATCACCGGTCATAGCTATGTCACGTACGGACCGTTGGCCATGGGGGCGACTCAAGTGATTTTTGAGGGAATTCCAACTTACCCGCATGCCGGACGTTTCTGGGAAATCATTCAGAAACATCAAGTGACGACCTTTTATACCGCGCCCACGGCCATCCGCTCGTTGATTAAGTTGGGAGGCGATTTGCCCGCGCAATACGATCTCTCGTCGTTACGGTTATTGGGTTCGGTCGGGGAACCGATCAATCCGGAAGCCTGGATGTGGTTTTATGAAAAAGTAGGGCGGTCGCGTTGCCCCATTGTCGATACCTGGTGGC
>SSFX01000014.1:0-78221 GCA_008015635.1 Nitrosomonas oligotropha
CTGAATCTCATTATGGTTGCCACGATTGGCAGCTTGCTGTTGTTTCTTTACTTTAAACCGCAATCCCAGGGTAATCCGGAATATTCAATCACCAGCAATTCTGCCGAAATCGTGCAGAGTGTGCGTATCGTCAGGCCGCAGCAGGAAATCACGCTCAAGCGGTTGAACGATCATTGGTATCTGACAACGCCCCTGCACGCCCGGGCTAACGAAGAAAAGATCCGGAAAATTCTGGAAATTCTCCAGGCCAAGAGTCAGCAACGCTTTCCGTTGACTGATTTAGGACGGTTTGGCTTGGAGCGGCCGAATGTGCTGCTAACCATTGACGATTCACAGTTTGGCTTTGGCGGATTTGCACCCACCACTAACCAGCAATATATGGCGGCCGGTGGTCATGTGTATCTGATTGCACCGCGTTATGCATTGGCATTGCCGGGTAGCGTGAACGATTTGATCGACTCCAAGTTGCTGGCGCCTAGCGAGACTCCGGTCAAGTTTGAATTGCCGCATTTTGCGGCGGAATTTCACCAGGCCCACTGGCTTGTAACATTGCAACGATCGGACCATGCCGTCACCGAAGCGGCATTAAAAGATTGGATTCAATTGTGGCAGACAGCCAGCGCTGCGGAACTGATACTGGCAGCGCAACTGGGGGCTGATTTTGTTGAAACCGGCATGCTGAAAATCGGTTTGCAGAATGGGCGGCAAATCGATCTGAAAATACTGCACAATGCGGTTTCGATTGTTTTAGTGCGAGCCGATGAGGAAATCGGTTACCAGTTTCCGCTTGATACCGGCCGGCATTTACTCGATCCGGCCACGTTAGCGCAGGCTGAGACTGAAAACTGATGCCGGAATTACCCGAAGTCGAAACAACGCGGCGCGGTATCGCACCCCATATCGAGGGACAAACGATTGCGCAAGTCATTGTCCGCAATCCCCGGTTACGCTGGCCGGTACCGGATGAGTTACCGTCATTATTAGCAGGACTCACGATTCAAAGCGTAGTCCGGCGCGCCAAATATCTGTTGCTGGATTGCGGTACGGGAACGTTGATCATGCATTTAGGAATGTCAGGAAGCTTACGTATCCTGCCGCCAACGCAAAATGCAGAGCTTCCGCCGGGAAAGCATGATCATTTTGATCTGATTCTGCGTGATCGCACGGTCTTAAGGTTGCGGGATCCGCGCCGTTTTGGTGCCGTGTTATGGCAAACAGGCGATGTTTTACGCCATCCGCTCTTACAGAATCTCGGCCCGGAGCCCTTAACGGCGGATTTCGATGCAACGCGGTTATTCGCGAAAACCAGAGGCAGCCGTGTCAGCATCAAGCAAACGCTGATGAATCATCACGTGGTGGTTGGTGTCGGCAATATTTATGCGAACGAAGCCTTGTTTCTGGCCGGAATCAATCCCAAAATTGCCGCTGGCAGAATTGGCATGACCCGGTATGAGCGGTTGGTGCAAGCGGTTAAACACACTTTGCAGCAAGCCATCGAAGCGGGTGGCAGCAGTTTGCGCGACTTTGTAAACAGCGACGGAACCCCGGGTTATTTTCAGCAGCACTACTGGGTCTATGGGCGTGAAGGCCAGCGCTGTAAACAATGTGGGGGTATTATCCAATACATCAGACAAGGCCAACGCGCCAGTTTCTATTGCCCGGCTTGCCAGCACTGATCTCAATTCAATCAACGTAGCGAGAAAATGACTATGAATATTTCGTTCATCGGCGGCGGCAATATGGCTTCCGCCCTAATCAGCGGATTGTTGCAACAAGGGTATGCAGCCCGGCAACTCAATGTGGTGGAAATTAATGCCGAAAGCCGCGAAAAATTGCAGCAAGCATTCGGCATCACGGCTGTGGCCGATCTCGCCGAAGGCATCGCTGCCAGCGACGTGATCTTGTTGTCGGTAAAACCGCAGCAATTGTTTGAATTAACGCAGAAACTCGCGCCGTTATTGAAAAACCAATTAACGATATCGATTGCCGCCGGAATTCGCGCCACCGACATCATGCGCTGGCTGGGCGGGTATCAGCGGGTTGTGCGTGCCATGCCCAATACGCCTTCGCTGGTGCGTTCCGGTGTCACCGGTCTATATGCCGCGCCCAGCGTAGATACACAGGATAGAACGCGCGCTGAATCGATCCTCGCGGCGGTAGGCTCGACCCTATGGGTGGATGATGAAGAGATGCTGCATGCCGTAACGGCGATTTCCGGTAGCGGTCCCGCTTATGTCTTCTACTTCATTGAAGCTATGCAGCAGGCAGCGATAGAACTAGGCCTGTCAGCCGCTCAAGCCAAGCAACTCAGCTTGCAGACATTCACTGGCGCCAGCAAGCTGGCCAGTTCGAGCGATGAAGATGCGGCGGTATTGCGCGCCCGGGTAACCTCCAAAGGCGGCACCACCGAGCAAGCGATACAAACTATGGAAAAAAATGATATTAAGTGTAAGATCATCACTGCCATTCATGCTGCGAATAAACGCTCACGGGAATTAAGTGACGAGTTCGGCAAAATATAATATTCGCGATAACTTATCAGCGATTTCTTAATTATCGATTATAGTTTTTCTGGAAAATTGTTATGTCCAATCAAATCCTGATTTTTCTTGTTGATACTATTCTGGGGTTGTTTTCCTTAGCGTTGTTATTGCGTTTCTATTTTCAATTATTGCGCGTTCCTTACTACAATTCGGTCTCGCAGTTTCTGATCGCAATAACCGATTTTATTGTACGCCCGGCACGCCGTTTTATTCCCGGCTGGGCGGGGATTGATCTATCGACACTGGTGCTGGCGTGGCTGCTGGAATGCATCATCATAGCCAGCATGTATATGGTGCAAGGGTATGATTTCGAGATCAATATCGTCACTTCACTGGGTGTGATGGGATTGCTGGGCATCGTTGAGATCATTAAGACGACGCTCTATATCGTGTTGATCATGATTATCATGCAAGCCGTTTTGTCGTGGGTTAATCCGCACAGTCCGCTGGCGCCGCTGTTGGAAAGTTTTACCCGTCCGTTCCTGGCTGTTTTCCGCAAACGCATACCACCGGTCGCCAATGTCGACTTGTCTCCCTTATTCGTGCTGATCTTGATTCAAGTGTTATTGATGGTCGTGGCCGGTGTGAATAAGGAAATCATCGCAATGCTCTTTTAACTAATCGATCGGCATGGGATGGTACCGGTACGATGATGCGGATAATCTCGTGCTGACACTGCATATTCAACCGGGTGCAAAAAATACCGTAGCAGCCGGTTTGCATGGCGATGCGTTAAAAATAAAACTCGCGGCGCCGCCGGTGGAAGGCAAAGCTAATACCGCGTTGCTGAAATTTCTTGCCGAACGTTTTGATGTGCCGCTTTCTCGCGTGATATTGAAACAAGGGGATAAATCGCGCCATAAAGTGATCGTGATTCAGCGATCCGCACATGATCCGGCGGTGTTATTTGATGAATCTTGCGATTAATTACCGCTGCCAAGATAGGATTCTCATACTAATGCCACAGAGCAATCGTAGGTTTTCATGCGAATGACTACAAAACGTATCGAATCAGCTCGCGCCGAAGAGATCCAAGAAAATCAATTCACGCGCACTTTTGCCGCCTTGGAGAAGATTTCATGAAACGACGCACTGTGTTACAAGCGCTCGCCGCAGCCGCCGTGATTCCGCTGGTTCCGGCTTGCTTGCGCACAGCGGCGGTTGGTGAAGCGGTCAGCCCCATCACGCCACTTAACAAACCACATGAAGAATGGCGCACATTGCTTTCACCCAGAGCCTATCAAATCTTGTTTGAAGAAGCCACCGAGCGCCCGGAATCGAGCAATCTGGTGTACGAGGATCGCGTAGGCACATTCATTTGCGCCGCTTGTTATCTACCGCTGTTTGACAGCGCGCATAAATATGAAAGTTGGACCGGCTGGCCCAGTTTTACCCAGCCGATTGCCGGACATATCGCCACCAGACTCGATTTCAAACTGATCAAACCACGCACCGAATACCACTGCGCACGCTGCGGCGGGCATCAAGGCCATGTGTTCAAAGACGGCCCACCGCCGCGCGGCGAACGCTGGTGCAACAACGGCATTGCGCTCAATTTTGTGCCGAAAGACGAACCGCTACCGGCGCTCAGAAGCTGATTTACCGGTGCGTCTTAGCCCGCAAACCTGCCGGATTACTCTCTGACTTGTGTGCTTTTCGATTGCGCACCCACTGCAAGTAGCGAAAACTGACAATGGGGCAAGAATCCATCTGGCGTAAAATCCACCTTGCGCCGCTAAAATCCCTAACAATTCTGTCTGAGCCCAAATCAATAGCCATTCACTATTTTCCTATTTATACTGGCGGCAACTTCATCGCACAGGATACTTGATTCGCACCATGCATACCGATGACTCAATACAGTCGATCTTCTTCAAATTATTGATTAAAATACTGATATAACATATCTCATAATAATATAATAACAATAACGAATTAGTTTTAAAGAGAAGATTGGAAGAATCCCAATTTCCCCTAAGCAAATTCCTTATTTTTAAATCAATCATTCCATTTTCAGAGCCGAGACTCCCTTGACACAATTTTCTGTAGTAATACCGACACTCAATGAAGCCGATAATATCGATCCGTTATTAACCAGCTTGTTTGCATTGAATCTCCCGCAGAACAGCTTTGAAGTTATTTTTGTCGACGATGGTTCAAAGGACGGCACTCCGGAAAAAGTACGAGCATGGGAGAAAAAAGCGCAGGTGCGGCTCATTGAGCGCACAGAGAAACCGGATTTGACGGCATCGATTCTGGCCGGTGCCGCGCAGGCACAGAGCGATGTGATTGTGGTCATGGATGCCGATCTGAGCCATCCGCCCGAACAGCTATCCGCCATTGTGGTACCCGTGCTGAATGGCAGTCACGACGTCTCCATCGGCAGCCGCTATATTCCGGGCGGCCGCACCGAAGGCTGGCCGTTGCACCGGCAATGGCTATCGCGCATCGGCGGCTCACTGGCACGCCCGCTGTGCGATGTGAACGATGCTACTTCGGGCTTTTTTGCATTCCGCCGCGAGCTGGCATCGACTATTTCCGGAAAAGCGCACGGCTATAAAATCCTGCTCGAATTGTTGATGGCCGGACAAGGCACGCTGAAAGTAATTGAAGTGCCCATCTGTTTCCGTGACCGGACACGCGGCACTTCAAAATTATCATTTCACCACCAATGGGCCTATCTGCAACGCTTGCTTGCGCTTTCCGGCGGCGCCACGATTCACAACGCCGGGCGTGTTATTTTGATTGGACTGCTCTGTGCGCTGATCGATATCGGGTTGTTCCAGATCCTAAAAAGCAACAGCGCAGGGCTGGCAGCGGCTCATATCGGAAGTTTTCTTGCCGCAGCGGCGGTATTTCTCGCTTTTAATTCCAGCGGATTGTTCCGCTCCCGGCAGACCAACCAGCTGCAGTGGCCCCGCATCGGCCGTATCGCTGCGGTCGGCAGCATTGCGATGCTGTCACGCGGCGGCTTGCTGTCCTTTCTTGTCAATACCTGGCAAGTAGCGCCGCTATGGGCCATTCTCACCGCCACGATCACTAGCGCAATCATCTGTTATTTGGGATCGATCTTCTACATATTTCCGCCAAAAGACAACCGCCCTACTGTCGATACGCGCTGGCGCGTGGCTGCGATCGGCATCGTACCGTTCATTATATTGTTCCGTTTGATTTATCTTGGCGAAACACAACTGATTCCCGACGAAGCCTATTACTGGAACTATACCCAGCACATGGATTTAAGTTTCTATGATCATCCGCCCATGGTGGCGTGGCTGATCTGGCTGGGCACCGCAATTGCTGGCAATAATGAATTCGGGGTCAGGATCGGAGCATTCATCTGCGGCTTGATAACGATGGGTTTTCTGTATGCTTTGGCCAAAAACCTGTACGACAAATCCACCGGTATACGCACGGTGCTGCTGTTGGCGGTCCTGCCATTCACCTTTGCTACCGGCTTCCTCATGACTACGGACGCTCCGGTAATAGCGGCCTGGGCAGCCACACTCTATTACATGGAACGCGCCTTGATCGCAAATCGCAGCTCAGCTTGGCTAGGAATGGGAATCGCTTTTGGGCTTGGCATTCTATCCAAATATACACTTGGATTGCTCGGCGCTACCGCATTGTTATTTGTGCTCATCGACCCGTCTGCACGCCGCTGGTTGATCCGCCCCCATCCGTACCTTGCCGCATTGCTGGCGCTGCTGTTTTTTTCTCCGGTTATTATCTGGAACTTGGAACATCACTGGTCTTCGATCATGTTTCAGTCATCGCGCATCCGCGGTGTCGGTGACGATGAGTTCTCGGTTCATTTAATGCTCGTCAACCTACTGGTCTTGCTCACGCCGACGGGTTTGATCGCTGCGCTATTGGCGTTGTTGCCCGGGAACAAACACGGCACAGGCGAGTTTGCGCACAGACGCATGTTGTTTGTATGCCTATTCACGGGAGTACCGCTGGGGATATTTTTGGTACTCAGCATCTTCGACTCATTGCGTTTTCATTGGACCGCCCCGTTATGGCTTGCCATCATCCCGACCATGGCCTGGATGATGGGACAAAACTTCAGTCCGCGCAGCTTCGCAAACCGTATCCAAGCCGTATGGAAACCAACGATCGCCCTTTCCATAGCGGTGTACGCATTAATAATGCACTATGTGGTACTGGGGATTCCGGGGATTCCATATCCCGAATTGATGAATCGCTACTTTTGGCGCGAAGCCACCATTGAAATCGAGAAAATTGCGGAAGATGTGCAGCAGCAGACCGGACAGAAACCCCTGGTCGTCGGCATGAGCAAATGGTCGGTTGCCAGTGCGCTGGCATTCTACAATCAGCATGGTGAAACGATGGACATCCGCGCGCGCAATATGTTTGGCGATAGCGGTGCCATGTATGAAGTCTGGCACCCATCGGAACCGCCCGTCACCCGGCCGATAATTCTAGTCAGCATGGCGCGGCATCATCTGGAGCACGGCCGTGCTGGCAATGATATCTCCAAGCATCTCGATCAACCCGGCCCTGTGCATAGCCTGCTTATCACGCGCGAAGGCAAACCGCTGCGCTTTGTTTATTACAGAATTGCACAAGGATATTCAGGTCTTTGATACTGCTCCGCCGCTCTTGCAAAAATAACCGGAAATTGCAGTTGTTAACCGGTAGAAGCCTCGCTACACTTTTAGGCCCTACCCCATGACACGCATTATTTCATAACATACAATGCAAAACGACTGGACACATCCGGACATCGTGCAATGGTGTCAGTATTTACTCGACAGCTACGCACACTGGGTCAAACAGGAATTGATCGAACGGACTGGCACGCCGCTGGAACAAGCGGAGCGGTTATTCAACAGCGCATTCGTGGTGGCATCGCACGGCACGGAAGATGATCCAATATTAAATTACGGTAACCGCACAGCGCTCAATCTATGGATGATGGATTGGCAGCAATTTACGCATACCCCTTCCCGCCTGACCGCGGAACCGGCTAAACGGGAAGAACGCGCACGCATGCTGGAACAGGTAAAAACCCAGGGTTATCATGCTGATTACAGCGGTATCCGGATATCCAGTACCGGCAAACGTTTCCTGGCCGAGCGGATTCTCATCTGGAATATCCATAAACCGGATGGCACGATAGCCGGACAAGGCGCCACCTTCTCGGCATGGAAATTTTTGAGCTAAAATAGCGACAATTCGCAAAACAAATTTGCCCGAAACGGGGAACTGGTTTATTCTTTGCCCCCTTGCCGAATTTACCTGGAGAAGTGACCGAGCGGCTGAAGGTGCACGCCTGGAAAGCGTGTGTACGGCTCAAACCGTACCGCGGGTTCGAATCCCGCCTTCTCCGCCAGTTTAAGGTTTAATCCAGACCAACCAAGACCTATATAATACAAGGCCTTAGTCCAATATTACAAATCCCCCATTAGTCCCAATTGGTCTCCAAAGGCCTCGGTTGTGGCACAAAATTGCCACAAGCCATTTTTGCCGACGAGCGCACCGCAGCATACGGAATAGCAAACTAATCCGGTCAAGTAAAGCCGCACACTCCCAGTCAAGCGACTTTTTTCAATCTTTCCGTTTTAACTTCATATTGGTTCGGGCTTTTATAGCCCAAGTATGAATGCAGCCAACGATTGTTATAAAACATTGAAATATAGTGCAGTACATCTTGCTGTGCTGCGAAACGAGTTTGGTAGTAACGCCAGTAGATTCATTCCTGTTTTAGGCTGCCAAAAAAGCTTTCTGCCGCAGCATTGTCGAAACAAGCGCCGGTACAACTCATACTACCCACAAAGCCGTGTATTTCTAGAAGCTTGCGGCTGGCACTGCCAGATCGCCATTCTTAATGCATCACAAACCAGTCTCGCTTTCATTTTTGAACTCATGCTCCAACCAACCACTTTCTTAGAAAATAAATCAATGACCACAACCAGATACAACCAGCCTTCCCGGGCCCAAATGTAGGTGATGTCACAAACATAGACTTGATTCGGAGCTTTAACATCAAACTGTCGATTCAACTTGTTCTCGAATACCGGTTGTTTGTCATTGCTATTGGTTGTCATTTTGTATTTCTTGCGATGATTGACTGGCACACTGGCTTCCCGCATCAGGCTTCGTGCTTTCCAGCGACCAACCGGATAATCCAGTGCATTCGGCGCTTTTCCGATTCTGCGGCTACCATAACTATAATTTCTGGACTTTGCTATATCCCGAGCCACTTCAAGTATTTCCTCGTGACGCTAGCGTTCAGAGCAATTATCAACGCACCGAACGTAATCATAATGGGTACGACTTACACCCATGAGTTGGCACATCAAGCCAACAGGATAGGTCTTTTTACTTTGGGTAATGAACGAATACTTCACTTCGTTTCTTTCGCGAAAAAGACCGTCGCTTCCTTTAGTATTTCCCTCTCCACCTTGAGTTGCTTGATTTGCGCTTTCAACTGCCGGATTTCTTCCTGCTCCGATGTCTGTTACCCCATTACCCCGAAATGAATGATCAGCATCATCTCTTCGGTACTCCCTGATCCAGTATCAGACTGATTGCATCTAATTCGTATTCCTTCGTATATTGCTTCTTCGTTATCATTTTTTCCTCCAATTAACCTATTTTCTCTTAACTAGGATACCCGGTTTCAGTAAACCACGTCACTATCAACTACAGCCCTCAAATTTAAACAAACACAAAAAATACTTTCTTAAGCTACAACACTATGCGGCAATTTGTCGCATTCTAATTATTGCTTTTCTAAATAATAATTATCGCCTTATTAACAAACTCAAACAAAACATTTTTGTTTTCATTTACGCATTCTTATCTTGAATACACCTGCCAGTACCCATATTAGAACCGACATCATTGACGCACTTTACCGAGAACACCATGGCTGGCTGCACGCGTGGTTGAAGAAAAAAATGTCTTGCTCGCATCATGCCGCCGATCTCTCACATGATACTTTCATCCGGCTGATGTTGTTGCCGGAAATACCCAGTCTACGCGAGCCGCGCGCTTATTTGCTGGTAACTGCCAACCGGTTGATGATCAACTTAAATCGCAGGCATAAAGTTGAAGAGGAAACTCTGCTCAGCATGTCGGCATTAATTGCTGATCAATCCTGTCAGGATGTGGCCCATATTGCCGCCATCCGGCAATTGCTGGAGCGCACCTTGCTGATGCTGATAGAGGAACTCGACGAGCGATCACGGCAAGCTTTTATGATGGCACGTGTGGATGGCATGACATACGCCGAAATTGCACAGGTGATGAATGTATCCGAAAGCCGGGTCAAACAATATCTTGTCAAGGCTCTGGCGTATTGTCATCAGCGTTTTTACCGGATTAAGGCCGACTGGCATGCCTGAAACAGCCGATTCAGATATTTCTTCACTCAGCGAACAGGCTGCCCAATGGGCAATCTGCTTGTCTGAGAATCAAGTCAGTAATGAACAACGTGCTGATTTTGAAGCATGGCTGGCGCAAGATCCCCGTCACCCGATCGCCTTTGAACAGGTTAACTATCTCTGGCAGAGCGTTATACCCCGGAAACGGCAATCTTACGCAGGAATCAAGACATTCGCGAGCATTGCGGTACTGTTGGGCGGGTTATACGGTTTACCGCTGTCCGAGTGGTTAGCCGACGAACGCACCGGAATTGGCGAGGTGCGCCGCATCACCCTGGCGGACGGTAGCTGGATCACGCTCGATAGTGATAGTGCAGCGGACATTGTTTTCGATCAACAGCAGCGTCGCATCATCCTGCAACGAGGCCGCCTGCTGGCGGAAGTCGCTCCGGATTCAATGCAAATACCGCGGCCTTTCGTTGTCGAAAACCGCGACGGCCATGCAAAAGCATTAGGTACGCGCTATATCGTAGAACAAACACGGCATGACAGCATCGTCGATGTGATTGAATCCCAGGTGGCCGTCGCCAGCCGTGCCCGCCCCGGTGAATCGATTACTTTACAAGCAGGGCAGAGCATCCGCTTGGATAGCCAACGCTTGCATCCGCCGGAAGCAAGTACTTCATTTGCCGCTAGCTGGGTAGATGCTCGTCTGGTTTATCAGGATGCGCCATTGAGTCAAGTCATCAGTGATCTTGCACGTTACCGCAAAGGTTTTTTGAAAATTAACGAGGAGGCCGGGCAACTCCGTTTCACCGGTGTTCTCCCGGCAGATAACCCGGAAGCGGCGCTGAGTATTCTGGAAAATGCGCTTCCCATTCGTATCAAACAACATAGCCAATGGTTCGTTTGGATCGATTCGCAATCATGAGTTGCAAAAAATTCGGTGACTTCATCAGATAGTTTCAATACCGCTTCCTAGCAGATCAACCATCATCCCTCCCTTCACATCCATCTCGCCAAATTCATGCGGCATGATGGATGTTTTTTCTTCCGGAATCGATTCGCCGGAAAATTATGTTGAAAAATTGCCATTAGGGCTACCCGAATTTTCAGCTCGCGTGTCATGGATATTAGAAATCAGTTTTTCAGTTCAATCTAAGGAAATCCATGATCACTATAAATAAAATAACATTGTGTTATCGCGCCGTTTTAATCAATTTCGTTCTGTTCTTAGGCTTCGTTTCGTCAATAAACAGTTATGCGCAATCTGCGCAGCAACCGGTAGAGATCCATATCGCAGCACAGCCGCTAGGTCGTGCGATTACACAGCTGGCCGCACAGACGGGGATTCTGATCGGCGTTGACGCCAGCCTGATCACAGACAAACAAGCACCGGCAATCAATGGCCGCTATACGATCGAGCAAGCCATAAAAGAATTGCTCGCGGGGAGCGGACTTGTTGCTGTTAATAATGCGCCGGGCCGGTACGCCATTGAAGCTGCGCCCGCAAATCACCCCACTGACAGTGATGCTCGAACAGCGATTTTTCCGGAAATCAAGGTGCGTAGTACGACCAGAAATGCTGATGCAAATTATGCGGTGCCGCGAAGCAGTACCGCCACCAAGACCGATACACCGATTATGGCGACACCGGTATCGATTCAAGTAATACCAAAATCAGTAATTAAAGATCAACAAGCCGTTGATGCTCGTGAGGTTATGCAGAATATCAGCGGGGTACAACAAAGCACTAGCAGTGCAAATTATGAAAATTTCGTTATTCGCGGATTCGATGCCAATGGTTCAGTTTATCGCAATGGCTTGCGTCAGGATTCCTTTGCAGAGGAGATATCTCATCTGGAGCGAATTGAAGTGCTTAAAGGTCCCGCATCTGTCCTATATGGACGAGCCGAGCCCGGTGGGTTGATCAATCTGGTATCCCTGCAGCCGTTAGATCAGCCCTATTTTTCTCTGCAACAGCAGGTCGGATCTTATGGTTTTTACCGTACCACAGTGGATGCAACCGGACCAATCAATGCAGATCGCAGTTTACGCTATCGTTTTAATCTCGCTTACCGGAATAGCGATTCATTCCGAGATTTAATATTTCAAGATCGCATTTTCGTCAATCCGCAAATAACCTGGCAGATTACACCGCGCACTGTGGTTAATGCTTCGTTCGAGCACCAGCGCGATAATTTCCTTGGCGATTATGGTTTTCCGGCAGTCGGCAACCGTCCATTGCAGGCTCCGGTTAACCGCTCTTTTAGTGATCCTGCAGCGTTTGATGCCCAGATAAGCAACCGGGGATTCCTCAATTGGTCACATGCCTTTAATGATGACTGGAAAGTTACCCATCGTTTTATGACAGGCAATACCGACTATACGCAATTCGATCTTTTAACTTTACCGCCGAAAATTGGGCAAACCATTTTTGATCGTCGGCTATGGGGCGTACATCAAGATCGTGACATTTACTCTACCAATATTGATCTCAATGGAAATTTTAACACCTGGGGAATCAAACATTCCGTACTGTTCGGTTTTGATTACTACAGAATAAATCAATTAGCAGTAGGGCATTGTTGCTCTTTAGCGGGCCCAATAAGTACGGTTGATAGCCAAGATCCAGTTTATGGTGTGATTACTCGCGATGAATTGAAATCACAACCACAAGATTATCATTTTGTCTTAAATCAAGAATGGAAAGGCATGTATTTCCAAGATCAGATTACCTTATGGGATAAGCTGCATATTCTGGGTGGCGGTCGCTATGATTGGCTGGAAGTAGCAAATGGCTTTTCTGCTACCTCCGTAGCAGAGGCAAATGCCAGTGCTAAAACAGGCAGGATTAGTGAACAAAGATTTAGTCCAAGAGTAGGCGTACTTTACCAGCCTTGGCAATGGTTATCCACGTATGGAAATTACACTGAGTCGATTGGTGCAAATAATGGGCGAACATCCAATAATCAACCTCTTGATCCGCAGACCGCGCGGCAATTTGAAGTTGGATTCAAAACGGCTTTCTTTGAAGAGCGATTGATGTCGACATTGGCATTTTTCCATATTACAAAAAATAATTTACAGGCACCAAATCTTGCTACCGCCGATCCATTTGACGTCGCTGCTATCGGTGAAGCGAGAAGCCGAGGTATTGAAATTGACATCAGCGGTCAACTGACAGAAGCATGGCAGATCATTGCTACGTACGCTTATACGGACACGCGAATTACTAAAGATGCCTCATGTGATTTGGAAGATGAAAATACTAATTTTTGTTTACAGTCCGGCTTGGGCAATACTTCCCATCGCTTACCCAATGCTGCGCCTCATAGTGGCAGTCTATGGACAAAATATGATTTTAAGCAGGGTATTTTGCGTGGATTGAGCCTAGGCACAGGGGTATTCGTTGTTGGAAAACGGCAGGGTAATGTGACAAATGACTTTCAGCTTCCGGGTTATGCTCGATGGGATGCTTCCGCTGCTCGCCTTTGGAAGTTTGGCCCAACATTACTAACCGCGCAAGTGAATGTCAGAAATATCCTTGACAATGGCTATTTCGTTGGCGCGAATACTTATGATGGCTCACCAAGTGGTTATGGGAATATCCCAGGGGCTCCATTGACAGTATTAGGCTCCTTGCGATTAGAGTATTAGCCAAGATACACGACCACTCGATGGATAAATCGGAGAGTGGATTCACCTTTTAAATCCACCAAAGTAAAGCATCGACAATTTCTTTCTTACGGTAATTTTCTGACATGAAACAATCCTTAATCATACCATTGTTTTTATTAAATCTTTTTCTGACGTGGCTACTGCTTTTCAAATTCATGTCCGGTTTTTGGCTACTCGAACGTCATAGCAAATATAACTAAAAAATTTAAAGCAGGAGAAAGAAACAATGTCACGTCATTTTTGGGTCCTGCTCCACCGCTGGACAAGCCTTGTTATGGCCGCCTTTCTGATTATCGTGGCGGTGACAGGCAGTTTATTGGCGTTCTATCCAGAACTGGAACGTTTGATCAATCCTCAGCTATACCCCAAACAAGCTCTGGAAAATAAGCTGGACATGGCTTCACTCGCGGAATTGACAGAACAGCGAGTTCCACATGGCCGGGTTAACACAGTACTAATGGAAGCCAATCAGGAAGCAACATTAGTCATTATGGAGCAACGCTCAGATAGTAACGATCAATCCAACAAGCTTGGGTTTGATCAGTTGATTTACGATCCTTATACCGGTGAGGAGTTAGGCCGGCGCCAGTTTGGCGCGATCTCGCAGGGAGTGATCAATGTCATGCCTTTTATTTACATGCTGCATTACAACTTGGCACTGGGCAGTTTTGGCATGTGGGTGCTGGGTATCTGCGCTCTGATCTGGACGATCGATTGTTTCGTCGGATTTTATTTGACACTTCCTCAGCGGCGAAAAACCACCCCTCCTCTATCCAAAGAAAATACATCTAAAAGCTGGTGGCAACGCTGGCAGCCAGCCTGGAAAATCCGCTGGAAATCGAGCGGTTACAAGCTCAATTTTGACCTGCATCGCGCCAGTGGGCTGTGGTTGTGGGCGATCCTGTTCATTTTTGCGTGGTCCAGCGTGTATATGAATCTGTGGGACACGGTCTATACTTGGACGACCCGGACTGTATTCGATTACAAAGCACCGTGGACGGAATTGCCTAGACTGAATAAACCGTTACAAGAGCCAAAACTGAATTGGCGGCAGGCACAAGTGATCGGCGAGCAACTCATGGATGAGCAGGCAAAAATACATCATTTCGCCATTCTGCAAGTCGTTAGCCTACGCCTGGACCGCGAACATGGTGTTTATAACTATGCGGTACGCAGTTCACGCGATATCCAGGACCGGCGTGGAAAAACTCAGCTATTTTTTGATGCCGATACGGGCGAATTCAAATTTATTCTGCTGCCAAGCGGGCAATACACCGGCAATACCGTGACCAGCTGGCTTTACGCCTTGCACATGGGGAATATTCTCGGCCTTTCCTATCGCATTTTCGTGTGCATCCTTGGCCTAGTCATTGCCATGCTGTCCGTCACCGGCATCATCATCTGGATGAAAAAACGGCAGGCGCGCACCAGCCTGTATTTGTCATGAAAGATGGTTACGGTATGGCTCAAACAACACGCGATTCATCCATTTCAATAATTTCCACGGGCAGTTTTCTATTTGCATTCACGCTGCATGCCGCCGTGTTTTATGGTATGTGGCATCACCGTTTTCCTGCCGTGAGTTCGCAGCCGGCGATACTGACCGCTGAGATCATCACATCGCCACAATCGAAAATTGAAACGCCCGAAGCGCCTCAAGTTGATTTGAAGGCTGAGCCGGTTCCGCGCCCGCCGGAGAAACCCAAAACGATTAAAAAAACACCGCCTCAGCCCAAACGCCAGCGATTGGCATCCAGTGCACCTGCTCTTCCCGAGGAAAGTTTTGTGACACCGTCTCTTTCACAGGAATCTATCGATGAACCAAAACCGGCACAACAACAAGCAGTACAGTCCGTGACAGGGACTCGTCCCGAACAGATGCAGACGGGTCCAGTCACGCTCGCATCCGAATTGTCTGTTTCCTGTCCGGAGTTACGCGCGCCGGACTATCCGGCGCACTCACGGCGTTTAGGAGAAGAAGGACGGTTGGTGGTGCGAGTAGAACTCGACGAATCGGGACGTGTTAGTCACACCCACATCGTCAACAGCAGCGGTCACTCCCGTCTCGATGATGCGGCGCTAGCCGCAGTAAAAACATGGCGCTGCCGGCCCGCATTGCGCGATGGACAACCGGTGCAGGCCGTTGCTCTACAACCTTTTAACTTTGTACTTCAAGGAAATTAATCTTATGGATAATCATCTCGGCTTATCTCATTTTCTGCATCATATCGACCATGTGGGAATGAGTGTGGCTATTTTATTGCTTTCGTTGTCGCTTGCCAGTTGGTACCTGATTATCACGAAAAGTATCCGCAATGCCATCGCCACCCGGCATGCCAATATTTTTCTGAAACAATTTTGGAACACCGGTTCTCTACAGGCATTGAAAATAGAAATGAAGGATGTTTCCTCGGACAATGTGTTTGCGCACCTGACAAAATTGGCGTTCGAGGTTGAAAACAGCTTGCAAAAACCTGGTTTAAGCGCGCATGCAGTAACGGGTGAAGCGGATGAACTATTGACACGCACACTGCGGAATGGCATCGATCAGGAAGCAACCCGGATCGAGAATGGCCTTACCCTGATTGCGACAGCTGGATCCGCCGCACCTTATATTGGACTATTCGGCACGGTCTGGGGAATTTATCATGCGCTCATTCAAATCGGCCTTTCCGGTCAAGGCACGCTGGATAAAGTAGCCGGACCCGTCGGTGAAGCCTTGATCATGACCGCCTTGGGATTGGCTGTGGCCATTCCATCGGTATTGGCCTACAACGCCTTCATTAGGCGTAACCGCCTTTGGATGGCGAAACTGGATGCGTTTGCACACGATTTATATACGATCATTACGGTTGGCAACAAAACCGGTGACGGTACCAGAGTAGCCGCAGCGGAAAGTCAAAATCCGCACCCTAAAAATCCTGCTGGAACCTCCCCCGCTTTAGAAGGGGAACGATAATGGCTTTCGGTGGCGGAAACAGTTATCAGGATCAGAAAGCCTTGTCTGAAATCAATGTGGTGCCGCTCGTTGATGTCATGCTCGTGCTGCTGATTATCTTCATCATCACCGCACCGCTGCTGACGCACTCCGTGAAGATCGATTTACCTACAGCAAGCAGCGAACCCAGCACGACCCAACCGGAACCTATTGAATTCGCCATTCAAGCTAACGGGGAATTTTTCTGGAATGGTGAGACCGTGGCGCCCGAGCTGCTCATGCCGCGTTTTATGCAATCGGCAGAAAATTCTCCGCACACTGAATTGCATATCCGCGCCGACAAAATGGCACACTATGAGCATGTTGCGCGCGTCATAAGTATGGCGGCAAAAGCCGGATTGACAAAAATCGGATTCATAACAGACCCGGCGTTCGAATAATGCTGAACCATATAAGATGGGGGGCGCTGTTGTGCCTTCTGATTCTTGGCGGCTGCAAAACAGCGCCGGAGCGCCAGGCAAGTGATCTCGATGTGCGTATCCCGCAAGCATGGCGCCATAACTCCGATTCCAGTCAGTCTTCCAGACAAAACTGGGTCGATTCATTCAACGATCCTGTGCTAAGTCAGTTAGTAGATCGCGCACTGGCGAACAACTTCGATCTTAAGTCCGCCGCCGCACGGGTAGAAGCAGCAATTGCTCAGGCGCGTATCGACAGTGCCGGTCTTTGGCCGCAACTCTCCTTTGCACCGGGATATCAGCAAGCCCAAGTACGGAGCGCGGGGTTTGGTTCAGCGCAATTTAACGTATTTGAAACCATGTTTAATCTGAGCTGGGAAGTGGATGTCTGGGGGCGCATCCGCGCTTTCAGGGAAGCTTCCGTTCGAGAAGCGCATGCAGCCAGCGCCGACTTTCAGGCCGCCCGGTTATCGCTGGCAGCACGGGTCGCGCAAAGTTATTTTGCATTGCTGGAAGCGAAGCTGCAAATCCAGGTTGCCGAACAGTCGGTGGTTGACCGCGGCACCATTGCCAATTTGATTCAGGCCCGGTTTGAACGAGGTTTAGCGCGTGGATTGGATGTGCGGCTGGTGTCGACCGATCTGGCCAATGCCAAGTCACAGCTTGCTCAAGCGAAAAACCAAAGGCAGCTTATCACCCGGCAACTGGAGATATTGCTGGGGCGTTACCCGGACGGTTCGTTGCCCGAACTGTCCGGTGCGGTTGCTGAAATATCCGGACTGCAGGCCTGGCAAGCCCTTCCCGATCCGCCGCCGGTTCTTCCGGCCGGACTTCCCGCCGACTTGCTCACCCGGCGCCCGGATCTGATCGCGGCTTTTACGCGTCTACGCGCCGCCGATGCGCGGCTGGAAAGCGCCGAAAAACTGTTATTGCCACGCATTACCTTGACAGCGGCAGGCGGTACGCGCGATGTCGCGTTGACAGATCTGGTAGATCCCCGCACAGCTGCTTGGAATGTGTTTGCCGGAGCAATCCAGCCACTGTTCACGGGTGGCCGCATCCGCGGAGGGATTCAACTTACGCAAGCCCGCGTGCAGGAAGCCTATAACCGCTATCAGGAAGTTGCGTTGAATGCCTTTCGTGAGGTTGAACAAACCTTGGCCGCAGAAGAATGGCTGCATCAACAGGAAAACGCATTAAGGGAAGCGGTACACCAAATTGGTGCCAGCCGGGAGCTGGCGCTGTATTCCTATCGCCATGGATACATTCAGATTCTGACCCTGCTGGATAGTTACCGCAGCACGCTCAACGCCCAAAGCGCACATCTGACTATTCAGCGGCAACTGTTGAATAATCGTATTAATCTCTATCTCGCTCTGGGAGGAAGCTTTTGAAAGTTCGCGCTGCGCAGCTGAAAGCCGCATTGCCTGTCATCATTCTGCTGTCCGGTGCTGTCATGGCTTGGGCACTGGTAGCCATCCGCTCCGAAACGGGGTCGCCCGCGCCTGCGAATGAAGCACCTCCAATACAGGTCATGCGCGCCATTCCGCAAACGCTTGCCCTGAATGTGCGTTCTCAAGGTGTCGTCACGCCACGCACCGAAATCGATCTGATATCCGAAGTGGCAGGAAGAATCATCAAACTGCACCCGACGTTCGTGACCGGGAATGCTTTCAAGGCGGGAGACGTTCTTGTGGCGCTTGATCCTCGCGATTACGATCATGCCATTGTCCGGGCGCACGCGCTGGTGGCTGAGGCAAAACACCGCCTGGCGCGAGAAGAGGAAGAAGCCAATCAAGCCAGTTACGAATGGCAGGTGTTAGGCAAGGAAAAACCGCCAACGCCGCTGATGTTACGCGAACCGCAATTGGCCGAAGCGCGCGCCAAATTGAAGGCAGCGGAAGCGGATGTGGCACAAGCGCGATTGCAGCGCAGCCGCTGTGAATGGCGCGCGCCTTTTGCCGGGAAAATTCGCGAAAAGTCCGCCGGACTAGGGCAATTCGTACAACCTGGCGCGGCACTGGCCCGCCTTTATGCCATCGATGTCGCCGAAGTTCGCCTGCCGCTGACCACGGATCAAATGATATATGTCGACTGGCCCATCAACACGCATATGCAAGGCAATCAGCATAAAACAATCACGCCCAAAGTTACCTTGTCAGCACAATTTTCCGGTGCCTTGTATCAATGGCAAGGGCGCATCGCCCGGCTTGAAGGGGCGATGAATGAAGCCTCGGGCATGCTGCACGCTGTTGCGGAAATTGATACGACAAACATGGTGAAAGATTCGGTTCCACCTTTTTTGCCCGGGTTGTTTGTCCAAGCGGAAATCGAAGGCCGCGCACTGACAGGATTATTCAGACTGCCGCGCGAGGCCGTCAATGCCAATCGTGCTGTTGTCGTGATTGATGCGGAAGGGCGATTACGTATCCGGCCTGTCCGGTTATTACGGATCGAAACCGATCATGTCTTGGTCAGCGACGGTCTTGCAGCAGAAGACCTAATCGTAATCAATGCCATTCAGACACCCATCGAGGGTGTCAGATTGCGCTATGAAATCGTCGAACCTGATTCTTTATCCGGGCAATTACGAAACGACTTCTACTCAAATGCTCAATAACCGGATCCAGAAACCATGAATTCTGCTCAATCTCCGGGAGTGCTTGCCTGGTTTGCCGCCAACCCAGTTGCAGCCAACTTGCTCATGATCATTGTATTTCTGGGCGGGATACTGAGCTTGCTGGAAATGGATAAACAGGCCTTTCCGCGTTTCTCCCCGCCATGGGTGATATTGACTGCCGCATATCCCGGCGCAGGTTCGGCAGAGGTTGAGGAAGGCGTATGTATTCCGATCGAGGAAGTCATTCATGACCTGCGGGGAATTAAGCAGATCAAGACTTCCGCCATTGAAGGCAAGTGTGAGATCCGGGTACAGATCGTCCAGGGCTATGACATGCAGACGTTTGTCAATGGCGTGCGTGCCCGTACTCAGTCGTTACGAAACTTACCCAAATCAGTAGAGCGGATCGACATCGATGATGTCGGCTGGGAAACACCAGCCATTACGGTTGTGGTACGTGGACAAGCACATAAATTGGTCTTGCGGCAACTGGCGGAACAGATCCGTGACGAACTGGGCATGTTGGACGGCGTGCGCCGCGCCACATTATGGAACAAGGTAGCATATGAAATTGCCGTTGAGGTTCCGGCCATCCGCCTGAAGCAGCACCAGTTAACTATTTCCGATATTGCCGAGGCGATACGCAGGGGATCGCTCGATTTGCCCGGTGGCGAACTCAAAGCGCAATCGGGAGGATTTCAGCTTCGTTCCAAATATACTGCTTACGATCGCGCCAGGCTGTTTGATTTGGTTTTGCGCACCCACCCGGATGGTAGTGTATTGCGGCTGGGCGATATCGCAACTGTCACCGACGGCTTTGCCGATCAGCATTTTGATAACACCAGCGATGGCATACCTTCGGAAAGTATCTGGGTCATTCCCCAGCATGATCTGGTCGAAGTGGCAAAGGCAGTCAAGGAATATGTTGAAAAGCTGTCACCGGAATTGCCCGAAGGAATCGAAGTCATTACCCGTCGTGATAATGCGCGTTCGTTCGACGAACTTCTCGACCGGCTAGCTTTTGAAGGCATTAGCGGCTTTTGTCTGGTCGTGCTGGTATTGATTTTATTCTTACGCCCGCAGGTTGCGTTCTGGACTGCGGTCGGTGTCGTTTTCTCTTTTTTTGGCGCATTCTGGCTGTTGCCGGCATTCGGTACGAATCTCAACATGCTGTCCCTGTTTGGCTTCATTCTGGCAGTGGGTGTGCTGGTCGACGATGCGATCATTGTCAGCGAACGTATCCACGATGTGCAGAGTCAAGGCATGCGAGGATTGCGTGGTGTGATTCATGGCGTGGAAGATGTCGCCATTCCGGTGACGCTCGGGGTAACCATCACCTTGATTGCTTTTCTGCCGGGTTATTTTATCGAACCCAGCTGGGCGACTCAGTTCATGAAGCCTGTCGCCACGGTAATGATTCTCACATTGGCCTTTTCGCTGCTGGATTCACTGTTGATTTTACCTGCCCATCTTGTTACCGATTCCACATCTTCGAACCTTGAAAACAAACTTGCGCGCGTTAGGACTGCCATCAATGACAAGTTGGCGGTCTTCGTTTCTGTTCACTATCAGCCTTTATTGTACCGGCTGATCGAATGGCGTTATACCACGATCGCCGCCTTCGCTGCGTTACTGATGGTTGGGATAGCCATGATCGAAGGCAAGTATATCGATATCCGCTTGCAGGAAGATGTCAGCTATTCCGAGTTTCATGTGCATCTCAAGCCGCCGCTGGGAACACCCTATGCTGAAACTCAAAGACGTGTACAGCAGTTTATCGACGCACTGGATAACGTCGAAAAGGATCTCAATCCCAAACCCAGTCCGGCCATGCCGAAATTGATCGAAGGCATTGACGTTGTTTTGGATGAAATCGACCCGCAAATCTATGTCGAATTCACGACTGAAGCGCGCAAGCGCTTTCACATCCGCGATATCATCAAAAGCTGGTACCAGCACATCGGTGACCTTGGCGACTTTCAACCCGACTTTCATACCCCGACAGAAAAAGAATTGATCGATCTGGAAATCGAACTGCGCGCACAGGATCAGAATGCGCTCAATGCCGCGGCCAATGCGGTGAAATCGAGGATATTGAGTTATCCTGGCATCGCTGATCTGATCGATTCGCGCAAACCCGGAAAACCGGAGTTGCGGCTTAAACTCAAACCGGATGGCGAACGGCTGGGGCTGCGTCTCAAGGATCTGGCCGAGCAAGTCCGGCATGCCTATCTGGGCGAAGAAGCACAACGTTTCATCCGTGGCCGCTCAGAAATTAAAATTCAGGTACGTCATCCACGTGCCGAGCGGGAATCTATCGAACACCTCCTTGCCATGCCGATCCTTTTGCCGGATGGAAATAAGGCCCCCTTGAGCACAGTGGCGGAAATCGATTTTTATCCCGGTTTTGGCGCTCTGATGCGCGCCGATCGAATGGGGGTAGTTGCTTTGCACGTGCAATTGGTTGAATCTCCGCCGCTCAGCGCGCACGCCATCGAGCAGGATCTGATCACCCAATTGTTTCCGGTACTAGAGCAACAATACTCCGGACTCGAAATTTCGCGTGGCGAGGCTGCGGAGGAAGCGGACGACATCATGGCGGGTCTCAAACGCAATACGCTGATTGCACTGGCAGTCATGTATGCATTACTGGCAGTGGGTTTCAGGTCCTATCTGCAACCGTTGTTTTTCCTGTTGATTGTACCGCTTGCTTGGCTAGGTGCATTATTGGCACATTGGTTCCTGGGACTTGATTTTACGTTTCAATCGCTGGTCGGCATGATTGCTGCCAGCGGCATCGTCGTCAATGACAGTGTTGTTTTATTGCACTTTATTCAAAGAAACCGAGCTGCAGAAGCGGATTCATCCAAACTCATTATCGATGCGTGCGTATCGCGCTTTCGTGCGATCTTTCTGGTCGGATTGACCAATATAGCCGGTTTTGCGCCCATGTTATTTGAAACCAGTGAGCAGGCTAAATTTCTTGTGCCAGTCACCTTGTCCCTTACCGCCAGCTTGTGTTTCGGCATGATCGCCACACTCATTCTGGTACCTGTGTGTTATGCCATTCTGGTTGATGTGCAAACGTACTTTGGCCAGCAACGCGTACAGCCTCATTAGCCCTTGGGAATCCTAAAAGGCAGTCCATCAGTTAGTCAGTTCTATCGTTTTTAGTTGCAGCCGGAATGCGACAATATGCCGCATTCCAATCATAGTTTTTTAACTGGATAATTCGGCGGTTTGTTGAATAATTATCGCCTTTTAGTTTCATCCATTCTCTGTGTATTTATTTGATTCTTTTTTCCTGATTGATCTGTATGAAAAACACCGGTCAAGTCTTATCAGCAGTATCGCACGCTTGACAGGCTGCCGTGAAACGGCGGCTGATCTGGCACAAGAGGCCTATATACGATTACTGGTTCACGGTCATGAAGCGGGTATTTCTCATCCTGAAGCCTATTTGTTCCGGATCGGACGTAACCTGGCAATTGATTACCAGCGCAGTCCATTCAGCAAAACCGAACTTCTACCGCTCGACGAAGAGCTGCTTTGCCCTTCGCTCCCACCCGATGAGCTGGCTTGTCTTCGCCAGCAATGTGAAATTTTATTCGATGTCATTTTCTCTATGCCGGCGCCTTGCCGTGATGTTTTTCTGCTACGCAAGCTTGATGAGCTCAGCTATAATGAAATTGCAGCTAGGTTGGCAATCTCAGAGAAAACCGTGCAGCGGCGTTTGGTGCAATCCATGCTGCACATTAATCGTTACATCAGTTACCCATTCCCATAATCGTTCGCAGCTTTTCCGCTTATCTACCATCCGATGACTTCTGATCCCCAAGACGAGCGTCTACTCAAGCAAGCACTGGAATGGTTTTTCTTGCTGCAATCAGAAAATTGTACCGATGAGAACCGGCAGCAATTCAGCCGCTGGTATTATAAAAATACCGCCAATCAGGCGGCTTATGCGCACGCTGAGCGCTTATGGTCTGAATTGAATCAACTAAAGGAAAAAACGAGCATTCCAGGTCTGAAAGAGGCACGCCTGATTCGCCCTAAACGCAGCCCGGCGCGCGCCCTAGGTCTGGCTGCTCTCACTCTGGTTGCATCGGCTCTGATCAGTATCGGATGGATGGAATATAACGCTGAGACGGTCACCTACGTAACCCGGACAGGAGAGCAACAGACGGTTACCTTGATCGATGGAAGTTCCATTGATCTGAATACTGCGACGTGTCTCCAGGTAAGGATCTCATTATTGCAACGCCACATCATACTGGATGCCGGCGAAGCGATCTTCGATGTTCATCATGAATGGCTGCGTTCTTTCAACGTAAAAGCCGGTAACTTGACGATTCATGATATCGGCACACGATTCAATGTGCGATTGCATAACGATGCTGTTTCAGTAGCAGTGCTGCAAGGTGCTGTCGAAATTAATGGCGAGCGTATGGATGAAGGTTACCAACGGAATTATCAACCGGGTACCGGTCTTTCTCATTCTCAGCCGGTTGATGCTGAGCAAATAGAAGCGTGGAGACATGGCCGGTTGATATTCCGGCAATCTCCCCTGAGAGAGGTAGTGGCAGAACTTGAACGTTATCATTCAGTCCGTTTCCTTTTTGCGGATCCTAGCGTAGCACGCGAAACTTTGAGTGGTACATTTGATTCGAGCGACCTGGATCTTTTCCTGGCCAGTGTTGAAAAAATCCTGCCGGTTAAAGTCGAACACTTGCCACAGGAACAGGTATTTCTGCTTGATTGGGCAAGAAAGTAAACATTAAACCACTGCGGTTAACCCACGCCACCGCATTGTCATATAAAAACTTCAAAAAAGTGACCAGTTAGTCACCTCAATCCCGTCTTACAAAATTAAGGGCGAACAAAAAATCAGATGCCCTCATTATTGTTAACTAGGGATACTCTATGACTTTATTAATCCGGCTGTCGTTACTGTTATTTTTTTTATCACCGGCCAATACGGCCAGCGCTAGTGAAACCTATTCCTTCGATCTTCCCGCTCAACCGCTTGCGGCTACTTTGAACAACTTAGCAAGCACTTCCGGTACTAAGCTGATTTATGCGGATGAAGTGGTGCGCAATCTGCAAGCGGTGCCGCTCAAAGGTAGCTTTACCCTGGAACAAGCGCTTAATCAGGTGTTGAATAAGAACAAACTGAGTTACGAACTGGTTGATAACAGTATGATCGTTATCAACCAGAAAAAAACCGATCCGCAGCATTTGCCAGAAATTACCGTGACCAGTCCCATGGGCAGCAATTCGCCTTACAACACGAGTTACACGCATCCCAATGCCACCACCGCGACTAAAACTGACGCATCGGTCTTCAATACCCCCGTGACAGTTCAAACCGTATCGAAAGCGATTATGAACGATCAACAGGCGATAAATCTGGGAAGTGTGCTGCAAAATGTCAGCGGCGTTTCCCAAGGTTTTAACTTTGGGGTCAATGCTAACGAAACATTTCAAATCAGAGGGTTTGAGAACGATTCAATTTTCCGGGATGGCATTCTAACACCGAATAATAATGCTATTTCACTGGCTAATGCGCAGCGCATAGAAGTATTGAAAGGACCTGCCGGGATGTTGTTTGGACGCACTCAACCGGGCGGTTTGGTCAATGTCGTCACTAAACGTCCACAGCGGGAATCATACTACTCCTTGCAGCAGCAATTCGGTTCCTTCGGCACTTATCGCACTTTGCTGGATGTAACCGGTGCGCTTAATAAAGACGGTACTTTATTATACCGGGTGAATTATGAGCATCTGGACAGCAATTCATTCCGGAATTTTGTCTACGATAAGCGGGATTTTATCGCGCCATCGCTGACTTGGCATATTACTCAAAACACCCAGCTCGACTTAGATTTTATGTATCAGAACCGCAAGTCCACTACCGATTCCGGTATTCCTTATGATCTTCAGCGCTCAGGAGCCATCCCAGGAAAAATTTCCCGCAGTTTTCGGGGAAATGAGCCAACAGATTTCAATAATTCACAATTTTATGAGGGGGATGCGACCTTGACGCACCGTATCAACGAAAACTGGAAGCTTCGCGGCCGGTTCTCCATGATCAACAGCAACATCACAACAGCACAGACCTCATCCAACGGCAATACCAATCTTATCGGCGATTTGGATAGAGGTTTTTTAAGAACAGCTGATCATTTTGAAAGCAAATTCGGCACAGTTGATTTAACCGGACACTTTGCCACAGGTCCTCTGAAACATGCCTTATTATTGGGTACAGATTATTACCATAGCACTAATGCCAACAGATTCAGTCCTTTCAGAAGCGGTGCGGACGGTGTCCCAACAATCAATGTGTTCAATCCGGTGTACGGCTTTACCGGTTTTCTGAACGATCCGCTTGGCGCTGTCAACAAGACCAGAAATGAATGGGTGGGCGTCTATGTGCAAGATCAGATCTCACTGTGGGATAAATGGCAATTGTTGCTTGGCAGCCGTTTCGATCACGCCGGATTTGGAGTGTCCGATAATCCCAGTAAGCAGGTAAACGAATTCAGTCCCAGGGTAGCATTGTTGTATCGTCCGTTGTCCTGGTTGGGTATCTATGCCAATTATGCACATACCTTTAATGCCGTCAATCGAGGCACCACTGTCTCGGGCGTTTTGCCCGATCCGGAAAAATCCAGGGAATATGAAGCCGGTTTGAAGGGCGAGTGGATGGATGGCAAGCTATTCGCTAATCTGGCATTTTTTGACTTGACCAAAACCAATGTACAGACGCCTTTGCCTGCGCCCTTTGTAAATAAAGTAGCCATTACTGGAGAACAGCGCAGCCGTGGCATCGAATTGGATCTGCGCGGGCAACTGACCGATTACTGGAATATTATAGCGACTTACGCATATATCCATACCGAGGTGCTCAAGGATTCCGCTCCGCTAGACACCGTGATTGGCTCCAGCGGAGCCGGTAACACAGGCCATCGATTTGCCAACGTACCGAGAAATTCCGGCAGCGTTTGGACAACCTATGATTTTTCAGGAGTTGGGGTGCGAGGCTTTAGTGCCGGTGCAGGCGTTTTTGTGGCTAGCAAGCGCGCTGGCAATATCGATAACAGCTTTTATATGCCCGGTTATGCGCGTGTGGATATGATGCTGAAATATCAACGTAAAATTGGCCCATCCACTGTAACTGCTCAATTTAATATTCAGAATTTGCTGGATAAGGAATACATTGCTTCCAGTAACGGATTTGCTTCGTTCATTCACCAAACTCTGCCTGGCGCTCCGCGCACCTTTCTAGGTTCGGTTATGGTGCAGTTTTAATGCTTCCGCTTGTAAACAGCCTGCGTACAATGTCTCCGAAAGTGAAAGTTATAGGCAACTCCTTGCGCGATCTCAAAACCCGTCGCAAGCTTTGGCTAAAACTGCACCTTTATCTCGGACTGTCCGCAGGCGCAGTATTTGTGTTGATTGGCTTGGCAGGCAGCCTGTCGGTGTTTGGACCGGAAATCGACTCCATGTTGAATCCGGCGCTAAAAAAATTATCGGGCGGCCATGCGCAAATAACTTACCGGCCTTTAGATGAGATAGCTTCTGCTGCAAAATCAGTTATTCCGGAACAAGGTAAACCCTACGCTTTTGTGTTTCCAGACCGCCCGGATGAAGCAGTTATTATTACCTATAGCTTGCCTGCGCAAGCATTGGAACAAAGCGAATGGCATCAGGTGCTTGTCAATCCCTACAATGCCGAAGTTTTGGGGCAACGGCTGATGTTCGATGCGAGCAATCCATGGCGCGGTACTTTAATGAATTTTTTTGTGCGCTTCCATTACACATTGGCTTTAGGCGAAGCAGGTAAAACATTGACCGGTATTGTCGCCCTATTGTTACTATTTTCGGTATCAACCGGCTTGATCCTTTGGTGGCCAAAACCAGGTAAACTTTGGCAGGCGTTAACCATTAAACGTCATGCCAGTGTTGAACGTTTCAATTTTGATTTACATAAAAGCGCCGGTTTTTATTTTGCCATCTTGTTGCTAGTCATTCTTTGCACGGGCATCAGGATGGTGTTTCCCGCTTATGTAGATGATCTTGTTAATCTGTTTTCAAAATTAACACCCGAGCCAGAAACATTGCTTTCAATGGAAGCAGATCATCAGTTGCCGATCAGTCTGGTACAGGTCACGGCCATAACCGATAACCGTTTCCCTGACGGCGCTTATAAATGGATTTTTTTTCCGCAAGGAGCGCCGGGATTCTATCGCATTGTCAAAAGATCACCGCAAGAAATTAATCGAACTCGTCCGAGCCGAACGTTGTGGCTGGATCAATATAGCGGCAAGATAATTCACGAACGCGACCCATTAAACGACTCCGCTGGAGATACTGTTTTGCGGTGGCTTTATCCTTTGCATAACGGTGAAGCATTCGGACTCCCCGGACGTATTCTCATTGTACTCGCGGGATTAGTACCACTGCTGCTGTACGTGACAGGGATAATCCGTTGGTTGCAGAAGAAACGATCTGAAAAAATTTACAACAAACAACATATCTGAAAAGTTGCATGCAATTTTCAGCCTTGGTTAATCTACTTAAAACCAATAACCATAGAGAGATCACAAGTGGAAATTAAAGCGTGCTGATCAAATATCCGGCTCAAAAAAAAGGTCTAGGCGGAATCTAAGCTTTTCCCCAGCAGATCTCTGCGGCACTTTGCCGCATTCCTCAATATCATCCTGACGTGCATAATTCGCTGGCATTACGCAAAAAGCTTTGTTCCGGTCAATATCATGCACTCCAATATTTTCCTCGCCAACATTTACCTGCGCCATGTCAGTGAATTACGCGCCTTCTTACGGAGGCGCGTGGGCTGCCGCGAGATAGCGGCCGAACTGACGCAGGAAACTTTTATTCGTTTCATGAGTTATCCCGGTGAAACGATACAAAATACGCGCGCCATGTTGTATCGCATTGCAGGTAATCTAGCAATAGATCACCATCGTACTTATGTGAAGGATCCGGAAAAAGTGTGCATCAATGATCTTTCGTATGATGAACAACCTGCGACTGATCTAACCAATCCTGCCAGAGTGGTATGTGCAAGACAGTTTCTGGAAAAGCTTTGTATTGCCATTGAAGGATTGCCGCCACAGTGTCATCGCGCATTCATTTTGCATAAATTCGATGGTTATAGTCACGTTGAAATTGCCGGGAAACTCGGCATCACCCGCAATGCTGTGGAAAAACTATTGATTCGTGCACTCGTCCAGTTACGCCAGATTCTTGTGTAATGGAACAACCCCAGCACAAACAGATAAAGCAGTCTTTTGATCAAAATCCATTGACCGAGCAAGCAGCCGCCTGGTTTTTGTGTATACAACAAGGCGATTGCAGTGACGCAGACCAGAAAGCCTTCGAAGCCTGGCTGGCAGAAGACGAAGCGCATCGTAACGAGTATCAGCAATATGTCCGGCTCTGGCAAAGCCTTGATCAATTAGATCACAAACCGTCACGATCATCCCGCAAGAAATCTCGATTTACGATTGCCTGGGCCATTTTGTTGATGATGGTATCGGGTTCTTTGCATTGGCTTACGCAATATGAAGAATTAATCACAACGTCAATTGGCGAACAGCATCAGATCGTCCTGCAGAATGGAACCATCATTGATGTGAATACAGATACGGTGCTGCGGATGGAGTTACTTGGTCTAACGCGTCAAATAATAATTGAGCAAGGAGAGGCTTCATTCAAAGTAAAAAATGAGCCCTTCCGTTCCTTTGTCGTTCATTCAGGTAATGGGACCTTACGAGATATCGGCACCAAGTTTAATGTCGTGCGGCGTGGGGATAGGACCACCGTCGCTGTACTGGAAGGCACAGTCGAGGTAAAACTGAATAATCCGGCAGGCGCTATGAAAATGCTGCATGGCGGACAGCAACTCACTTACTCGTCACATGACTTGTCTGACATCTCGGCTGTAGATGCCGAATCGACCGTCGCCTGGCGTAAAAACAGATTGATCTTCCGTGATACACCACTGGATGAAGTCATTCATCAGATTAATCGTTATCACTTACGCCCGGTCAGGTTGGGTGAATCGCAATTAAATGCATTGAAAGTCAGCGGCGAATTTAATGCAGCTGATCGAGCGGGATTAATTCAGGCGCTGAAAGTGCTATTTCCATTGCAAAGCATTGAGCAGGATGAAATGACCGTGCTTTTATCAGACAGAGATAAATAACCAAATAATTCGAGATGTTCTGATGTAAATAGTTTTGCATGTCAGGTGTTTCTTTTGTTCTTCGTCTTATTAAGGAGGTAAGCCATATTTTTGGCGTAAATTGACAAGAGAAGATCAGGAAAATATATGCAGAAATCGTTATGGATGTTTGGTTTGATGATGGTGTTTGCCGGGATTGTTCACGCACAAAACAGAACAATCGATATTCCAGTACAGGATTTACCGGAAGCACTGCACGGCTTATCCAACCAAACAGGAATTCAGTTGTTGTTTACCCCCGAGAATCTGAAAGGCATTCGCAGTCCAGCTATTAATGGCTCAATGACTGCCGAGCAGGCGCTGGCACGACTACTGCAAGGAACGCCGTTCATTTACCTGGCGAGCGGAAAAGATACTTTTGTAATCAAGGAATCCATAGGGAAAACAGCACCGCCAAAATCTATGGTGCTTCCGGAAATCACAGTTAAAGATTCCACTGGATCTAACTCACCCTATAACACGCAATACATCCGGCCAAATACCTCAACGGCCACCAAGACCAACACCCCCATTATGGAAACACCATTTTCTGTTCAGTCGCTGCCACGGCAAATCCTGCAAGACCAACAAGCCATCAGGCTTGATTCAGTTTTACAGAATGTCAGCGGCGTGACTCACATGCCCACTAACCAAGGGGGATCCGATGGATTTCTGATTCGCGGATTTAACAGCGATACCACGTATCGCAACGGTGTATTCATGCCTAATTCTCTGGGCGGAGGTACAGTCAAACGCGAGATGGCTAATATTGAAGAGATTCAGGTACTCAAAGGACCTGGCTCTATCTTGTTTGGCCGTGCTGATCCGGGAGGAATTATCAATACAGTTACCAAACAACCGCTGGCAACACCCTATTATTCATTACAACAACAGGCGGGGTCGTTTGATTTCTACCGTACAACAGTGGATGCGACCGGGCCCTTGACGAAGGATGATCGTTTGCTATATCGACTGAATTTGTCTTATGAGAATTCCGGATCATTTCGAGATTTTGTCAATAACCGATCGGTTTTTATTGCACCAGTCGTGAGATTCAATATCAGTCCGCAAACCCAGATTACCGCTGAACTTGAGTATCAAAGTTTCAAAAACGTGGCGGATCCGGGAATTCCTAATAGGGGTAATCGTCCTGCTGATGTTCCGCGCAATCTTTTCTCGGGAGAGCCTATCAACAACAGGAATCCTGGGGACCGGTATTTCATCGGTGTTAACTGGTCGCATATGTTTAATAGCGATTGGACGATTACTCACCGTTTATCGGCAGAGTTACTTGATTATCATGCTAACTCTCTATTTTGGTTTACTCCTGTTTCAGCAAATGGTTCATTAGAAAGATTTTTCAACAATGCGCCTTCCAATCATTCAAATCGTTTCCAGACTTCGGTCAATTTAACGGGGAATGTGACCACCGGCATGCTCAAACACACGCTCTTGTTTGGCTACGACTACATTTTCATGGACGACAAAATTAAAGGCATAAATTGCTGTGCTACTGCGCCGGCATTTAATATTTTTAATCCGGTCTATATGACCGGACGCCCCATTCTTGATCCCGGCAACAACTTCAATATCGGTATTACGCAATCATGGCATGGTGCTTATTTCCAGGACCAAATTAAATTACCTTACAATTTTCATATGCTTGGTGGATTCCGTTACGACAACGCGGTTGGACGTGACACGGTAGCCGGCATGACAACTTCAGCAGATGACCGGTTTACACCACGTGGCGGCTTGCTATGGCAACCGGTGCCTTGGTTGTCTCTGTATGGTAGCTATACCGAAAACTTCGGTGCATCGAATACCTTATTCAATATCGATGGACAACGATTGCCTCCACAAACTGCTCAACAATGGGAAGCTGGGTTAAAAACAGAATTCTTTGATGGCCGTCTGAGATCAACTTTTTCTTATTTTGAGCTGACCAAGCAGGGAATCGGAGCGCCTGATCCGGCTAATCCATTCCGTTCAAGGGCAATAGGAGAAGCAGAAACCCGTGGTATCGAAGTAGACGTGGCCGGAGAAATTCTACCTGGTTGGAATCTGATTGCCACATACAGTCATTTGCCTTTCGCTAAAATCACTAAGGATCGCGGTACTGAATTTGATCCTGATGGTAATGTGATTGGAACTAACCTGGGAAACCAAGGCAAGCGATTGTTTCTGGCCGCCGAACACACCGGTACCTTATGGAGCACTTATGAATTCCGCCATGAAATGTTACGCGGACTTAAATTGGGCGGAGGCATTCAGGGAATTGGAAAACGCCAGGGCGATCCGGGCAACAACTATCAATTACCAGCATTTGTAATCGGTAATTTAATGGCGAGCTATCAAGTTAAAGCAATGCATAAGATGCGATTGACGGCTCAACTCAATGTGCTGAATGTTTCCGATGAAAAATATTTCGTGGGAACCAATAGCGGGAATTTCATTACAGTCGGTGCGCCACGGACTTTTCTAGGTTCGTTGCGGATTGATTATTAGCGATGTCTTCAGAAACCGGAGCAACAGGGGCTTTCCGTGATCAACGGGGCCGGTCATGGCGTCAGCTATGGCTGGATATCCATCTGTATCTTGGCTTGTTTGCAGGAGCACTGTTAGTAATTTTTGGCATTACCGGCAGCATCCTGGTGTTCTGGCAAGAGCTTGACGAATGGTTCAATCCTGCGTTGTTGACGGTAACTGTACCCAAGCTGGCTGAAGGCACGGATAGCGAGGTCGTCTATCAATCTTTGCATAAGATCATTCATGCGGCGGAGCAGGCGGCTCAAGGCAGTAAAATCACAGCGCTGTATGGCCCGCGCAATAGTGCAGGTGTATTTGCTATTTATGCCAACCGGGAGTCCGGTGATTGGCAACGTATCTTTGTTGATCCCTATCAAGCGAAAGTAACCGGTGTGCGTAACTATGGCGCGAATGAATGGATTCCGGATTACCTGATGGACTTTATCTTCCAGCTTCATTTCAGCTTGTTGTTGGGCGCAAATGGGACTGTGGCCGTTGCACTCGTTGCCCTGCTTCTGATTATCTCGTTGATCACAGGTCTGATCATCTGGTGGCCTGTCAACGGTCATTGGCGTAAGGCTCTTACCATCAAACGCAATGCAGGGATGGTGCGATTTAACTTCGACCTGCACAAGACATTTTCTTTTTATTTCTTTCCCGCACTAGGCGCAGTCTTGCTGTCGGGCGTATACATGAATCTCAATGAGCCGTTTGTCTGGATAACTCAGCAGTTTTCTCCTTCTACCCGGGAATATCCACACAAATTCTTATCAAACCCGGTTAACGGCATGCAATCCATGGGCGTGGAACATGCCTGGAATATCGCCATGGAACATTTTCCAGGTGGAAAGCTCAATGCAATTTACCCGCCAGATAGTGACACAGGGGTATTTACCGTGGTGCAGAGAGAAGTACCCCAATTGAGTGCATACTGGCCTGAGCGTCAAATCGCGATTGATCAGTACAGCGGGGAGATATTGGATGTGCGTGCCCCTGATACACGTCGTAGTGCAGGAGAAACATTTCTCGACTGGCAATGGCCGTTACACTCTGGTAAGGCGTTTGGGTGGGTTGGACGAATTCTAATTTTCCTCTGTGGTCTTGCTTGCCCTGTCATTTACATAACAGGTGTTATTCGATGGTTACAAAAACGGCAAGTGCGGCAAACAAAAATCAGACGCATGAGCTAAAGCGGTCGAGGGTGTAAGAATTTTTGTGTAAACGATCATTAGGCGAGAAACTACGCCCGGAAAACCCGAAGTGATTCAATGTTCCAGATGTGATCGACTTGATTCTTGATGACGCAAGTAATCATGATTTGGACACTTCTGCTCTATCTTGAAAAACCCCAGCGCACAACAACCGGCACAGAAAATGATCGAAAATCTGTCGCCCGGCATTCAGCACTCCATCTATTACCGTCAGGTATTCGCTCAGGGTAAAAAAATTACCGTTTAACCATCCTCTTCTGTCAACGAATAGTAACTTGCTTCGTTAATTGCTCTCGAATGACGGGCTCCCAGCTTGATGGGAGCACCAGAATTGCAGCTTTACAAAAAATTTAACTTATAAAACATGCTCGCTCCGCGCTCGTTATGAGAAAACTTAATATCGCCTATACTTGTAATGTAAGAAAACCATGGATGGAAGACGAGCGCTATGGTGAGTTTGAAGGTCCGGATACTATCAATGCGGTGACGGCAGCGCTGGAACGCATCGGCGCGAATGTCGAATTGATCGATGTCGGGCCGGATATTTACGCTCAGCTCGAGCAGCGCAAAGAACAGATCGATTTGGTATTCAATAACACCGAAGGATTGGACGAAAAGGAGTTGCGTGAAGCCATCGTGCCGTTCTTTTGCGAACACCTGCATATTCCCTACACCGGCAGCAGCCCCAAGACTTTCATCAACAAGATGGATAAAGCGACGGCCAAAAAGATCGTTGCGTATGACGATGTGCCGACTGCACGCTTCCAGCTCATGATGCCGGGAGAACAGCTCGGCGATTTAGCTTTCCCGTTGATGGTCAAACCCTACAGCGAAGGCACCAGCATCGGCATTAGCCAAAAGAGCAAAGTGCACACGATCGCCGAACTCGATGAAGCGGTGGGTGCGGTTTATGCGCAATTCAACCAACCGGCGCTCGTTGAAGAGTTCCTGCCCGGCAACGAATACACCATCGGTCTGATTGGCCATTATGTGCTGCCCATCCTCGAAATCGACTTCGCCAAGATTCCCGGGCAACCGCATGTGCGCGACCCGCATGTAAAAGATATCGAAAACCCCTACATCTCGCATCTTGATTGGAGCGAGAAAGCGAAAAGCTACGCGAAAATCGCCATCGAAGCGCACGAAGCGCTTGAAGTGCGCGACTATAACCGCATGGATTTCCGCGAACGCGACGGCCAGCTGTATTTCCTGGAAGCCAATGTGATTCCAGGTGTTCACCCAACCGAAGCGGATCTGACCAACATGTGCCGTCACGCAAACATCGCGCACAACGACATGATCGCTTTGATCGTTTACACAGCCGTGCAACGGCTTTCACTCAGATATCCGGAACGATTTGCAGGAAAAACCGAATTGCTCGCAAACCTGGTGAATCAGGCCATCGGCACAACAGCTCACGCAGGCACGATCAGCTATCGCGACCAGATGTACACCCTTTTAGGAAAACCAACAGCAGAGCACACATCATGATTGTATCGATCTCAAAGGAACTGCACGCCAGTCTGATCAAAATTGCGCTGCAAGACATTGGTTCCATGTATGAAGCAGCCATTCGCGACGAACTAGAAGACATCGCGCGCGGTAAGAATTTTGGCGTTTGCGCCATGGATGACGGCAAACCAGTCGGTTATGCCATCGCCAGAAAGACGGTTGATACCTATCATCTGCTGACATTGGCGGTTGATAAGGAACATCGCAACAAAGGGTTCGGTTCTCTGATGTTGGATAGTGTTTTCGCGGAGATCGAGCGGCAAGGCGGAAAAATTCTCAATGTCGTAACTGACGCCGATGCCAACGAAAGTTTGCGGTTTTATCTGAAAAACGGCTTTGCCTTGACCGGCATTGTGCAAGAAGAATTTATCCCGGGCGTAGCCCAGGCGCATCTCACAAGACGGGCGGGCTACAGGCCCTTTAGCTAGGCAAGTAAGCAGTATTTCTTGCCATTTCATAACGATGCATTCAAAAGACGGACTGGATCATGAGAATTAAAGCGACAAAAATGGATGGGTGTGGCAATTCTTTCCTCGTGGTGGATGAAATGAAAACGCCTTTGGCTGGGTTTAATCGATCGCTGATTTCAAGCGCGCTGGCTACGCAGCACGAAACCGACGGCATTCTTTTCGTGGATGTGGATCCCGTGCAACGCACGCCGACGATGAAAATCTTCGATTGCGACGGCACTGAGGAAACCATGTGCGGTAACGGTCTGCGCTGCGCGACGCGTTATTTGCACGACACCTACATCCGTAATGACATTTTCTCTATTGTCACCGGCGACGGCAAAAAAGAAGTACGCGTCATTGACGATTTGACCGAGGTGAATTTAGGTGAAGCGCGAGAATACCGGCAAATTAACGATCAATTGCATTACGTTTTCACTGGTGTTCCGCATGTGGTGGTGATCGGTTCGGAAATGAGCTTGGAAAATGCCAGAATCTTTGGCCGATCAATACGCGAAGAAAAATCGTTGTGTGAATTTGTCGGCCACCCGGAAGGCGTTAACGTTAATTTTATCTGGCGCGATGCGGACGGCATTTCCGTGCGCACGTTTGAAGTCGGCGTGGAGGATGTCACGCTGAGCTGCGGTACAGGCAGCGCGGCAAGCGCATATGAGGCCGCAAAAGTCTTCGGCACACCGTTACCGATAATCACTAACTCCCTTGGCGGCAGCCTGAAAATTTCGGATACTGACGGGCGCCTGTCAATTCGCGGCTTGACGCGTTATCAAGGCAAGGTCATCGGATTTGTGAATAACATTCACCCTAAATCCACCAGCCCGATTGACTATCATCATCACCAGCAACAACAAAACTGGTGATTCACAACCCACGCGAGTGCTTACTTAAGGTTATTCTTCATGGAATTTTCAATTGTTACTTTTTTGTTAATCATGGTTGCAATGGCACTCGCTGATGTCTGCTGGACGCTATACTTCATTGATGTGGAAGAAAGAAGAGCACACCCCGCCGCATTCTGGTCTGCAATGATTATTCTGGTCACCGCATTCACCGTCACCAATTATGTCGAAAACAAAATTTATATTGCAGCCGCTTTTTTGGGTGCGTATTGCGGCACCTACGTAACAATCCGGTGGAAACTGAAAAAAGAAACTGAGATGAAGCAAAAATCGCTCGTCGAATAACCCTCATCCAACATTCAATTCCCTCTCTAGCCGATTCTCAATCGGCTAGATCGCAAAACTCAAAGCAATCACATTCTCTTCTTTGCCGTTGTGTCCGCCTCGCACTCAAAGTGAAGCGAATACAGCGGCATATTAATTAATCAAATCATAGTAATAATATACATTTTGACAAACCATTTAATTTACTGTAAATGGAATTTGTGTCAATTCGAGGAAGGGTGTTTCTAATTTTTTAAAACTATCTCATACCGGCTGTTGCGCATTCCACTCAAGAAGCACAGTTGAGTTCAATCCCTAGCACCGGCTCATACATACAGGAGCTTAATCATGCATAAAATTCGACTCCATCGCACAGCACTTGTTACCGGTTTATTTTTAATTTCTTTTGCACTGCCTTCTCACGCCGTTTTATTCAATATTAACAATCTGGTCACGGACGATCAAAGCGCCAATGCCGCACAAATCACGGACGCCGGCCTGATTAACGCGTGGGGATTGTCTTACGCGCCCACCGGACCCTTCTGGATCTCCTCCAATGGCAGTGGAACATCGCCTCTATATAGCGTAAATCCAGTGGATCAAACAACCAGTAAACTAGCCTTAACCGTGTCGATCCCAGGTGCCGGTAATGTCACCGGCCAGGTTTTCAACGGCACCAGCGCATTCAATGGCGATCGCTTTTTATTTGTAAGCGAAGACGGCACCGTTTCGGGCTGGCGCCCCGCTTTGGGTTCAACGGCCGAAACACTCGTTACGTCATCCGCGTCTTCTCTCTATAAAGGCGCAGCACTCGGCACGATTGCCGGAGACAGCTATCTCTACGCCGCCAACTTCCAATCCGGCGCAATCGATGTACTCAAAGGCTCCGTCGCATCTCCCTCCCTTCCGGGCTCATTCACCGACCCTGCCCTTCCGGCTGGCTATGCGCCGTTTAACGTGCAAAACTTGGGGGGTATGCTGTATGTGACTTATGCCCAGCAAGACCCATTATCGCCGGATGAAGTGGCAGGACCGGGACTCGGTCTGGTGGATGCCTATGACTTGCAGGGAAACTTCCTGTCTCGGATCGCAACTGGCGGCACCTTAAATGCACCTTGGGGTTTGGCGATGGCCATATCAGCGCCTTTGACCCTGCAACGCATGCATATCTGGGACAAGTACTTGGCTCCGATGGCAATCCTGTCGCAATCGACGGACTTTGGGCAATATCACCCGGTAACGATGGTTTGGCGGGAAGCAGCCATTTGTTGTACTTCACCGCCGGGCCTGATGATGAAAGTCACGGATTATTCGGTGTTTTGATTGCTGTGCCCGAGCCATCGGCTTATGCCATGTTGCTAATTGGTTTGGTCTTTCTCAGCGGCGCGATTGCACATCGTAATCGAAGCTAGCTGATCCGCCGGATAACGACTCCGCCATTGATTCTACTGCAGGAAGTAAAACAGGCTTTGCCCTTTTCTCTCATTGATGAAAGAATGCGCGGGTTCCGGAAAAATCCGGCATTGGCGTTTCCATCGCCTGTATTCACGAAAAGTCAGGCAGATGATTCTAGCGGACTTTGATTAATTACTAGAAAGGATACTTTGCTATGAAAAAAATTCTCATGATCGGCTCATTAGTATTTTCCTTGCTCCTCTACGGAAGCTTTATACTGACCGGCAATGGCGCTGTACTAGCTTTCGTATTATTGGGACTTCTTATATCTTTTATCTGCGCAATGTTGTTCTTGTCGAATAAATAGATCGTACGAAGATATTTAAATTTTCCCTATTGCCATTATATTAAAGCAATACACAGCATCCCCAATGTGCTATAAGGTTGGAAATAATAGAAATTCACTGGAAATAATGCTCAAAAATCACTGAGCAATTTTTGCGGCATAGTTTATGGTAAGACAGTTTGAATATAAGATATTTTTCATACAAACAAACTGTTATGAGTACTGATGGTGCCCAGAAGAGGACTCGAACCTCCACACCCGAAGGCACATGGACCTGAACCATGCGCGTCTACCAATTCCGCCATCTGGGCAAGCGACAACCGTGTCAGGCTGTCAAAGAACGCGTAATTCTATAGGAAACCATTGTTTTGTCAATTAAGAAGAATCAAAAACTGCGTAATCTAGATCCGCATCTCAAACGCGAGAAAGAGCGCTACAAAAGTCCATTGCCAAGCCGGGAATATATTCTGCAAATTTTGCAACAACAGGGAATCCCGTTGGCTGAGCAGGTATTACAGAAATTACTGGATATTACAAAAAAAGAAGAAGAGCTGTTTAACCGCCGGTTAACGGCGATGATGCGCGAAGGTCAGATTTTCCGCAACCGCAAAGGCGATCTCTGCGTGATGGAAAAACTCGATCTGATCAAAGGCCGAGTGCAGGGCCATCCCGACGGATTCGGTTTTCTGATTCCCGATGACGCCAGCCCGGATTTGTATCTCAGCGCAAAAGAATTGAACAAAGCGCTGCATGGCGACCGGGTCCTGGTACGCGAAATCGGATTGGACCGGCGCGGACGCCGGGAAGCTACCATTGTGGAAGTTCTGGAGCATACCAATACTCAGCTGGTGGGACGGTTGTATATCGATCATGGCATTTTATATGTCGTGGCCGAAAACAAACGTATCAGCCAGGATATTCTGATCGCCAAGGAGCATTCTCTCAAAGCCAAAGCCGGTCAAATTGTCATTGTCGAAATCATCCAGCAGCCGAATAAACAAACGCAGCCGATCGGCAAGATTATCGAAATTCTGGGCGACTACACCGCACCGGGAATGGAGATTGAAATCGCTTTGCGCAAACACGACCTGCCGTACATTTTTCCTCCCGAGATAGAAAAACTCTCCGCCAAGTTTCCCAAGAATGTTTTAAAGAAAGAACTGAAAGGACGCAAAGATATCAGCCATTTACCGCTGGTCACCATTGATAGTGAAACCGCGCGCGATTTTGACGATGCCGTTTATTGCGAGGAAAACGGTGACGGATACCGGTTATATGTAGCGATTGCGGATGTCAGTCACTATGTCAAACCCAAAGATGCGATTGATCAGGAAGCGCTGAGCCGGGGTAATTCCGTGTATTTTCCGCGCCGCGTCATTCCGATGCTGCCGGAAGCACTCTCAAACGAGTTGTGTTCGCTCAATCCGGACAAAAACCGCTTATGCATGGTGTGTGAAATCCAATTCCAAAAAAATGGCGAAATACTCGATTATGTTTTTTATCCTGCGGTGATGCGTTCGCACGCGCGACTGACTTACAACATTGTTGCGGCGATCCTGGCCAATCCGAAAGGTGCCGAAGCCAAGGAGCACAACGAGCTGCTGCCACACTTGCAACTCACTTACAAATTGTTCAAAGCGCTGCTCAAGGCGCGCAAAAAACGCGGCGCGATTGATTTTGAAACCACCGAAACGCAAATGTTCTTTAACGATCAAGGAAAAATCGAAAAGATCGTGCCGGTGCAACGCACCGAAGCGCACCGTTTGATCGAGGAATGCATGCTGGCAGCGAATGTCTGCGCGGCGGATTTCCTGCAAAAGAACGGCCAAACCACACTGTATCGCATCCATGAAAGCCCGGTTCCGGAAAAAATCGAAGCATTACGCAATTTCCTGAAGGAATTCGGCATTCAACTGGGCGGCAAGACCAAACCGGGCGCCAAGGATTACGCGCAAACCCTGCTTAAAATTCAAGGCAGACCGGATGCGCAATTGCTGCAAACCGTCATGCTCCGGTCGTTGAAACAGGCCATCTACAGCCCGGACCTGAGCGGACATTTCGGGCTGGCGTACGATGCCTATACCCATTTTACTTCACCGATCCGGCGCTACCCCGATTTGCTGGTGCACCGCGCGATTAAAGCAGTCTTGCAAAGTGAAACCTACAATCCCGGCGATTGGAACGAACTGGGTCTGCATTGCTCAATGACCGAGCGGCGCGCTGACGACGCCACGCGGGATGTCGAATCCTGGCTCAAGTGTTTTTATATGCAGGATAGAATCGGTGAGTGTTTCGATGGCGTGATCAGCAGCGTGACCGGCTTTGGTTTGTTCGTTGCCCTAGATAATGTGTATGTTGAAGGACTGGTGCATATTTCCGAGCTACCGAGTGATTATTTTCATTTTGATGCAACCAAGCATCTTTTGCTTGGCGAGCGTAGCGGCAAGCAATACCGCCTCGGCGACCGGCTACGCGTGAAATTGGTCCGTGTCGACCTGGAAACCAGCAAAATCGATTTTGTGTTAGCCGAGCCGGATAAAAAACCGGAACGAGTCAAAACCCAAGCAAAAGGCGAGGCAAAAAACCAAGCAAAAGATCAAGCAAAAACCAAGACTCCGGCCAAAGGCAAGAAATCGCATTCATGAATGATGAATTGCTCTAAAATACGCGCAAAAATCAATCATTCAGCAAAATCAGCCGGTCATTTCCCAATGGAGTTTTTAGGTTAAAACGTGTCCAACACTCGCTTTATCTTTGGCTTTCATGCCATTACTAGCCGATTGCGGCAAAATCCGGAGAGCATCAAAGAGATTCTGATCGATGCGGCGCGGGACGATCAACGCGCACGCACACTCATCCAGCTGGCTGAAAGCCGGAAAATCCGTCTGCTCCCGTGCGATAGCGCCAAACTTAGTGCTATGACTGACAGCGAACGTCACCAGGGCGTTGTGGCCAGTATCGACAGTGCACGCAGCCACATCGGCCTGGATGATGTTTTGGATACACTGACCGGACCGGCACGGCTGCTGGTGCTGGATGGCATTCAGGATCCGCACAATTTGGGGGCGTGTCTGCGCGTTGCCGATGCGTTCGGCGTGCACGCCGTGATCGCGCCGAAAGATCGCGCGGTTGGGTTGACTGCTACGGTTTACAAGGTCTCCAGCGGCGCAGCAGATACCGTTCCGTACATCCCCGTCACCAATTTGGCGCGCACTTTGAATCAATTAAAAGAACGTAACATTTGGATCTTTGGCACCGCGGAAGATGCGGAATACGACTTGACGCATTTCCCGATCCAAGGCGCCGTCGCTTGGGTGCTCGGTTCCGAAGAAAAAGGACTGCGGCGCTTGACGCGCGAGAGTTGCGACCAACTGGTACGGATTCCGATGCAAGGCAGTATCGAAAGCCTGAATGTCGCTGTCAGCGCCGGCATTTGCCTGTTTGAAACGCATCGCCAGCAATCTTTGGTCTGAACTGTGCACCTGCTAAAATACCGCTCATTTTCCGGCAACGGCGATTCCCGTTATGCACAATAATGCAACACCATAAAATTTTATATCTTTATTCTCAACCATGAATTCATCCGCTCACCCACATTTCAAAACCCATTTCGTCGAGCTATTCCGTGCAGCCGCCCATGCCATCGCCACACCGGATGCCAATGTCCGCATCGAGTTGACACGCACCAAACAGGCCAGTCACGGCGATTATTCATGCAATCTGGCCATGCAACTGGCTAAACCGCTGCATAAGAACCCGCGCGAAGTGGCGAATTTATTGATCAGCGCCCTACCCCCCTCGCCTTATTTGGAAAAAGTGGAAATAGCAGGCGCCGGATTTATCAATCTGTTCCTGAAAAATTCCGCGAAACAGCAATGCGTGCATCAAGTGTTACAAAGCAAAGAGACATTCGGCCACGGTGATTCCGGTCAAGGAAAAAAGATCCAAGTGGAATTCGTCTCGGCCAATCCCACCGGCCCCTTGCATGTCGGGCACGGACGCGGCGCCGCGATCGGCGCCAGCCTGTCGAGTGTACTGACCGCTGCCGGTTTCAATGTATCGCGCGAATTTTATGTGAACGATGCGGGGCGCCAGATGGACATTCTGACGCTCTCCACCTGGCTGCGGTATCTGGAGCTTAACGATATCCATATTCCGTTCCCGCAAAATGCGTATCAGGGAGACTACGTCAAGTCGATGGCCCGTTTGATTCATCAGGCACACGCCGAGCGTTATGTGCATCACCCGGAATTGGTGTTGGACGGCTTGCCCGTCAGTGTCATGGAAACTGTCGTGAGTACCGACGAACATTTGGATCAGTTAATTGCCAATGCCAAAAAAGTACTCGGCCAGGATTATGCGTATATTCATAATTTTGTACTCACAGAACAATTAGGCGATTGCCGCAACGATCTGATGGAATTCGGCGTTGAGTTCGATACGTGGTTTTCCGAACAATCGTTATACGATAATGGCTCGGTTGCACGTACCATCCAGTTACTCAAGGAAAAAAAATATTTATACGAACAAGATGGTGCGATCTGGTTCCGCTCCACCGATTTCGGCGATGAAAAAGATCGGGTGGTGCAGCGGGAAAATGGCCAATTTACCTATTTCGCATCCGACATCGCTTATCACCTGAATAAATTCGAGCGCGGTTACGAACAGGTCATCAATATCTGGGGCGCGGATCATCATGGTTATATTCCGCGCGTGAAAGGCGCATTGCAAGCGCTCGGACTGGATCCGGCAAAGCTGGAGATCGCTCTGGTGCAGTTTGCCGTGCTCTACCGCGACGGTAAAAAAGCGCCCATGTCCACCCGTTCCGGCGAGTTTGTCACGCTGCGGGAATTGCGCGAGGAAGTCGGCAAAGATGCCGCGCGGTTTTTTTACGTAATGCGTAAAAGCGACCAGCATTTGGATTTCGATCTGGATCTGGCGAAATCACAAAGCAATGAGAATCCGGTTTATTACGTGCAGTACGCTCATGCGCGGGTATGCAGTGTATTGGCGCAGTGGGATGGCGATGCCGCCGAGCTGATCGAAGCCGATATGGCCGAGCTATCAAGCCCTGCCGAGTTGGTGTTGCTGCAAAAATTGATTGATTTCCCCGATACCGTGGAAATGGCGGCGAAGGAATTTTCTCCCCATCTGATCGCGTTTTACCTGAGAGAACTGGCCAGCGAATTTCATAGTTACTATAATTCAACACGTTTTCTGGTACCCGAGATTGCCTTGCAAAACGCCCGTCTAGCGTTGATTGCAGCTACCCGCCAAGTACTGAAGAATGGAATGACGTTACTCGGCGTCAGCGCACCTGATAAAATGTAACCGGATTACTGTATAAGGATACACATGAGTCGAGATTATAAGACCCGCAAACCAACAAAATCCACGCCGGAAAAAGGTGGTTCCGCATTTTTTGGCGGATTTGTCGGTTACGCATTGGGTCTTGCGAGTGCAATTGGCATATGGCTATATTTTAATTATGCGCCCAGTCCGTTTTTACCGGCTGACAAAGTAGTGAGCTCATCGGAAAAAAACCAGACACTACCTGCTGCTGAAACCCCAAAAGCCGCAGAAAAACCGGCACAACCAGAACCTTTGGCCGTCGTGGAAGAAAAACCCCGGTTTGATTTTTACAAAATACTGCCGGGCATCGAAGAACCGGAGATTGACCAGGATTTCAAGCGTGCGGCTGAACCGCCCGCACAACCGAAAATAGCCGCAAAAACACCGGAAAACAATAAACCGGCCGAGATCGTGCCACAACCTGTTCCACCCCGCGCAACAGTTATCATCCCGGTCACTCCTCCTCCGCAACAGATCGCTGCGGTACCACCACGCGCGCTCCCGGCGGAACCGAAGCAACCGCCGCAGCCGCAGCAACAACCCCCAGTAACACCGCAAACCAAAGCTCCCGCAGCGGCGAAAGAGAAAATTTTCCTGCAGGCCGGATCATTCAGAAAAAATGACGAAGCAGAAAATATGAAAGCGCGCCTCGCGATGCTGGGTGTGTTCGCATCGGTACAACCGATCGATCTGGCGGAAAAAGGAACTTGGTACCGTGTGCGGATCGGACCGTTCAATAACAAAACGGATAGCGACCAAACCAGCGCATCACTCAGAGAAAATGGCATAGAGACGCAGTTTGTCAAATTACAATAACAGTGCATCGCCACGTTTTAGTTACACTTTCCCCAAGGTTATATCACCCGCCGCACCCCGTTAAATACTTTATTTAAGGAGTAATAGCATGAATCGATATCAAGCCGTTGCAGTTTTCTTCTTAGTATTAAGTTTTGGTTTAATCAATCTGCCCGCGGCCTACGCCGACATCGTCGAAGGTAAGGACTATACCGTTCTGGCAAAGCCGCAGCCGACCGAAGACAGCATTAAGATCGAAATTCTGGAATTCTTCTGGTATGGCTGCCCGCACTGCTACAGCTTGCACCCGCATCTCAAAACCTGGCTCGCGAATATTCCCGGTGATGTCAGCTTTCAATATGTACCCGCAATTCTTCGCCCCACTTGGGTTCCGGCTGCAAAAATATTTTATGCCATCGAGGCGATGGGAATAGCCGGTACGCTGCACGATAAAGTGTACGATGCCATCCATCGCGACAAAATTGACTTGAATAACGAATCCGTCTTGTTCGATTGGATTGAAAAACAGGGCATCGACAGAAAGAAATTTGAAAATACCTACCAATCCTTTGCCGTGCAAAACCAAGTATCGAGATCGACACAAATGTCACGTCAGTATCAGCTCAATGGCGTTCCCACACTGATTATCAATGGCAAGTATCTTACCAGCGGAAGAATGGGCGGTTCACCGCAAGATACCATCAAAACTTTGGAAGCATTGCTTGAGAAAGTACGCAAGGAAAAATAGCGGCACGCCGGTTTTATCTTTCCGGGCTTAATTCCTCGTTCCCTGAAATCTAAACAGCAATTTGTAAAACCTACTCAACACCTCGCCGCTTGCGGCGGGGTGCTTTATTTTCCCCCTCCCAAAACCGGCCACAATCCAAAAAATACTAATTCAATACTGCATTAAAATACATATCACCAGAAAATTCGCCGCATATGACGGCAGAATCTCAGCAAAATTATTTCAAGAAAAATGGCATTCTTTAACCCTGTTATCAACTAACCTTTATTTGTGCCGCTAATAAAAAACAATATATATATTGATATTAGATTTTGATTTTCAGCAGGAAAAATCTAAAACCAACAGCAAAAATTTTTTACGCCAATCCAATGGCAATTTTTCTTGAAAGAAATCTAAAATGGGATTTATTCAATTACCCTATACTTCGGAAGATACATCCAGCTTCCCTGCAGCTGCTACAGAAAAAAATACGCGCACCAAAACCATCAAAGATCGCCTGCTCGAAGCAGCCACGCATGATCCCGATCTTCCAGCACTGGGCAATTCCATTGCACGCATCATCCAGCTGTCCTCATCCGATGACCAATCCATTCAGCAATTAGCCTACTTCGTTCTAGCGGATGTTTCATTAACACAAAAAATTCTGCGCTTATCCAACTCCGTCGCCTACAGAACCGGATCCAACAAAGTCAATACCAATATCACCAAGGCCATATTTCTGCTGGGTTTTAACTCAGTCAAGACATGCGCGCTGGCCATGCTTTTGGTGGACGGTATGTCCGGCAAAAGCGCAGAGCTGGTTCGCACTGAATTAATACATGCGCTGGCAGCCAGCATGATCAGCCGCGAGCTCGTCAAGGCCAGCCATTTTATCGATGCGGAAGAGACAGCGATCACCGCTTTGTTCAAGAACCTTGGCCGTTTATTGCTTGCTGCCTATGATCATGACTTGTATCAAGAAATGATGGCGCTCATAGCGCAAGGCACTCATACGCCGGTACAAGCATCCATGCAGGTTCTTGGGTTCAATCTTGATACCCTGACAGAAACTATTCTGGAAAAATGGTGCATTCCTAGCACGATCATTCAGGGACTTAGAAGCAGGCCTTTCGGTAATCTCGGTGTTGCCAGAAGCAAACAAGAGTGGATGCAACAAGTTGCTGAATTGAGTGAAAAGGTCGCGCCGCTGGTCGTAGAAACCGGTAACCCGGAAGATCCGGAACTAAAAAACAAACTGCTGACACGCTTCGGAAAAGCCCTTAATCTCGATAAATCCATATTGGATCAGCTGATATTGGATGCGAAAATAGAAACACGCGCTTTGCTGATCAATGCAAACTTGCTCGATGCGGATCGAAACAAAACAATATGCACAGAAATAGCACGTGCCGAATTCAACATGCCTGTCGATGAAGATTTATTGAGCGAGTTGATCATTGGCCATGAGGAAACGGAAAATACGCAAATTATCCAACGTTATCCCAGCGGCAAGCCCTATAATGCATCGGCATTATTATTGACCGGTGTGCAGGATGTCAGTGAGATTATGGCACTCGGCAATTATAAATTGGACAGTTTGATCATGCTGATTCTGGAAACTTATTATAATAGCTTGGGCTTTCGTTTCATCACACTCTGCCTTAGGGATCCTAAAATGAATCAATATCGCGCCCGCAGTTCTCTCGGGGAAAACAACATGGACTTCCAGAAAGCGTTTAGCTTTCCGATGTCATTCTCCCCCGATGTGTTTCATTTGGCGCTGAAAAGAAATGCCGATCTATTGATTTCAGATGCCTGCACAGCCAAAATCCATACACTGATTCCGCAATGGCATAGAGATCTATTTCCCGATACACGCAGCTTCATGGTGCTTCCACTGGTAGCAAACCATAAACCCATCGGCTTATTCTATGCAAACCGTGAAGCGGAAGCCCCGGAAGGAATTACCGCGGACGAAATCCGTCTGATCAAGACATTAAAAGGTCAAGCATTGACAGCCTTTAATTCAAGATAAAATAATGATTGCATACATAACAGGCAAAAAATGACGCAATTGACAGGTTACTTGTTTATCATCAGCGCACCGTCCGGAGCCGGTAAAACCAGTTTGGTCAAATCGTTGCTGCGCTCGGACTTGAATCTCAGTCTATCGATTTCGCACACGACACGTCCGCCACGTAACGGGGAAGTCGATGGTTGTGATTACCATTTTGTTAATAAAGAGACATTCCAGCAAATGCTGCTAAATGGTGAATTTGTGGAAAGCGCCGAAGTTTATGGCAATCTTTACGGTACCTCGCAGCAATGGATCAATCAGGCGACCGCATCAGGACAGGATATTCTGTTAGAAATCGACTGCCAGGGCGCAAAACAAATACAGCAAATTTTTCCTCAAGCTATCAGTATTTTTATTCTCCCGCCTTCCGCTGATGCGCTGGCAGCGCGCTTAAAAACACGTGCGCAGGATGATCCCGAGGTTATCCGGAAGAGACTGTCCGCGGCACGGGAAGAAGTCAGTCATATTGCAGAATTCGATTATATTATTATCAACAATCAGCTTGATGAAGCACTGAATGATCTGATTTGTATTATTAAAGCGGAACACTTAAAAAAAGAACGGCAGATAATAAAGCATCGTGCACTCATCATCGAATTGTCATAATTCATTTCCAGCCAGATAGTGGCATCATTTTTTGTCTTTTTATTGTAAAATCCATCCATAACTCACAATAGGAACACATACGATGGCACGAATTACCGTTGACGATTGTTTAAAGAGAATACCTAACCGGTTTGACATGACTTTGGCTGCAACGACACGCGCCAGACAGCTGGCGATCGGATCGGCTCCATTGGTAGAACCTGGACGCAATAAACCGACCGTCATCGCGTTGCGCGAAATCTCGCAAGGCAAAATAGGGTTGGATATACTGAATCCCAGAAACATGTAATACAGCCTTTGTACTAAGACTGTCTTAAATCGTCATCTCTTTACCGCGGGATGCGTGCCAACAGCCAATGCCTCGATTGCGGATACTCCTGTAACCGGTTGCCAATCCAAGTTAAAACTCGAATAATGAGTTGCGCATGATTTGGCTGGCATATAGGGGATTTATAAAACGCTATGCCAGAAACAGAACAGTTATTCACAGAAACATCGCAATATCTTAAGCCGGAGGATATTACTCAACTTAGAAATGCTTATTCTTTCGGCCAAGGAGCGCATTCCGGTCAATTCCGCAAATCTGGCGAGCCCTATATCTCTCACCCGGTCGCGGTCGCGCGAATTCTGAGCAAGCTCCATCTTGACGCTCCCACGCTGACAGCCGCTTTATTGCATGATGTGGTTGAAGATACGGCTATTTCCAAAGCGGAAATCAGTGAAAGATTTGGCGAACCGGTAGCAGAATTGGTTGACGGTGTTTCCAAACTGACCAAAATCGAATTCCAAACGCAAGAAGAAGCGCAAGCCGAGAATTTCCGCAAGATGCTGTTGGCCATGGCACGCGATGTGCGGGTTATACTCATCAAACTGGCTGATCGATTGCATAATATGCAAACACTCGACGTCATGCTGCCGGCAAAACAACGCCGCATTGCCCGCGAAACCCTGGAAATTTATGCCCCGATCGCGCATCGGCTGGGGCTCAATAATATTTACCAGGAACTGCAAGAATTGGGTTTCCGCTATTCTTATCCATTGCGTTACCGTGTTTTGCAAAAAGCCACTAAGGCCGCGCGAGGCAACCGGCGTGAAGTTGTGGGAAAGATTCTCGATGCCATCAACCTGAAATTAAAAGAAGCAGGACTGGATGCGGACGTGACCGGCCGGGAAAAGCATTTATTCAGTATTTACATGAAGATGGTGGATAAACGTTTATCATTTTCCGAAGTGCTGGATATATATGGATTCCGTGTGATTGTTAAAGACATTCCGTCCTGTTATGTCGCGCTAGGCATGCTGCACAGCTTATACAAGCCCATTCCCGGCAAGTTCAAAGACTATATTGCCATCCCCAAAACCAATGGTTATCAATCGCTGCACAGTACATTATTGGGCCCATTCGGCATACCGATTGAAATACAAATCCGCACCGCTAGTATGCACCGGATTGCCGAAAACGGCGTCGCTTCGCATTGGCTCTATAAAAGCTCGGATGGCGATTTCAATGATCTGCGCTTAAAAACCAGCCAGTGGTTGCAAAGTCTGCTGGAAACACTCAGCGACTCAACAGATTCCATGGAATTCCTGGAGCATCTCAAGATTGATCTATTCCCAGGCGACGTTTTTGTTTTCACCCCGCAAGGAAAAATTCTTTCCCTACCAAGAGGTTCAACTGCCGTCGATTTCGCTTATGCTGTGCATTCCGATGTAGGCAATTGTTGTGTTGCGGTAAAAATTAATAGTGAAAATGCGCCATTGCGCACCAAACTGAAAAGCGGCGATCGGGTTGAAATCGTCACCGCTCCATACGCCAAGCCCAATCCCGCCTGGCTCAGTTATGTCGCAACCGGCAGGGCGCGCTCGCATATTCGTCATTTCCTCAAAACCATCCAGTACGATGAATCGGTCAAATTAGGCGAACGCATGCTAAATCAGGCGCTGCTATCTTTTAACATGAATCCGGATACGATTACCGAAGCGCAGTGGGAAAAATTAGTACGCGATAGTGGTGTCAAATCGAAAGAGGAGTTGCTGGCCGAAATGGCGCTGGGTAAACAACTTCCGGCCGTTGTGGCGAAACGCCTGGCTTCTCCCGCGGAATCCATTTCCCCTGCACAAAAAGCAGGCCCGATCACGATCTTGGGAACCGAGGGAATTACCGTTCAGTTCGCCAAATGTTGCCGCCCTATTCCCGGAGACGCCATTATCGGTGTGATCAAAAAGGATTCCGGATTGATCATCCATACGCATGATTGCGGTAATGTCACCAGCAATCAGAAGAATCCAGAAAATTATTTGGATGTAACTTGGGGTAAAGACATCACTCGAACGTTTGAAGCTGCCATCAAGGTCACGACGGCGAATAAACAAGGGGTACTGGCGAGGATCGCCGCCGAAATTGCCAAAGCCGAGTCCAATATTGACGATATCGCCATGGAAAGCGAAGACGACTTCATGCACATGCGCTTTACTCTGCAAGTCAACAACAGACATCACCTTGCACGGGTTATGCGCAGTTTGAGACACCTACGGGAAGTCGCAAAAATCAGCCGCACGAAAGGCTGATACTGTGTTTACACAGCGGCAATAAAACAACCCGCTGTGGAATCCACACTGCGGGCATCAACCCTGCTAATAACGGCTCAGTATAATCTCCAGCACGAACTTGCTGCCAATATAGGCAAGTAATAAGGTGACAAATCCCGCCAACGTCCAGCGAATTGCAATTCGCCCCCGCCAGCCGTAAAACTGCCTCCCGGTCAGTAAAGCCGCAAACACTCCCCAGGAAATGAAACCGAACAATGTCTTATGTGAGAAAGTCAAAGGCTGGCCAAACACTTCTTTTGAAAACACCACACCGCTTAAAAGCGTCAGCGTCAATAAAATAAAACCAACCCAAATAATGTGAAACAATAATTTTTCCATCGCCAACAGCGGCGGCAAATTCGTCAGCACCGAACGCGCGGCCGGATGATGCAATTGGCGCTCCACCACGGTCATCAGTAAAGCATGCAATGCCGCGATGGTCAGCAAGCTGTAGGCCATCATGGCGACCAGCAAATGCGCTTTAAATGCCGGCAGTTCGGTATTCTCGAGTATTCGCAGCGATGGAAAAAACAGCGGCAATAAAACCGCAATAGCGGAAGCTGCGGCAACGGGCGCAACCAGCGTTTGCAGTCCTTGCAGCCGTTGAAAAAATCCAGAGAACCAGTAAATAAAGGCAGTCAACCAAACAATCACTGAAATTGCATTGCTTAACCCGAAACTCAATCCCGCACCAGCAAACATCGATTGATAAAGTGTGATGGCATGCAATGACAAAGGAATAAGCATGGCATAATGCATCCAAGTGACCGATGCGGGTGCACGATCATTTGCGGGCAATGAAGATTGTCCCCACGTAGTGCGCCAAAAATACCAACCGATCAGTATATAAAGCAAAAAAGCCGCAGGATAAGTTAAAATGCTGGTCATTGAGGGTATCAGTTTTAAAAGGCAGAAATAACTGTTAAGTCTACATGGCACGTTAACAAATTCAAAGTACTCACCCGGAATTTGTTAATCCCGGACACGCCCATTGTTCTAAATTCATCTTATTTTATGAGGTCTACAGTATGTTTGATAACCTGACAAGCCGTCTCAGTGGCGTCATTAAAACATTACGCGGAGAAACGAGGCTTACGGAAAGCAATATCCAGGATGCTTTGCGCGAGATTCGCCTGGCATTGCTGGAAGCCGATGTTGCTTTACCGGTCGTCAAAGATTTCATTGCCAGCATTAAAGAAAAAGCCATCGGCCATGAAGTCATGAGCAGCCTCACCCCTGGGCAGGCCTTAGTTGGCGTAGTGTACCAGGAATTAATCGCTATTATGGGGGGAGAAAAAACCGACATTAATCTTGCGACAGTCCCCCCCGCCGTCATCCTCATGGCGGGTTTGCAGGGCGCCGGTAAAACCACAAGCAGCGGCAAGCTGGCCAAGTGGATCATGGAGCATAAGAAAAAGAAAGTATTGTTAGTGTCTTGTGACATCTACCGCCCGGCCGCGATTCACCAGCTGGAACTGCTGGCCCAGCAAACCGGCGCCGATTTCTTCCCGGTTAAAGATGGGCAGAAACCCGGCGAAATCGGCGCAGCCGCATTGGATTTTGCGCGCAGGCATCACCATGAAGTCATGATCGTCGACACTGCCGGTCGGTTAGGTATCGACGAAGCCATGATGCGGGAAATCAGCGAGCTGGAAGCATTGCTGAAACCGATCGAAACCTTGTTTGTCGTGGATGCAATGCAGGGGCAGGATGCCGTCAATACCGCCAAGGCATTTTCCGATGCGTTACCGCTAACCGGTGTCATTCTCACCAAGCTCGATGGTGATGCACGTGGCGGTGCTGCGTTATCGGTCAAACACATTACGGGCAAACCGATTAAATTCGCCGGTGTCGCGGAAAAATTAACCGGACTCGAAATCTTCCATCCGGATCGGATGGCATCGCGTATTCTGGGCATGGGTGACGTGCTGGGATTGATTGAAGAAGCACAGCGCAATGCCGATCAGGAAGAAGCCGAAAAACTGATGAAGAAAATGAAATCAGGCAAGTCGTTCGACTTGAATGATTTCAAAGCGCAATTTCAACAAATGCATAAGATGGGTGGCATGAGCGCGTTGATGGATAAACTGCCGGCGCAATTCAGCCAGGCGGCGCAGAATGTCAAAGTGGATGACAAAATAATTCACCGCACAGTAGGCATTATCAATTCCATGACTCAGCAGGAACGCACCAAACCGGAAATTCTCAAAGCTTCACGCAAGCGCCGCATCGCGGCGGGTGCGGGTGTTACCGTACAAGAAGTCAATCGCCTGCTGGCGCAATTCGAGCAAGCTCAGAAAATGATGAAGATGATGAATAAAGGCGGAATCTCTAAAATGATGCGCGGACTCAAAGGTATGATGCCGCGCATGCATTAATTCATCAATCGGCGGCAGGCGCCCGTTCCAACCCGGTGACTTGGGTGCCTGCGGTTATCTTTCTTGCCGCGAACCATCCCTTATTCATTTCCAGCGCATATTTCGCCATTCCCGCCGCATCGTGCGACGTCAACGTTTCTGGCTGCATCTCGGCAATATTCAGAATGACGCCGCGCACATCGATAAAAGCAACACTCAGCGGAATATAGGTGTTTCTCATCCACATGCTGTAATAGCCGCTGCCCGGAAAAACAAACAGCATGCCGGTATTCTCTTCCAGCGATTCCCGGTACATCAGCCCCTGCGAGCGTGATAGCTGGGTATGTGCCACTTCCGCGGCAATTTCATAGCCGGATATTGTCAATGGAATAACGTTGGCTTCAGAGGAATAAGCACCGGCAGGCAGCAATCCCAAAACAACCAGCTGTATTGCAAACCAGCGCATCAATGCTTGCCGGTGCTGCCAAACCCATCTTCGCCCCGGTGACTTTGATCGAAACTGTCCACCCGGTTGAATTCAACCTGAATCACGGGAACGATCACTAGCTGTGCGATGCGTTCCAGCGGATTCAGCTGGAATGACGTCTGTCCCCGGTTCCAGCAGGAAACCAGAATTTGTCCTTGATAATCCGAATCAATCAGTCCGACCAGATTTCCCAAGACAATGCCATATTTATGACCGAGTCCTGAGCGTGGCAATACCAATGCCGCCAACCCGGTATCGGCCAGATGGATCGCAATACCAGTCGGAATTAAGCTGGTTTCCCCCGGATTAATCGTCATCGGTTGCTCAATACAGGCGCGCAAATCCAATCCGGCTGAGCCTGGCGTGGCATAGGCTGGAAGCTGTTCATACAAACGCGCATCCAGAATTTTAATATCGATTTTTTTCATTCTTTTTTATTAAGTGGGTTGTACAGCAGGTGGATATGTTTGATCAAACGCCGTGCTTGTTCTATTTTAGATGCTTTAGAAAGAATGTGCTTACCCGCGTCATCCAATAAAATCAACTCGCTTTGATCGGAACCGATCGCATCTTGCGCCAAATTGGCCACCACCAGCGGCACATTCTTTTTGCGCCGCTTTATTATGGCGTTTTTTTCAAGATTTTCTGTTTCTGCTGCAAAACCGACGCAGAAAGGTGGTTCTGGCATGTTTGCTACCGTTTCCAGTATATCCACAGTAGGAACCAATTCCAGCAGCAGCTTGCCAGCAGACTTCTTTATCTTTTGCTGGCTGAACTGGGCTGCGCGGTAATCCGCAACGGCAGCGACACTGATAAAAATATCGGCTTGCGCTATTTCTGCTTGCACTGCACGCAGCATATCCTCGGCGCCAACTACTGCGATGAATTTGCTGACGGCAGGCGGCACCAAACAAACCGGCCCGGAAATAAGCGTAACGGTTGCACCGGCTTCGGCTGCCGCTTGCGCTATGGCGTAGCCCATCTTTCCGGAACTACGGTTGGATATACCTCGCACCGCATCAATCGCTTCAAATGTAGGGCCTGCGGTCAGTAAAACGTTTTTGCCCTGCAACAACGGAGCGGTTTGAAAAACCATCCGGACTGCTTCAACCAGTTCATCCGCTTCCAGCATGCGGCCCATCCCAATTTCACCGCAGGCTTGCTCGCCACTGGCTGGACCAATTATTTTTATGCCATCTTGCCGCAGTAGGGATAAATTACGCTGAGTCGCCGGATTCTCCCACATTTGCCGGTTCATTGCGGGCGCTATCATCAACGGACAATCTCGCGCCAGACAAAGTGTCGTCAGCAGATCATCGGCCATACCATGGGCCAGTTTGGCGATAAAATCAGCACTGGCCGGTGCTATCAAAATCATATCCGCATCGCGCGACAGGTTGATATGCGCCATGTTATGCAGCGCATTGGCATCCCATAGATCGGTATAGACAGGATTGCCGGTTAAAGACTGGAAAGTGATGGGACCAACAAAACGGCAAGCCGCTTGCGTCATAACCGTTTGCACATCAATTCCGCCCTGCGTTAACAGGCGGGCCAATTCCGCTGCTTTGTAAGCGGCTACACCACCGGTTACACCCAGTATCAAACGTTTTTTCGATGCAGAAGACGCGTATGCGGCCATCATAAGCAAAATTCCAAAATAAACTCAATCTGATCAATATACTAAAATCAAAAATTAATAGACAACCCAGTACATCACTTATCTATTCTACTCAATACGGCTGCATCCGTTGCCGCTATCAGTTACCACTGAAGCTGTTCCGGGTCAGGTCGCAAGCGATCTGTAAATACCGGCGGCGGTTCTTATTTTACATGACTCAGCAATTCACTATGGCGATTACAAATTGGCCAGTATCCGAACGGCCACGCGAGAAATTATTACAAAAAGGCGCTACCGCCCTTTCGGATACCGAGCTACTGGCGATTTTCTTGCGCACCGGGATCACAGGCAAAAGCGCCGTGGATCTCGCACGGGAATTACTTTCACATTTTGGCAGCTTAACCAATGTATTCGCTGCCAGTCAAACCAGTTTCTGCCAAATACCTGGAATGGGTATTGCAAAATATGCACAACTGCAAGCCGTATTAGAAATGGCTCGACGCTCACTCGGCGAGGAGTTGAAAAGCGGCAATGCAATGAGTTCCCCCGGATTGGTCCGTGATTTTCTGCGTTTAAGTCTGGCAAACAAACAGCACGAGGTATTTCTCGGTATTTTTCTCGATGCCAAGAACCATACAATCGCCAGTGAAGAATTGTTCAGCGGCACACTGACACAAGCCAGCGTTTACCCGCGCGAAGTGGTCAAGCGCGCTTTATATCATAATGCCGCTGCAATAATCTTCGCACACAATCATCCATCTGGTGTTGCTGAGCCTAGTCATGCAGACAAAGTATTAACTCAGTCCTTGAAACAAGCATTGGCCATGATTGATGTTAAAGTATTGGATCACTTTATTGTAGGCAATGGCACTGCTTTTTCATTTGCAGAGAATGATTTAATTTGAGTTCACTACTCAAATCAGGATATAATCTTCGTTTTTAAGAATTCTGGAGTGCGCTAACATGGCACGAGTATGTGAAATAACTGGCAAAAAGCCAATGTCAGGTCATAATGTTTCTCACGCAAACAATAAAACTAAAAGGCGTTTTCTGCCCAATTTGCAACGCCGCAGATTTTGGGTTGAAAGTGAAAGCCGCTGGATTAGTTTACGATTAAGTAATGCTGCATTGCGTACTATCGATAAGAATGGTATCGATGCAGTACTGGCAAAATTACGCGCTGAAGGTAAAGGCATTTAAGAAACTCACCGAAGGTTAGTTAAGGAGTTAGCATTATGCGTGAAAAAATAAAACTGGAATCCTCGGCAGGTACGGGGCATTTTTATACAACGACCAAGAACAAACGTGCAAAACCTGAAAAATTGGAGTTGATGAAATTTGACCCTGTTGCAAGGAAACACGTTAAATATAAAGAAACAAAGCTCAAATAATATCAGCAACAACGAACGCAATAAAAAACCCGCCGAAGCGGGTTTTTTATTGCGTAACTTTTATTCAGTTAGAGTTACTATGCATAACACCGTAACCGCTGGGAAAAAGTTCTTAGCACTTCGATACCGCTTTCCTCCGCACGCCGGCACCAATCTTCCAACTCTTTAACCAATTCTTCGGTTGATGCTGTAGAGCGTTGCCAGATTTTGGCCAGTTCTTCACGCATGGTATACACTTTATCCAATGTTTTGGCATTACTAAGCACTTGACTCAGTTTCTCGCGTTCGTGCTCTTGCAATGTTTTGGAATCGGCAAGAATCCAATGTTTCAAGGTATTGTTATCTACGCCGTATTGCGCAGCCGCTTCTTTCAAATGAATGACTTCATTTGCAAAAGTTACTTTCAGCGATTTCGTATATTTGGCAAGAACTTCATAACGATGAGAAATCACAGCTTGCAATGTGTCCGAATCGCATTGGGTTTTTGCTTTATCAATACGCAATTTCGGAGCGATTTTTTTAACTTTTGCAAGTCCGAGGATTTCCAATGTCCGGATATACAACCAGCCGATATCGAACTCATACCATTTGTTGGATAATCGCGCAGAGGTTGCATAAGCGTGATGATTATTATGTAATTCTTCACCACCGATTAAAATACCCCAAGGGACAATATTGGTGCTGGCGTCTTCCGCGCGAAAATTGCGATAACCCCAATAATGACCAACACCGTTGATAATACCAGCAGCAAAAATCGGCGCCCAAATCATTTGTACCGCCCATATCGTAATTCCAATAGGACCGAACAGAATCACATTAATAATCAACATCAGTGCCACACCTTTCGCACTATGCTTGGTATAAACATTACGTTCCAGCCAATCATCCGGTGTACCGTAGCCATATCTTTTCAAGGTTTCTTCATTCTTTGCCTCTGCTCTGTACAGCTCCGAGCCTTCGGCTAAAACTTTCTTGATACCATAAATGACCGGGCTGTGCGGATCATCCTTACTTTCACATTTCGCATGATGCTTACGATGAACCGCCGTCCATTGTTTGGTAACCATTCCAGTCGTCAACCACAACCAGAAGCGAAAAAAATGACTCGGTATCGGATGCAGTTCCAGCGCTCTATGGGCTGAATGACGATGCAGATAGATCGTGATAGATGCAATTGTGATATGCGTCAGAACTAAGGTGACGACCACATATCCCCACCACGGCATATCAAATACACCTGAAATCAATGTCAGAAAATCAGAAATCATATAAATTACCATCCTTTTAGGGGCTTACTAAAGCGCAAGCCGATATATAAAAACAAACCACCTGCCTACTTCAATTGCCTGCTTGGCATTACCAACGGCAATTGCATCTTTCTTTACTCACTATGAAATACTAAATTTTTATTACACTCTCATACAAAATTCTATACTACACTGGATAGAAATGAAATATTAATCTGAATTCATTATCTACTTTAAATTTACGGTTTTAGCAAAACTAAGCCACACGCCGTTTCTTCACTTTTCATTAAAAACTTCTCTCCATCCACCGGAAAAAATTAAACAACCGTCATTTACTCCATTGGGTATCCTCCAGTAAACGCCATTCACCCGGCGCCAAACCTTGCAAAGTATATGTACCAATGGCATAGCGAATCAGTCGCAATGTAGGAAATAATACCGCCGCTGTCATCCGTCTCACTTGGCGATTCTTACCTTCACTCAGAATCAAAGATATCCAGGTGGTAGCAATATTTTTACGGTATCGGATAGGTGGTACCCGCTGCCAGAGGTGATTGGGTTCATCCATTAGAAAAGCTTGCGCAGGCCGGGTTTTGTAATCTTTCAGAGTGACGCCCTGGCGCAGCTGATTTAATGCCATTTCATCCGGTTTGCCTTCAACCTGAACCCAATAAGTTTTGGGCAATTTAAACTTCGGATCGCTAATTTGCTGCTGCAGCTTACCATCATCCGTTAACAGCACTAAGCCTTCGCTATCCGCATCCAACCGGCCTGCCGGATAAAAACCCGGTAACGGAATGAAATCTTTCAACGACTGATGCCCGCTTTCCGGTGTGAATTGGCAAATCACACCATAGGGTTTATTAAATAGAATTAATTGAGACATAATGTCCGAATTGAACTGAACAGTTCATAACATTTCTGGATAAATCACTGTGTGCAGTACTGGTTCATTTATATTTTCCTTTTCTTCGCACCGGATCCACCACACCGAACCCTTTTTAACGCGCAATTCGGGAGGAACAGACGGAATCAGGTAGTTGGCAATTTCACCCAAAGTCGGTTGATGCCCAACTATCACCACCGTACCTTCCGCGTCAGGCCAGTTAGCCGCGGCAAGTACGGCACGAGCACTGGCACCAGGACCTATCGCTACATCTGTTAAAAAATCGAGCTGCAATGCCATCGCCGTCTGCTGCGTCCGGCGGGCCGGGCTGACGATTATCCGCGCTTTTTCCGGTAATTTTGGTTTAAGCCAATCGGCCACGCGTCTTGCTTGGCCCAATCCTTTCCCGGTCAATTGACGTGCCATATCGGGAAAACCCTCTTCCGCTTCGGCATGACGCCACAGAATCAATTCCATTGCTCTTTCCTTAAGATCCTAAAATTAGGGCGGTTAAATGTAATGTGTCAGCATTGCACAGCAAAGATTAGCATGCAGACGATTAAAGCGGCATTCAATTTCTTATTGATGTAACCGGCACCGCAATTCATCCCATAGAACCGGTATCTTTTACTGATTTACTACTATCAGATTCAGAACCGCCAAAACGAAAAATTTGACTATAATTTCATTGATTATCGCAAGCAGTTCAAAAACCAATCGGCGGCAAACTGCGCAACCTGTTCCAAAGTGCCCGGTTCTTCAAATAAGTGCGTCGCTCCAGGCACCAGCACGAGCTTTTTTACACATGTCATCAGAGCATAAGCCTGTTCGTTTAATTCGATCACACCATGATCCGCGCTGCCCACGATTAGCAACGTCGGTGCAGTCACTTGATTTAACGCAACTGCTCCCGCCAAATCGGGACGTCCGCCACGCGATACCACGGCAGCAATGTCATCCTGCATTTTGGCAGCTGCTTGCAAAGCTGCGGCTGCACCGGTACTGGCACCGAAATAGCCGATCTTCAATGATTTTGTTGCGGGATTCACCTGCAACCAGTCAGTGGCAGCGAGCAAGCGTTGCGTCAGCAGATCGATATCGAAACGCTGGGCATAATCCTGATCTTCCGCGCGCGTCAGCAAGTCAAACAGCAACGTGCCAATGCCGTGCTGCTGCAACACGCTGGCGACATAGGTATTGCGTGGACTAAAACGGCTGCTGCCGCTGCCATGTGCAAACAACACAACGCCCGATGCCGCGGGCGGTAATACCAATTCGCCGCTCAGCTCAACTGACCCAGCCGGAATTTTTACCGCGGTCATGCCGTCGCTCCGATTCTGACCGGGATACGCTGCCGGCCGAATTGACCGGTGAATTGTTCAAAACGGCCTGCAATTGCGGCATTGCAGTATTTACAGCGGCCATCCGCAGTCAAATGATACTGTTTGATCTCATACCAATCGCGCACGATAACGGCACTGCCGCAACCGGGACAATAGGTCGTATCACCTTCGATATAGTGCACATTGCCGGTATACACATAATGCAGCCCGGCATCCAGCGCAATCTTACGTGCCCGGATCAGCGTTTCAGGCGGTGTTGGCGGTATATCGTCCAGCTTGTAATCCGGATGGAAAGCGCTGAAATGCAACGGCACATCGGGACCCAGCTCTTTCATGATCCAATGGCTCATGGCGGTGATTTCCTCACTGGAATCATTCAGTCCCGGAATCAATAGTGTGGTCAACTCAAGCCATACATCGGTTTCGTGCTTCAAGTAGCACAAGGTATCCAGAACGGGTTGCAAATGCGATCCGGTTTGTTTGACGTAAAATGCTTCGGTAAATGCCTTCAAGTCCACGTTGGCGGCATCCATTTTTGCGAAAAAATCGCGCCGCGGCTGGGCATGAATATAGCCCGCCGTCACCGCAACCGTCTTGATCCCTATGGCATGGCAGGCATCCGCCACATCCATCGCATATTCGGCGAAGATCACCGGATCGTTGTATGTGAACGCCACGCTCTTGCAGTGATATTGCTCCGCACAACGCGCAATCGCTTCCGGGCTGGCTTGATCCAACAACTTGTCAACGCTGCGAGATTTGGAAATATCCCAGTTCTGGCAAAATTTGCAGGCGAGGTTGCAACCCGCCGTGCCAAACGACAAGACGCTGCTGCCAGGATAAAACTGATTTAACGGTTTTTTCTCGATGGGATCAACACAAAAACCGGATGAACGCCCGTAGGTCGTCAACACCATCGTATCGCCCGCGCGCCCGCGGACAAAGCACGCGCCGCGCTGCCCTTCATGCAGCTTACAATCGCGCGGACACAGATCACACTGGATCCGGCCATCGTCCAGCAAGTGCCAGGATTTGGCCGAAAATCGCTCAGCGGCTGAAATCGATTCATCCATGCGCAACTTCCTCCGCATAATCGGCCTCACGCCATTTGCTGACGGTATACCGCGACAATTTAATTCCCTCGTCCCAGAAATCCTCGGATAACCGCGCTTTGGATTTCAATTTGGCGAGAAACTGCGGCGGCTGCGGCAGACTTTCCCATACCTGCGGCAAAAATGTGCTGCGATCAGATCCGTATTCAAACACAACCCCGTCAATATCCGGACGCAATTGCGCAAGCGCATCGGCTTCACTGCGAAAGCTGAGCGCTTGCAGTTCGGAAAGCAATGATACTTCCACACTCACTTTGTCCAATTCGTCCGCCGTCAAGGGCATGAAACGCGGATCGTGCAATGCGGCCGATATGGCATTGTTACTCACATCGTCAATCAACGGATCGCACGCTTGCAAGGAACCAATGCAGCCACGCAACTCGCCGCGCTGCGTCAGTGTGACAAATGTTGCGCCCGGCCGGGAAAGCCAAAACATATGGCCATCCACCGGTGCCGGGATGCAGGCTACGCGCAAAGACTGGCAAATAGCAGTGCGTGCGATTTGCAACAGTATTTTTCCTTGCTCATTTTTTTCAATCGCACCCGTCATATTCCACCCCCTTAATTAAAGGCCATAGCCGCATAACCCACCACTCGATCGCGCGATCCCGCGGTATCTCCGGAGTTTCTTAAATCCAGCAAATGCGGTGTCAGATGATGCTGTTGCGCTGCGATGATCAGCCCGTTGATCGCAATGCTGCCACACGCATGATCGTGTGCAATCGGCTGCCGTAACTGTAATATCGCTTGCACGGTTTCATTGTCTATACGTTGTGCGGCAGCATAAGGCAAATAATGCGACAGATCGGAACTGATCACAACCAAGGTTTCTTCGCCGCCCCACAACTGCTCCAGTATTTCCGCTACGTCTTCTGCCGATGTCCAGCCAATTGCCAGCGGCAACAAAGTAAAATCACCCAGCACACGCTGCAAAAAAGGCAATTGCACTTCTAGGGAGTGTTCCAAGGCGTGCACTTCCCTGCTGACTGTCACTTGCGGAAAATGCGCAATCGCCGCAGCGAGTTCCTGATCCAGCTTCACGCTACCCAGTGGTGTATCAAAGACATCCACTCCGGGCAAAGCCAGACCATGCACTGCCACACGATGCGCCGGCCCCAACAGCACCACACGCCGGATCGTTGCCGCGGCGGCCCGCAGACTAGCATACGCCGAAGCGGCAACCGCGCCCGAGTACAGATACCCAGCATGCGGAACAATCAGTGCTTTGGGTTTAAAATCATTGAATTTGGCTTCCGCCAGCAGATCGTTTACATCCTGCGCAAGCTGCCGTGCATCGGCGGAATAAAACAATCCTGCGACCGCAGGTGAACGACTCGTTGTCATGTCGCTTCTTCTCCAGTTGTAGCGTGAACATAAGCTTAAGACACACAATCCAGTAGAAGATTGCAAATCAGCACCGTCAGTGCACAGGTACTATCCCTCAGCACCACGACACGTGGCTCTGGAGAATACCGGAGGTTTAATTTGTGGTGAGATTGCGGGAGAACAAGCGGTTAAAGCAAGCAACCCGTCATCCGTAGCGAATGATAGGGCTTTATTGATGCGAGTTTCGGCTTACCAGCCATCGCGGTAAATATTCAGCAACGTGATGGCGTTATTGGTTAGGTCGGTAATGCTATGCCGGTCAAAACGCAAATCCAGCAAATCCACCTTACGGCTGGATAACATTTCCTTCAGCTTGAAATTGAATTGAATCAGCGGCGTGACATGATGGGAATCCAAGTATATTTTTCCGGTTTTATCGGTATTGGAAACCGGATCGTGCACATCGGCAATGACGAAAATCAGATCTTCGAGTTCTTCGGCGGGCAGCGTAATCCGATAGGTATCAAAGAAATGATCGGGAACCGGGGACGAATTGAATGCAAATGTTTCCAAGCCCAGTGTAGCGCCAACCGCCTGCGCCAGTCCACCGCCTAACGAGTGTCCCGCGACGGTAATTTTAGCGCCGGGATTGCGGCTGATCACACTCTGAGCGAATCGGAATGCATCCTTGAATTGATCGCTCACTACGCCAGCTCCAATCGCCGCATCAGCTAAGGCGTCACTAGCGGTATCTTCCAGTTCCTTGAATGAGCAAGGAAAATCACAAGTTTCCGTGCCACGGAGCACCAGCGCCAGTTCATTGGTTTCACGGTTTCTAAAGACACCGCCATCCATTCCGGAGCTTTTCCCATTGGATTCAATCAAATCCCACGAACCCACCGTGACATTATCAAAATCGTAAATCGCATCGGCCAGTTGCGCATACGGAATCGACCGCGCCAGCAAATCAACCGCTCGCCGCTCATTGGGCAGCAACATGCCATAGGGCTTCCAAGTGGCATTCGGCACATAGTTGGGATTGACATACAGCGCAACCGTGGCCAGCTCAAATACTGACACGGCATCATCCGTATCCACATCGCTATCCGTCACCCAATTCAAGCTGACGTTATAGCGCTCCGTGCCGTTCGGCTTGGGAATATCGACTTTAGGCAGTGTCAGTTGGCCATTGATAAACGAGAAAGTCGGGCTGTCAGGTTCGGAAGCATCGTCCAATTCCGTGCTTAACAATATAAACCGGTTCGGATTATCCGCACCCAGCCATTGTAACGAGGCTTTATACAGTTGCTCGCCGGAATCGTCTTTTACAATTACTTTCTGCAAACAGACGAGTCCGTTCGACTCAAAAAAAGTGACTGGTGCGGTCAAAGGCGCACAATCATCCGGTAGCGCCCGCGCCATCGATGCAACCAACATCAGAGCGGAAAAACTGATGAATCTAAATGAAAATAAATAACAATCTTTCATGAATTGCTCTCTTGTTTGGTTTAATCGGGCGTCTGCGATTTAATTAGCAGCATGTGAACATATCCGCATTGTAACTGAAAAGTGAAATCAACCCGCTGCTTCCAATAGCGACCCCCCGGATTCCCCCTGCACATTCACCCACACATGCGGCAAACCCAGTGTACTCAACCATTCGGGGCCATCTTCTTCTTTCAACATACCGATGGTCGATGCGCTACCGGCAACCACACAGAATTCCCCGATCACGCTGACTGCCGCCATAAAATGAACCGGCCAGCCGGTTTTAGGATTCAGCACATGTCCGTAGCGAATGCCATTCAGCGTGATGCAACGTTCATAATCCCCGCTGCTCGCCAGCGCGCCGGAATGCAACAGCAATGTCTGCAAAACACCGCCGGGAATGCGCGGATGGCGGATAGCAACGCGCCAGGGACTGCCGTCATCATGCGGGCCAATGATTTTGATGTCGCCGCCCAAGTTGACGAGACCATGATCGATTCCGGCATCCCGGCATAGCGATGCTGCGCGATCGACAGCGTATTCCTTGACCACGCCGCCAAAATCAATTTCCATGCCCGCAACCGTAAATGTCAGAACCGGGCGCTGCCAGCTGATTTTATGCCAGCCAATTTTTTCCAGCAGCAACTGAACGGCTTCCTGTACCGGTATTTTTCCTGCTTTAAAATCCCAGGCGCGACGTAAAATTCCGGAAGTGATATCAAACAAACCATCGCTTTGCTGGTGGCAAGCCGCCGCATAATCGAGCAATCCGGCGGTTTCATCGTCCACCTGGATACAACCGCCTTGAGCCGCGACGCGATTCATTTGGGATAAAAAACTATCCGCCCGGTAGCGGGAGTACTTAGCTTCCAAGCGATATACATCATCCATGACAATCCGGGCGGCACGTTGCGCTTTTTTTGCACTGCCCGCGTACAACTGAATCGAGCATGGGGAGCCCATTGCTTTAAAATCGTAGTGGTAATAATTCAGATGCGCCATGTGATTTCACCCGGGAAGCTGCGCGCGCCCGGGATTTTGAAAAGGAATACATCCTAGCTTAAAACTGATAGCTCCAGGTTGCGGACAACATGCCCTGGCGATTCAATTGATAACCATTAAAATCGCTGCGAATCGGTTGCACCCATTCGATTCCGAGGCGATTTCCGGCAAAACGGCCACCCGGAATTTGCGCATTGACGCCAAACCCCATATCCCAGAATTGCCCACCGTAATTACGCGGAAAATCCATCGGCCCGATGCGCGCATTATATTGATTGAAGTCGCGATGTATCGCATCCTGCCAGGTATAAACACCACGCACGGAGGCCGTCAGCCAGCGAGCCAGATCCAAGCCACCCCAACCGGTTGCTTGAAACATATCACCCAGGCGATAACCGGATTGATTCCGGTCCTCCATGCGCTTAATGCCGCTGATTTGCGTACCCCACGACCAGCGGTTGTACTCGCCCAGATACGTCAGACTCGGCGTGAAATCCCAGGTGCCGCTGCCCAACTGCATACCAAAATGGTCCAGTCCGCCATCCGCGTTAAACGAACGGCGTATTTTGATATCCGTTTTTCCGGTTGGCGCGCTGAACCCCAGATTCACATGCACACGGTGACCTGGAATATCCAGCAGCTTGATCAGCGATGAAAAATAGGTATCGCCCACGGCGCCGCTTTCATGACCCGCTGCGCCATGCTGACTGTGCGCGCCAGAAGCATCTACCCTTGCCCCGGCCAGCTGGCGTAAATTCATATCCATATCCATGAACGTCGGCATCAGCATCACGTTGAGCCACTTGGTCGGGGCATACATCAGTTCGACCATATGCATGCGCATATCCATGAATTGCGGTGTAAATTGACAGTCTTTATTGCCACAAGCTTGATCTACGATCGTTTGATCGCTCACTTTATGCGCGCCATGCATCATATTTCCACCGGTCCACTGATACATGAATCGATAGCCTGCCATGAAATCGCCGGGTTTGTCGAGCATATGCCCAGACATGACCGTAGCGGGCGGTATCTTATGATGGTGCAAGGAAGAATGCGTGTGGGCGGTGGAAGATCCGCTTGAAGTTGTGATTGGCATGGATGCATCCGGCTCAATATCAAACTTTATCGCCGCATTCGCCACATAGTAATCAAAATCGGCGAAGCTGTTATTCCCGCCGCCAATTTGCATGGAACTGGCGCGCGTATAGTATTCAAACCCCGCCTCCAGCGCGACACCTTTACCGAGTATTTTGCTCAGTACCACACCACCGCTTAATGAACCAAAACCCGCCAAACGATGGTCGCTGGAAAAATGCGCAGGCAGTTTCCCAGCGTCGAATAAGGTTAATTTCGGCTGTGCATCCACTGAAAACCCATCAACCGCACTCCCGTTCTGATCAACCAGATTAGATAGATCGCTCCCGTAGTACTGAACTGTAGGATTCTTTCTATCGATCCACACTTGCCGGCCGAAACTATCGACTTCCTGATTTCTGTAATTTTGTTGAGAAAATAAATAGGGCCGGTAAAAGCTGGCGGCATCCTGGGAATAGTAGCGAATCCGCGGCGTCAGCGTCCACCCGCCCCCCAGCGGCTGCACCCAGCTGGCATCGAAGGTGTGCGTATTGACGCCCCAGTCGTCGACCGACAGCCGGTAGCCCAAATGCATTGCGGCATTAAACGGGCTAATATAATGCACGTACTTAGTGCTGAGTGCTACTTGATTGCGAATGTTCGGACGTTGTTCGATCAAAGCACGCACATCACCGATAATCAAGTTATCGTTTAATTTAGTCGGATCAATAAAGATAACTGAGGTTGCCTTGTAAGGGTTCTCCAGAAATCCGTTGCTATGCGTATAACCAATACTGGCATCGATCAATGCATTCTTGCTTAGAATCTGCGTCAAACCGGTATTCGCCACCCAATCTTGCCTGTCACCCTTCAGAATCTCAGAACCGCGGCGGTTGACGATTTGCTGGGCATACGCTGTTTTGGTGATATACGGCGATGAATCAGGATCCAGAATCGCACTGACCTGACTGTCCGTATAGCCACCACCGAATTTAACGCTGGTTAGCTTTTGGTTAAAATCCAGCCGCCCGCCAATACTACCGAAACTCGAATGATAGTCACGCTCCCGGGAAAAACCGCCACCCACATTAATTGCTGCTTCATTCCATTCGTAGCTCAAGCCGAAATTGGCTTGGCGGCGCGTTTCCGGAGAAGCCGATGACATGACCAATACCGATCGAGTATCAACGACACCGGTTGATTGCTTGGTAAGCGGGTCTCTGCCAATCGGATTCAGATCGTGATCTAACTGCACTTTACCATTCAAAAGCGGTGATGCTCCCACCACAACCCCGTTAATCGTATACGGGCGATTACCGCCACTGGTGGCCAATGGCGCTGTAGCTACCGGCGTTGCGCCCGACCAGGTGTCTTGGGTATAACCAAACGTAAATTTGGCGCGGTCGGTTAACGAAAAAATACCGCTACCATGTAACACATCGGCCGAAATCGGCTTATAACTTTGGGGAACGCCATAGAGATTACGCTCACCTTCCTGGTAACGGCTATATTGGAAATTAATCCGGTCCGTTCCGGCGGCATGCGCGGGCGATATCAGTAAGCCGGGCAACATCAGTGCTGCCGACGTCAGCGCTTGTAGGGTATGGCTGCTTGACTTTACAGAATGTGTTTCAGGATGAGCGTATCGTTGCCTGCTGCCCTGGCACCAGGGTCTTTTATTCTGCTGCAAATTTACTTACCTTTAAAACAACCCCGGTCGGGAGTTAGTTTAATAACATCCACAGCCGCCGCCACCTGCAGACGATTTGTGACTGGGCGCCGCTTCACGGCTGCTGTAATTATGAGATTGCATTTCGGTTTGCAAGGGATGGGGATCGATGTCCATTTGCGGTTTAGCAAGATTGCCACGCTCCCAAGGAGCGACATTCGCACAACCCATCATTCCGAACAATAAGGTGAATGCAAATGCAATGGCAGCATTCCGAGTCAGTTTCATACTGGACGGAGTAAACATTCAAAATCCCTGATCAGGGATTCTCCATGACGAGTTGCGCCAGCAAAGCACGCAATTCTTCTGTTTCACCGGGACGGAATCCTTGATGAACATGGCGAATATTGCCCTTTTTATCAATGATAAAGGAGGTTGGCATCGCCATTACTTCAAGAACCTTGGCGCATGTTTTAGCCGGATCCGCAACAATAGAAAAGTGAGCCGGGTGCTTGGTGAGAAATTCTTCTGCATCCTTAACTTTTTCATCAAGGTTGACACCAATCACATGCACTCCCTGCTCTTTCATATCGTGCTCAAGTTGATTCAAGAATGGAAAGGATTTGACACAAGGCGGACACCAGGATGCCCAGAAATCTATGTACACCACTTTCCCTCTCAGTTCCTGCAAGGCCAAAGCTGGTTTGCCATCCAGTGTTTTTAAATCACAAGCCGAGGATATCTGTTCAAGATGATCGGCTAATGCGCTTTTGCTGCACAATAGCAGTAACGCGATAATAAAAAACGACTGTTTGATTTTTTTCATAGTTCTACTCACGTATCCAGTTTAACACATCGCCATAGCAATCAATTCCTGAAAGTCATCACTCAAATTGCTGAACGACGATATCCGTTCCGGTATGCGCACCGCTCTCGGTGATGCAATGATACGATACAAGAAACGATCGCGCACCTGCACTCGTTTTATTTACCAGCAATAGATAGACACCGTTTCCGCCGTGTACCCTGACTTCAGGGCTAAAGCTTCCATCTCCGGAAACCGGGTCGGTCGTACTAATGGCGCGATTTCCTTTAATAATTTGCAAATTAACTAGTAGATTCTCTTGCGGCAACGAAGTGTCTTTAACACTTGCCGTCAGATTATCCGCAGGACCGTTTCCATCGTCAAAGCAAGTCACCAGTGCATAGCCGGTAAAAGTTGCAACCGTGCCATTTGGATCCATGGTGGCACCTGCATCATCGGCAACACTTACATTTACATAGCCCAGCATAGCTATGCGGAAAACAATGGCTGCTACCTTTCGAAAGAATTTATATCGCATGATGGTACTCCTCATTGAATAACCTGTTCACAAAAAAGATTGAAAATATTCTTTTTATAAGCAATAAACGGACACATTGGTTTTGTACCCCGATGCGCCCGTTGACACTACCAGCAATCAAAATAATATTCAAACAAAACCCCACTCAATGCAAAACTAGAAGGATGAGAGGGTTGTCGTAAAGAACTAACTACTTCGGCCAAACCTGAGTACCATCCAGTTTGATCGGCATATCCCGGTTTATCTGTGCTGCCGAAGGTTTCACTTCAACAGCTACACCAGCACCGCAAGATGACGGCAAAGTACTGGTACGAGTAATAGTCAGCGATGCCGGACCTTCATCAGTCGTGCTTTTCCGGTCGTAAGGCGTTCCCAATGCATTATGGGTCCACAGATCAACGGTAGATTCATTGAATCCGGCTGTATCCGTGATTTGACATATATTTGCAATGGAGATAGAAAACTTCACGCTCTTGGCGCAAGAGGTAGGCTCAATCACCACCGCTCCGGATCTTAAGGTAAAATAGGCATTCAGATGATGCGGCAAGGTATTACCGCCCCCCACCCAAAAACCGACGACATTGCCATTCGAGTCAGTTTTCTCATCCTGAAAATCAAAAATAGCGCGGCTATAGGCTAACTGCATCGAATTTCCCCAATTCTGCACAAAATCGGTCAACGCACCTGCGTGCGGATTACCATCAACCGTAATTGTAGAATCGACACCATCAGGAAATACCACGCTCATGCCGATGATGCCATTTTCTCCGCACCCATGCCCAATGACGACGTTGTTGGTTATCCGGGTATTTTCGTTGACCGTCGCCGTTTCCAAGCGGGTATGGGCGGATGCGATTTGCGTCGTGCCTGCCAGAACAGCAATAGCGAGAACACATTGAGTAGATAAATTGAATTGTTTCGTCGTTAACATGAAAAATATCCATTAAATAGTTTAATTATTTTTTATCTTGTAAACAGTTTTGCTTTCATATGTGAAGCAATCATTCTGCTGATCTAACCGTTCAAAATAAAACTGAAAAAATCTTTTTATAATTGACGAGAAATTTAATTTCCAGAAACTTATAGAAAAAGAATTCTTTTCCACTTCGGATGATATTTTTCATTTCATAAAATTACAATGTGACAAATTGTCGCACCACATGTGCGGCATTTTGCCGCATTCCATCACTCAGGACTTACCTCTAAAATACTGTCGCTGCAAATTCAATGCGGCACTTCTCTCCTTATCCATGCGCATCTTCAATTCGTAGGCAAAACGATGAATCATATGACTTCCGCTCAGGTACTGAACCGGGTGTGGCTTTACTGTACTGTTTTTCTGACCGGCGCCGCAGTAATGGTAATAGAGCTGCTCGGAACCCGATTGATCGCACCATTTTATGGCGCCAGCCTCTATGTTTGGACCTCAGTCATTTCGGTTACATTGATAGCGCTGGCGCTGGGTTACTATGTCGGCGGCCGCTGGGCGGATCGAGCCAGAAAGACGGGCTTGGCATTGATCATCGCACTATCGGGAATACTCACACTCCTAATTCCGTGGTTAACCGCACCGGTATTGCTCGCCACCGACGCCATGGGGCTGCGCATGGGTGTTTTTATCAGCACGTTGGTATTATTTTCGCCCAGTTTGATTATGCTCGGCATGATCGGGCCGTTTGCCGTTAAATTGGCTACTGCCAGTTTGGATGGTGTCGGCGCCGGTACCGGTTCTATTTATGCCGTCAGCACCGTCGGCAGCGTCATCGGTACTTTGTTTCTCGGTTTTTATTTATTTCCCCAGGTCGGTTCGCGTGAAATCTTCATCGGTCTGGGTATCGCTTTATTGATACTGGCCGCTGGTGTTGCTTATTTCGAGCGGAAACGCATCAGCTTGATGATTGCACTGCCCCCTATCGCTGCATTGATGGTAGTCGGAATAGCGTTATTGCCGCGCGTCGCTGATTCCGCGCACCGCACCGCGAGCAATCATTCCAATCACATTCAGTTTGAACGCGAAAGTCTGTATGGCTGGGTTCGCGTCATCGACAAACCCGAGGAGAATTTTCGCCTGCTGACCGTGGATGCGTCGACCATCGGCGCAGCGACGATCAGCCATGGTGAAAATGTGCTGACTTACCAAAGAATTGTCGATATTTTACCCGCACTGACACCCCACATTAAGCGGGCGCTGCTGATCGGCCAGGGTGCCGGGCATATGGCGATGACATTGAAAAATCACGGCATAGTGACGGATACCCTGGAAATTGACCCGGCCGTCGCCGAAGCGGCCAGTCAATATTTCGGTTTTACGCCGACAGGTCAAACCATTATCGGCGATGCGCGCTATGAGATCCGCAAATTAACCAATACCTACGATCTGATCATCCTGGATGTCTTTACCGGCGGCTCGGAACCGGTCCACTTGCTGACTGTTGAAACGATGACGCAACTGCGTTCCCTGCTCTCCGGGCACGGATTGCTCGCACTGAATTTTGTGGCATTTTTTGAAGATGGTAAGAATAAAGCGCTGGCTTCCGTCGCAAAAACCTTGGCGCAGGTTTTTACGCATCAGCAGGTATTTATTTCCGAACCGGATACGGAATTTAACGATTTTATTTTTCTGGCCGCAAACCGCGAGCTCGAACTCAAAAATGAAGCCATGTCAGCCGCACAAAGCGACTGGCTGGTAAAGCGCCGCATTACCATTGATCCAGGATTGGGTGTGATCTTAACGGATAATCTCAATCCGCTGGAGATGCTGCAAATACGCAAATCCGAGCAGTACCGCCGGCTCATCGTGGAATTACTGGGAATCGATCACTTTATCCGCTGATTTCACAGCGGCTACGTGTGCTGTTGCAGCATCTCCGCTGCGTGCTGGCGCGTTGTTTCAGTGATGTTCACACCGCCCAGCATGCGGGCGATTTCTTCCACGCGCTGCTGCTGATCCAAAATAGTGATCGTGCTGATAACCGGTTGATGCGCCGATTGTCCGGCGGATTTTTCCACTTGCCATTGGTGATCCCCGGTCGCGGCTACCTGCGGCAGATGGGTAATGCACAGAACTTGCCGCTCCCTTCCGAGTTTCTTCAGTAAATGACCGACAATCTCGGCCACTTTCCCGCCGATACCGACGTCGACTTCGTCAAAAATCAGTGCCGGTACCGTTCCGACCTTACTGGTGATGACTTGTATCGCCAAGCTGATCCGCGACAATTCACCGCCCGATGCTACTTTGGCCAGAGGCCGCAACGGTAACCCTTTGTGCGCGGCCACCCGAAATTCGATTTGCTCCAGACCGTGCGCATTGCCCTGCTCCACGGGAATCAATGCAACCGAGAACTCGCCACCGGCCATCGCCATCGTTTGCATGGCGGCACTCACCTGCTGTGATAACGCTTCACTGGCTTTTTGCCGCGCAACGCTCAAGGCCTGCGCTTGTTGTAAATAATCAGTGTGTGCGGCGGCTTCAAGCGCTTGCAAATGACCGATATCCTCATCCGAACCCAACAGACTCAGTTGCTGCGAAATCGTCTCAAGCAATGAGGGTAATTCCTCTGGCAGCACGCGGAATTTTCGTGCCGCTGCGTGGATCGCCGACAACCGCTGCTCGATCTCTTGTAATACTTGCGGATCCAGATCCAAACGCTGGCGGTAGTGCTTCAATTCATAAACACTTTCCCGTAACTGAATTTGCGCCGCATCCAGCAAATCGGTAATGGCTTTAAGTTCGCTGTCGTACTCGAGCAAATTTTGCAGTTGATTGTTTACGCTATTGATCTGCGCCAGCGCCGCTTGTTCACTTTCCGATAACACATCGACTGCTGTGTCCGCGGCCGCCAGCAAAGCCGCTACATGCGACAACCGGCCATGATCGACTTGCAATGTTTGCCATTCCGGCAAGGTAAAATTTAACGCGGTTAATTCCTGTAATTGCCATTCCAGCTGCTCGCGTTTTTCCTGCGATTCCGCTGTGCGTTGTTCCCGGGCGATGCGTTGTTGATAGCAATCTTGCCAGTGTTGATAAGCCATCCTGACCGCGCGCGTTTGGTCCGCGCAACCGGCGAATACATCGAGCAATTCGCGCTGCGCGTCTTTTTGCAGCAGGGATTGGTGCGCATGCTGGCTATGAATGGCAACCAGGTATTCGCCTGCCATGCGCAGTTGCTGCAATGTTACCGCATGGCCGTTGATATAACTGCGCGAACGGCCGCTGGTTTCAATAATGCGGCGCATCAGACAGCTATCCGGATCGCCCTGCAAATCATTGTCATCCAGCCACTGTTGTAACCCCGGCAAGCGGCTGATATCGAAAGTCACATTGATTTCCGCGCGTTCGCAACCATGCCGGATCTGACTGGCGTCACCGCGTTCTCCCAGGGCAAGAGTCACGGCATCGATCAAAATGGATTTACCCGCGCCGGTTTCTCCGGTCAATACCGTGAAGCCGGGCATGAAATCCAATTCGATCCGATCCACAATGACAAAATCTTTGATGCTCAGGTGCTTTAGCATGATTGCTCAATGTGATTCAGGGAAATTCACTCCACCCCAGTTTTTCCCTCAGCATGCGGTAATAACTGTGGTTAACTGAATGCAGCAAACGCACCGTCTTGGGAAAACGCCGTACGATGATGTTATCCGTCTGTTCCAGATCGAAACAGGAATGACTGTCGCAATTAATGCGCACATTGGCGCTGCTGTGCATCTGGATCTCCACGCTGGAATCCGGGCCGATCACGACGGGACGGTTACTGAGCGTGTGCGGGCAAACCGGCACCAGCGCAATCAAATCCAGGCCGGGATGTAGAATCGGTCCGCCGGATGACAACGCGTAGGCGGTAGAGCCGGTCGGTGTGGTGACGATCAATCCATCCGAACGCAAGGTGTTCACGTATTCGTTATTGACCTTCACCTCAAACTCGATCATGCCGCTGCTCATACCGCGATACAGCACGACATCGTTGAATGCCAGGCTGCCGAAGACGCTCACGCCATCGCGGATGATTTCCGCATACAGCAACATGCGGCGTTCAGTGGTGTATTTTCCCGCCAGCATCTCATCCAGCGTTTCAAACATGGTTTCCACCGATAAGTCGGTAAGAAATCCGAGCCGCCCCTGGTTAATGCCGATCAATGGAACATCATACGACACCAGCATGCGTGCGATATTGAGCATCGTGCCATCGCCGCCCATAACCACAGCCAGATCGGCTTGCGCGCCAATTTCTTCCAGGGATAATGCCGGATACCGGTCACTGCCAATCTGCGAAGCGGTGAGGTGATCGAGTAACACCTTATAATGCTTGGCGGTCAGATACTCGGCCAGATTCAACAGCGGCACCGCAATTTCGGGATTCTTATGTTTACCGATCAGTGCAATGGTAGTGAATTGGGAATTCATAACTTAAAACAATCGCTTGCTTTGATTGATATTAGCCGTGTGTTTTGCATTGGCTGTAAATACCTGAATTACCATTATAATAAAACAAGTTAGTGAATAAACAATGCGATCAGGCTTGCAAAATTTTGTCTCGTACATATATACCCACAAAAGTTGAGCCCCCCCGGAAAAATTCCAAATCTATGCTGAAACTCCGGCCCATATTGGCAAACCGGCAAGCGGGAAAGTTTAGCATAGATAAGATAAGGCAAAATCACCGCTTATAACCAAATTATAAAACCAGCCGACTCGTGTAGAATGATGCCATGTTAAACGAACGTGCCCAAATCTTATTAAAAACACTGGTAGAACGGTATATCCATGAAGGTCAGCCCGTTGGTTCCCGGGCGCTATCGAAGTTTTCCGGATTAGACTTAAGCCCCGCAACCATCCGCAATGTCATGGCCGATCTTGAAGAAATGGGATTGGTTGCCAGCCCGCATACTTCAGCGGGAAGAGTCCCGACACCGAAAGGCTACCGCCTCTTTGTCGACACCTTGCTGGTCGTCAAAACGCTCGACAAAGTGGAATTGAATCATCTGGAAAACCATCTGCACCCGGATAATCCTTCGCGCTTGATCAATGTCGCATCGCAGTTATTATCGGATCTGACCCGCTTTGCCGGCGTCGTGATCACCCCCAAACGAAAAGGCGCGGTATTCCGTTACATCGAGTTCATGGCTCTATCCGAGAAACGCATTCTGCTGATTATCGTCACACCGGAAGGCGATGTGCAAAACCGTATTATCTTTACCAATACCCCATACAGTCAGTCGGATCTGATCGAAGCCGGTAATTTTATCAACCAGCATTATGCCGGTTGTACGCTGGATGAAATTCGCGGCCGTGTGAATACCGAATTAAAGCAATTGCGTGGCGAAATGATCAGCCTGATGAGCGCCGCGATCGAAGCCGGTGGTGACGCCATCAATGAAAGCAGCGAAGCCGTGGTTCTGGCAGGCGAACGCAACCTGTTGCAGATCGATGATCTTTCGGACAATTTGATCAGCTTAAAAAAATTGTTTGAATTATTTGAGCGCAAAACCAAGTTATTGCAATTACTGGAACTTAGCAGACAGGCTCATGGCGTCAAGATCTTCATCGGCGGCGAATCCGATGTGTCATCGCTGGAAGAATTCAGTGTCGTAACGGCACCGTATGAAATAGAAGGCGAAATTGTCGGCACAGTCGGCGTCATCGGCCCGCGGCGCATGGCTTATGAGCGCGTTATACCGATTGTCGATATTACCGCAAAACTGCTTTCCAGCAGCTTGTCGCAGCACTAATTTATTCCTCCAAAAACAATAAACTGATAGTCATGACTTCACAATCCATTTACCAGCACGGCTCACCGAATCGCACCGGTGTTTTATTAATTAACCTGGGAACGCCGGATGCGCCGACTGCGCAGGCACTACGCCCCTATCTCAAGGAATTTCTCAGTAATCCGCGCGTCATTGAAGTACCCCGCTTAATCTGGTGGCCCATTTTGCATGGCTTTATCCTGCCTTTCAGACCGAAAGCCTCGGCGGAAAAATACGCAAAAATCTGGATATCCGAAGGCTCTCCGCTGAAAGTACATACCGAGCGGCAAACGGAATGCTTGCGCGAAGTCCTGGCGGCAAAGTTCAAAAACCCGCCCATCGTCGAATATGCGATGAATATTGGCAAACCTTCCGTTGCCGATGTGCTGACCCGTATGCAGCAACAAGGCTGCGAGCGCATTCTGGTCATCCCGTTGTTTCCGCAGTATGCCGCCAGCAGCACGGCAGCGGCGATGGACAACGTATTTGCAGTGCTTAACAAAATGCGCAATCAACCTGCGATTCGTACCGTCAAGCAATACCATGATGATCCCGGCTATATCGCAGCGCTGGCGCAAAATGTCCGCGACTACTGGGATACGCATGGCCGGCCTGACAAGCTGATTATCAGTTTTCACGGCACCCCGCGCGCCAGCCTGGATAAGGGCGACCCTTATCACTGCGTATGCCAGAAAACCGGGCGATTGTTAGCTGAAGCGCTGGAATTAAATGCCAGCCAATATGCCGTGTGCTTTCAATCGCGCTTCGGCCGGGCTCAGTGGCTAACACCCTACACCGCTGTCACTCTGGAGCAATTAGGCAAGGAACATACGCGACGCGTCGATGTGATATGCCCCGGATTCGTCTCCGATTGCCTGGAAACTTTGGAAGAAATCGCTATCGAAGCGAAACACACATTCATACAAGCGGGCGGCAAGGAATTTCACTATATTCCGTGCCTCAATGAACGTAACGATTGGATTCAAGCTCTAGCCGATATCGCCAGCACGCACTTGCAAGGGTGGTTGGACATCGAGGTCACTGAGGAAGCGGCTAAATTATCCAGAAAACTGGCGTTGGAATTGGGCGCTAAAGATTAAGGATTGATTTCCCCTCGAGCAATCTCGAGGGGAAATCTGTTTTAAACCATCAATGGCCGGATTGGCGCATATGTTTCATCGCTTCTTCGCTGTGCTTAGCCGATTCCGCACCATGCCCCATATCAGCGTGTTTGATCGCCTCTTCTAAATGTTGGATCGCTTCATCCATATGTTTATGCGATGCCGCATGATCATCTCTCGCCGCTTTTGCGTGCGCCAAGCTTTCTTTTGCATGACTCAGGGACTCTTTCGCATGTCCCATTTCACCATGCGCTTGCGCCTTTCCGGCGTGCTCCATCGCCTCAGAAGTATGTCCTGCGTCAGATGCCAATACAGGAGTACTCATGAAACATGCTAATGCTCCAGTTACAATCATTGTAGATATAATACGCATGATAATTGCTCCTTTAAAAAATACATTGATAACATGAATACTTTTCAATAATCTCAGTGACTGGATAACAGCTTTATTGAAGAAGCATTAACTTTCTCCAGCTGACCAGAACACTAGATTCCAGTATATACCCATTTCTTTATTTATTGTATGCAAGCGGCAAGCGGCGATTGATTGCTTGTCCCCATGAATACATACAACCTCAATGCAGATTTTGCAAATAACTGCCCATAATGCAACCTGCAAACAGTGAGGTATTAGGTAAGTTGTAAGAAACCTTAGGGTTGTTTACAGAGAGGTTGATTGAAATAAGCGGTGAGCATTTCATAAGGGGTAGCATTATTCAAACTCTTATGAGGCTTAACGGTATTGTAGAAATTAATGAAACGGAGAAGCTGAATGTGCCGATCGGCGCTGTCATTGAAGTGAATCTTGCTGTGCCACATGTCCATCAGAGTGCGGATAACCCGCTCGGCTTTACCGTTAGTTTGCGGACGATTGATACGGGTAAACTTCTGACCGATACCGTGCTGCCTGCAAGCATTGACGAAAGCGTGGCCGTCAGTTCCTTTAAATTCTTTGCCGTTGTCAGAATAAGCATAGTCGATCTAGTAAGGACATTGAGCAACAGTGCTGGTGAGAAAGCAAGCTGCACTATGCTGGGTTTTATCGGGAAGGATATCGGCATACAGCTCCCTGGAGAAATCATCGATGGCCACAAACAGGTACTCGCGAGGTTCATTGGCAGACTGTCCTTTCAATAATGGAAGCCGCTTGGTATCGAAATGAACAAGCTCACCTGGGTAAGATTTGTTATAGCGCTTGGCAGCACGCTTGAGGCGTTCCTGGATGGTTTGCTCGACCTTGGCCAGACGTTTAAGGCCGTACTGCAACGTCTTGAACCGTTGGTTGGTACTATTACGCGGAGTAAATTCCTGTAGCTTGGCTCGCTTCAGTGCGTCATAAATCGTTGGACGGCTGACGTGGAAGTGTTCTGCCAGCTGAACTACCTTCCACA
>SSFX01000103.1:0-34881 GCA_008015635.1 Nitrosomonas oligotropha
ACACCTACTGGCAAAAATACGGCATCCGCGATTACCGTGGCGGCGGACGTGCATCGGCGCGTGAAACAGCGGTCCGGGTTGCGGCAGGCGCGATTGCGAAGAAATGGCTACATGAAAAATATGGCATTGTCATTCGCGGCTATATGGCGCAACTAGGTCCCGTTCAGATTCCTTTTAAGCAATGGGACGATGTCCAGCAAAACCCGTTTTTCGTCGCTGACAGCAGCTATACCGAGCAACTGGAAACATTCATGGATCAATTGCGCAAGTCCGGCGATTCGGTCGGCGCAAAGATTAGCGTGGTAGCGCAAGGCGTGCCGGTCGGTTGGGGTGAACCGGTCTATGACCGGCTCGATGCTGAAATTGCGTATGCGATGATGAATATCAATGCGGTGAAAGGTGTGGAAATCGGCGCCGGATTCGCCAGCGTGACGCAGAAAGGCACGGAGCATTCCGACGAAATGACGCCGGACGGTTTCTTGAGTAATAACGCAGGCGGCATTCTGGGCGGTATTTCCACCGGGCAGGATATCGTCGCGCATGTCGCCATCAAACCGACGTCCAGCATCCGACTTGGGCGGCGCTCGATCGATAAAGACGGCAACCCGGCTATCGTCGAAACGCATGGACGGCACGATCCCTGCGTTGGCATCCGCGCCACGCCGATTGTCGAAGCCATGCTCGCTTTGGTATTGATGGATCACGCTTTGCGGCATCGCGCGCAAAATGCCGATGTGAATTGTAAAACACCGAAAATTCCCGGCAGTGTGAATGGCGCAGCAAGCGCTGCACCGGCAGTACAAGCGCCGTTTAAGGAAGATCCGGAACCGGAAGAAGATATGTAGCGGAAAACGCGCCCAGATGCAGTTTAATCTTGACAAGACCGGCCAAATACACGATCATCGCCCCCGCAAAAAGTAATTGTGATGATTGATAGAAAATCGGCTTGGCCGATTACAGTTTGAAGGCATCGAATACAGCAGCAAAAACATAAGTTCGAATCCCGTGATTGCTTCAATCTGATATAATCTCCCGGTTGCTTAAACAAGCTGGAAGTAATTAGATTGCACAAAGCGCCCGTAGCTCAGTTGGATAGAGTACTTGGCTACGAACCAAGGGGTCGTGGGTTCGAATCCTGCCGGGCGCGCCATTCATTTCATCGAATATCTATTACAACTGCCAGTAAATGGATCTGTCCATTTATTGCCGCTTTCCAAATGGCCAAGTAGCTCAGTCGGTAGAGCAGAGGACTGAAAATCCTTGTGTCGGTGGTTCGATTCCGCCCTTGGCCACCAATATAACAAACACTTAGAGAATAATATCCTAAGTGTTTTTTTGTTTGTGGGTCTCGTGTGAGGCTGGTGTAAGGAAATTCGGTCAGCACATTAAACACTGGACCTTATTTTCTAATGTGCGGGTTCGCCGTCTTTATGGGAATATTTAAAAATTTTACGGTTGGTTGTGAATGTGCATGCCACTTCGCTGTAAAACCAGTAAATGCTTGAAAACAGCTTCAGTCTTTTCGTCAACCTCATCAGGCTCAAAGCTCTCTGGAAGACCTGTTTTCTCATCCCATAAGAAATCCTTAATTTTTATTTTGATTTCATCCCGTGTGCTTTGCTTGGCAGAAAAATCCTGAATCCGTGCTATTTCCGCGTTTAACGTCTTATATAGGCCTTCCGCAACCTTTTTAATCCGGTCAATTTCCTGCTTTGAAAGGTTGGGTTTCAGTAACAAGTCAAACAGCGCCAGAGATTCTTCTGAGAGGCCTTCCTTCACAGCGCGTTGCTCTTCTTCGCTCAAAGCATCCACCAGCTTGAGCAAAGCTTCAAATGTGGCCTCGATAGTTACGCGGTCTTTCTCGCTGTTATATTCCTCGACGATCTCTTCGTAGTGCTTTTGAAAATTGGTACGCGCCGGATTTTGCATCAACATCCTGAGAAGTTTTTTCTCGATGACTTCTTTCAGGCTCTGCACGGTCGTGTTTTTAGTAGGTGAGCGCTCAAATTCCTTTCTGAGACGCTCAAAGTCAATTTTGCTGATGTCGTAGAGTTTCGTTGGTTCCTTTACGCCACTGACGGGCTCGATGCTTTCTTCGATAATGGCGTGTAACTCGCGCATAATGTCGGAGATGTCCGCTTTCTCCACATCTTCCTGCAAGCTCTTATAGATGATATTGATCGCGTCGCAGGCGGTGCGGTAGTTATTGATTGCTTTGATGGTCAGGCAAGCCTTGAATTTCTTGAAGACTTCGCGGCAGATAATTTCAAAGCGCTTGCGTGTTTCGTCGTTCCGGTTGACGACTTCTTTGGCTTCCACAATGGCCTTGTTACGTTCAAACCCTGTTTTTTCCAGCACCTCTTCAAGCCGAAAACTTTTGGCATCCAAAAATGCCCGAACTGCTTCAATGGCTTCCTCAAGATCGGCCAGCAATTCCTCTTCCGGCCTTACCGGGTCAAGCTCTGGTGGCGGGTCGCCCGTGGTATCGTCACCGCCGGTATGGCCAGCAAATGTAGCGAGCGCTTTGCGCAGATTTTTGAGAATGCCGCAGTAATCGACGATCAAACCGTTGTTCTTGCCCTCAGCCACGCGGTTGGCACGAGCAATAGCCTGCATCAGCGTGTGTGCCTTGAGCGGCTTGTCCAAATACAGCGTAGACATGGCGGGTACGTCAAAGCCTGTCAGCCACATGGCGCAAACAATCGCTACACGGAAAGGATGGCCTTCTTTCTTGAAAGCGCTCTCCACGTCAAGGCGCTTGCCGTCTGGCGTTTCGAAGCCTTCTTTAATGAGCCTGCGATGCGGGGTAATGTCCTGCTTCCATTTGCGGAATTTATCGACTTCGCCTTGTTCCTCACTCACGACCACGGCCATGATGGTTTCGCGCATCCAAGCCAGTTTGCGCTCCATGTCCATGATGGATTGTTCGTCGGAGAGTTTTGCAAGCTGCTTTTCAATCTCGGCAGTCTTGGCCTGCCATTTTTCCAAGATGATGGCGTGAATACGGACGCAGGTAATCTTATCGATACACACCAGCATGGCTTTGCCGTTTTCCCAGCCCGTACTGTAGTGCTCCACAAAATCTTCGGCAATCTGCTCAAGTCGGCTTTGCGCGGTGATAATGTGATAATCGCGCTTTAATTCCCGTTCCAAGCGCTCAGCCACGTCCTGATCTTCAATTTCGATCTCTTCCAGTTTCGCCGCGATTTTCTCGTTCAGCTCATTAGTGGCAATGCCCAGCTTCTCTCCACGCGCATCGTAATAAAGCGGAACGGTGGCATGATCCTCCACAGCACGCTGGAAATCATAGGTCGAAACATACGCGCCAAACACGCGGCGGGTGATTTCGTCATCCTTGAACAGCGGCGTTCCGGTAAAGCCGATATAGCTGGCATTGGGCAGCGCATTGCGCAGGTTCAGTGACAAGCGGCCATATTGGGTGCGGTGCGCTTCGTCGGTGATAACGATGATGTCCTCACGGTCGGAGTAAGGCTTGTTCGGGTCAACGTCTTTATTGAATTTCTGCACCAGCGTGAAGACATAGGATTTATGCTGGTTCAAAAGCGCCTGCAAATGATCGCCCGATCCGGCGCGGCATGGGTCTTGATCATTATCGACGAGGCTGCAACCCGCAAAGGTGTTGTAAATCTGCTTATCCAAGTCATCCCGGTCGGTACAGATCAGGAAGGTAAAATTACCGCCGATTTTGCGGTGTATCTTGCGGGCGAAATAAGCAATGGAATAAGATTTCCCCGAACCTTGCGTATGCCAGAAAACACCCAGTTTTCCATTTCGTTCTTTACGGGTTTTTACCGCCTCGATAGCACGATTGACGCCCAAGAACTGGTGGTTTCGCGCAACGATCTTGGCCAGCTTACCCTTGCTTTCGTCAAACAGGATAAAGTTTTCAAACAGATCGAGAAAGTTGCGCTTGTTACAAACACCTTTCAGCAAGGTCTCCATATCCACCACGCCCGCTTCTTCCTCGGCCAAGCGCTTCCAGTCATTGAAATGCTCAAACTTGCTGGAGAGGGAGCCAATCTTGGCATCCACACCATTGCCCAAAATCACAATGGCGTTGTGGTGGAACAAATGCGGGATGGTGTCTTTGTAGTCGGAAAAGTTTTTCTCAAAAGCATGGCGGATGTCTTTATGAATGGTCTTGCACTCGATAAACATCAAGGGAAGGCCATTGACAAAACCAACCAGATCGGCGCGGCGGCGGTAAATATCACCGCGCACCCATAATTCACGTACACAAAGGAAGTGATTGTTTTCAGGGTTTTCAAAATCAAAAACCTTGAGGCGCTTCTTCTCCAACTCGCCTCTAGCATTGCGGAACTGCACCAGCACGCCGTTTTTAGCCATCTCGTACTGCTCAGAATTGATTTGCAGCGTATTTTCAGTAACAGGGGCTTCGGTGATCTGGCGCAGCGCATCCTGATAGGCTGCATCGGGCAGGCCAGGATTGAGTTTGACCAATGCTTCGCCCAGATAGCGGGTCAGCACTACGTCTTTATCAGACTGCCGCCCGAGCGTGCCCTCGGCACCAAAGGTTTCATTGTTGTAGGCATAGATGCTGTCCCAGCCGAGCTGATCTTGCAGATAATCGGCGGTTGTTGCCTGAACCAGCGTATCTTCATTAAGCGGAGCCATTAGACAGTAATATCCCCGCTCATGAGTTTTGGAAGAAGAAGGTCGCGAGCACGATTTAATGAGCGGTTTTGTTGCGACAGAAATACTACTTGGTTACGAACATCTTCAAAGAAGCTGTTGGCTTGATCTAGTAGGGCTGCGGCAGGTAAAACTACCTCAATCATTTTCAGGTGCTTTGCACCCAAATGCCTGACAGTGGTTCCAGTGATTGTTTGATTAAAGTCTTGTATCGGCTTTTGAACGGCATGTTTAATATAGCCAGTTGTAAATGGCGATATTCCTTCTAGCTTCACCACGCGCTGGTTAAGCCAGGCCTTTCCTCCCGCCCAAAAGTTCATGTGAAAATCGCCATCCATGCCAATCAAGAAATCGCCGTCAGCGACTAGTTTGTCTTCAGTTGTGGATTCAAGTGTATATGTCTTTGACTCTCGGTCTGGAACATCCCTTATTCTTATAAGCGGAAAACCTTCAGGTTCTTCGGAAAACAATTCCGATTTGAATGCAAAGCCATAAGTTGGGCATGCTGCATTTAGTAGATTTATCTTTTTCCATCCCTCCGGCACGCCATCAATGATTTTGACGTGTTCATGGCCGGGGAAGCGGAAACGTACAAACCATTCTTTGTAAAGCTGCCGCGCTGAGTCTTCCAGCAACTCAATCCGGCGCTTATTGTTTTCGATAAGGTCGTCGTATTTTGATAATAGCGTTGCAATTCTCTGCTGCTCCAAAAATTCTGGAATTTCAACTTCCACTATTGCAAGCTTTTCCTTCGGTAAATGCTTGATGGTAGAGCCTGTGAAAAGTGGTGAGAATCCGCCTCGCTTGCCTTTGTGCAGGAATGCATAATATAGAAACTGATTATCTATGCCTTCGTGAGGCCGAATTCGATGAAGCGCTTTTTGATACATCATCTTGGGCAATTGTTCTTTCCAGATTGCACAGCGTCCCGGTTCACCACCTTCGCACATCACAATGTCACCGTACTTTAGAGAAAATCTCTCCAACTCCGATGTTTCAAATCGCATAAGCCTAAGATCATTAAGTTCAAACTCGCCCCAGCGAACATTTATGTTCGCAAGATACGGAAGCGGGTCTCCCTTGTTCTTTTTGTCGTCCAGCATTTTTCCAAGATTAAAACTGGCTATTTCCTCAAGCCTTTTTACCTGCCAACTCATATCCCCAATTCCTCAAAATTCTTCTGGATCTGGACGGCGAGTAAGGCGGCTTCTTCGTTCAAGCCTTTCAGTTCAATATGAATATCGCGCAACGTTTCTTCGAAGTCGAAATCTTCGTCCTCAATTTCCGGCGCAACGCCGACATAGCGACCGGGGGTTAAGCTCCAGTCATTGGCTTTGATCTCGGCAATATCCACCAGCTTGACCAAACCCTCGACATCGCGCAGCGCGGCATCGGGGAAACGTTCTTGCAGCCAGTGCGCCTGCTTGAAGATATAGCGCACCTGCTTTAATTGCTCGACAGCTTCTTTGCGCTCATCGTCGAATTCCTTGATAAATTTGTTCAGACCTTTTTCGGTACATTGTTTGGCTTGTTTTTCGATGAGTTTGTAAAGCTGGTCGATTTGTTTAATCAGATCACGGCTGGTTTCCGCTATCGGCTCCAGCTTTTGGGCAGCGTTCAGCAAGCCTGCATTGTCACGCGGGGCTTTCTCCCAGTCTCTGTTTCCAGCTTCAATGGCATTTTCGAAGGTTTTGATGTCACTGGCTAATAGCTCAAAGGCCTTAGTGGTTTCTTCTTCAATCTTTTCCAGCTTGCCCGCCAGTTTGTCGAACGATGCGATGAAGGCATCCATCGAGGGTTTGGCGGCTTTAGCATCCTCAAGTGTACGTGTGAGGTAGCTTTCCACCAGTGCCAAGAAGCGCTCTTTTTGTCCGCGATAAAGCCAAACGATGGAAGTCAGGTTGGCCAGTTGTTCCGGCGAGAAGTCGTAAATCTTGCGCGTGACTTTGCGGTAGACATTGCGCGCATCCAGCATCAGCACTTTGTCTTTCATCCCTGCGGGCTTGCTCTTGTTCAGAAACCACAGTTCGCACGGCACTGAGCGGGTATAGAAGAAGTTGGAGCGGATGGCGATCATGCCTTCGACGTGGCCGCTTTCCACCAGCTTGCGGCGCACTTCGGCTTCTTGCCCTCCGGCACTGGATGCCTGCGAGGACATAACGAAACCGGCGCGGCCCTCCTTATTCAGGTAGCTATAGAAATAGGAAATCCAGAGATAGTTACCGTTGGAAACCGCGCCTTTCTTGTTCACACTGGGCAGGCCAAAAGGCAAACGCGGGTCGTTTTTGATTTTCTCCGCATCTACGTCATCTACGTTAAACGGCGGATTGGCCATCACAAAATTGGCTTTACCAAGAAAGTCGTGCGGGTCTTCGTAATAGGAAATGGCCTTCTGAATTTTTCCCTCTAAACCATGCACAGCCAGGTTCATCTTGGCCAGACGGATAGTGGTCGGGTTTTTCTCCGCGCCATAGAAGGTGGCTACGTCTTGGGGGTTCTTGTGCCTCTTTTCGATGAAGTGCGCGCTTTGCACGAACATACCGCCAGAGCCGCAAGCGGGGTCAATGACTGAGCCATGATCGGGTTCGATAAAATTCACGATCATCTGCACCAGTGAAACGGGTGTGAAAAATTCGCCGCCGTCATGGGCGCTCTGGTTGGCAAACTGAGTCAGGAAGTATTCGTAAATGCGACCAAAAATATCGCCTGTGGCTTTCTTCAAGGCCGGGTCATTGAAGGTGCGCAGCAGGTTGCCGAGCACATCGTTGTCCAGCTCTTGATATTCGCTCTTGGGCAGGATGCCTTTCAGGGTTTCGTAGTCGGCCTCGATGGCCTCCATTGCGTCGATGACGGCTTGCGCTCTATCTTCGGCATCGGTGAGGTTTACCAAATGATCGAACTGCGCTTTTTCCTGAAGGAAGATGGCGCCCTTGCTGGAGAAATCTTCCTTCGTCAGCGGGCGGGTAACGCCGCCACGGGAAGGCAGTGTGGCCTCGATTTGCGGCTTTACGGCCAGATAGCGGCTATAGGCATGACGAAGAAAAATAAGCCCCATAACGGGCATGAAGTATTCATTGCTGGCGTAGTTGCTGTTTGCGCGTAAATTATCAGCGCTGCCCCAAAGACGTTTCTCAATTGCTTCAATATTCTCTAACTGCGCCATTTAAGTGTCTGTTCCAAAAAAATATCTGTTCGTTTTATTGTTCTTCTCAGATTCTATCGCCAAACTATTAGCAAATCATCCTAGTTAGCCGTAGGGTAAAGGGAACGCCATGCTTTTCCTTGTTTATTGCATCCGTGGCAGCATCGTAAATTACTTTCATCTACTAATGTAGTTATGTTTATTTTTTATAGTGTGCAATCCTGCTTGTTCCAATATCCAGGCTTCTATTTGCGCGGATCGCCGCCAGCCTGCATGACTTTTGGGGCTGTAGTCATAAAAAAACCCGCCACTGGGACGGGTTAGTGATTAATAGTGCTAAGAATTATTCTGTGATTAACATTGTTGTCTTAATCTTCTAAAACCAAACAGTGCGAATAGTCCGATAGACAGCATTGCATACGCTTCTGGTTCGGGTACAAGCGCAGCGCCGACATCGCCATCGTGAACAGCCCATGCGTATCCAAAGTGAGGGATATCGATTCCCCAGCCTTGGTGACCACTGGTGAAGAAAAATATCCCTCCTAGATCAGGAGTATATTCCGTACCCGTCCAGTAGAAATGAAAAGAGCCCCCAAAGTATTCCTGGATGTTTGAAAAAGGACCGTAACCACGTAATGGGGAACCTGCTATACCGCTCAGCTCGTCATAAAACAAATGCCCCATCTCGCTATTATTGCAATTGTAACCAGCGCAAGAAGTATCCGCCGTTGGCAAACGCCAACCCGTAACACCCTCGATGCTAAGGCCTGCGGCCCAAGCTTTGGCGTCTGGCCAGCTCATTACGCCATCAGCATCATATCCAGATGTTTTAGCGTAATTTGCATCCGCCAACCACGTGATATCTATATCCGTATCATATACGGCCAGACCATCCAAGCGTGTCTCTAATGCTGCATTCGCATTCGCTAGCAATCCAACCGAAAAAACACCGCTGCATAACAGGATTTTTATTAATTTAACCATATACTTTTTTCCCTTTTCGATGATTAAAGTTTTTGTATATAGTTTGTCATCATAGGCTATTCACAATAAATTGCTATAAGGCATTTGCGTAATTCTGCGGTATGAGCTGGTTGTGAGCTTCCGGATTACATTTCTCAAATCAGAATAGTGTCATAAAATCTTCACAATTCATTCATATAAGTTTCACATTATTTGATTAAACTTTGCCGCAGTTGTAACTACAAAGGAAAAATAATGTACTGCTTAATTAAAGAATGGCCAAACAAAATGGCGACCTTGATGACCGAAGATGGTGTTGTGCTGTGGACTTTCAGCAATATTGAAGAAGCCAGAACAGTTTGGCATGAGTGGTGTTCCCTGCATAAAGACAGCATGGCCAATCAAATTGGCGCACTCGATTGATCAAAGTTTGCATCAATATTATTGGATTGAAAAAGCGCTCATTCCCTGTTCTTGCATTCGCTGGCCTGTTTTAGCAAGACATCTCTCGTTCTCGCCGGTTCGAACACCACATCGAAGTACCCCTGCCCAAAACCGCCTTGCTTGTTGACCGTCCTGATCCAAACCGCCATCGCCGCGCGTTTGATGCGGTTGCGTTCGTCGTCGATACCTTTTACTTCCAACACCAGCTTTTTACCGTTGTTCTGTTTCGATATGATGTTTATTTTTTGTGCTAGCCATGGCATTGGCACAAGCTTCTGCTGACATGGTGAACTGTGAAAAGGCTCTGATCAGCTCAGAGCCTCTTTAATGGATTGGAATGCTGTGCGGCTATTTAATCGTGATCGTGGCCGTGGCCTTTACCGGGTTTGTACGATTCGAATTCAAAATTCATCGATTTGCCGCGTTGTCCGAGTACGACGGAAATGACGTCGTCATCATACTGGAGGCAGGGGACCGTCAGTTTGCCATCATGAACCGTCGCATAGCATGCGCTCAGATCAACGACAGAGGTGATCGGACAGCTGGTGACATCGACCAGCTTAACGTCGGTGGCAAAAAGGGTTGTGTTATACGTGGTGATTACCGCAGTACCGTTTTTGATGACGATATCGGTCGCGGTCGTGTCCGTGCCTAAACCCAGCAGGTTGGTTCCCGCGTTGATAAGACAGGCATTCGCAGCGGCATTGGCGAGATTTTTCACCAAGATTTGCGAGCCCGGCACACTGTTATCCACAATAAAAATAGCTCGGCCTTCAACAGCCACGCTTTCAGCGTGTGAAAGTGATAGGCCGGATAGTGAGAGTAGTGCGGCCGATAATGCGGTCAGAAGCGTTTTGTTCATACAATTTTCCTTATTAAGATATTAAGTGACGAGATTTAGCGGTTCTGGGCGAGCCACCCGGTTCTCGTCGATCGGGTGGTGTGCGGAATATTAATTCAGCTTTTGCAATTGTTCGTTCATGCTGTTGAGTTTTGCGTTGAACGCATTCAGGCGATCTTTTTCCTGTTCCACGACATTGGCTGGCGCGCGTTCGACAAAGCTCGGATTGGACAGTTTGGCCTGCGCTTTGGCTATTTCCGTTTCGATGCGGGTAATTTCCTTGCTCAGGCGCTCGCGTTCCGCCGCTACATCGACTTCAATCTTTAACATCAATTTGAAATCGCGCACGATGGCGACCGGTGCATCCGCTTCGGGTAATCCGCCCGGTTGGATTTCCACGCCGGACAATTTCGCCAAAGCCAGCAGATACGGCGCGTAGCCGGATAGCATGGATTGATCACCGGCGGCCAGCAACGGCACTTTGAGCGCTGGCGACACGTTCATCTCGCCGCGCAAGGTGCGGCAGGCGTTGATCATTTCTTTCAGCAAACCGATATTTTCGATGGCTTGCGGGTTAATGGCGGAGGCATTCGCAACTGGGTACGGCTGGCACATAATACTGGCGCCGGATTTTCCCGCCAGCGGCGCGACGGTTTGCCACAATTCCTCGGTAATGAATGGAATCACTGGATGCGCCAGCCGTAGCATGGCTTCCAGTACGCGCACCAGGGTGCGGCGAGTGGCTCGCTGCGCCGCGTCTTGATCCGAATTTAACTGTACTTTGGCAAGCTCGACGTACCAGTCGCAATATTCGTCCCATACCAGTTCGTAGATTTCGCGCGCGACCAGGTCGAAACGGTAATTGGTAAAGGCCTGTTCAACGGCTTGCTCCGCTTGCTGCAATCGGCTGATGATCCATTGATCGGCGGCGGAGTAGGCGAGGGGTAATGTTTCATCCAATCCGGTATCTTTTCCTTCACAATTCATCAGCACGTAGCGCGTTGCATTCCATAACTTGTTACAGAAGTTCCGGTAACCCTCGCAACGTTGCATGTCGAACTTGATATCGCGCCCGTGTGATGCCAGGCTGGCGAACGTGAAGCGCAGGGCATCGGTGCCGAACGCCGAAATGCCATCGGGGAAATGCTTGCGGGTGTTTTTCTCGATCGATTCGGCTTGTTTTGGATTCATCAATCCAGTGGTGCGCTTGGCGATCAAATCGGGTAATGCGATACCGTCGATCAAATCCAGTGGATCGAGCACATTGCCTTTGGATTTGCTCATCTTCTGGCCTTCGGCATCGCGGATTAGACCGGTGATATACACTTCCCGGAACGGTACCTGGCCGGTGAAATGCAGCGACATCATGACCATGCGCGCAACCCAGAAGAAAATGATGTCAAACCCGGTGATCAACACCGAAGTCGGCAGGAAAGTTTTCAATTCCGCTGTGTCATCCGGCCAGCCCAAGGTGGAGAAGGGCCACAGCGCCGATGAAAACCAGGTATCCAGCACATCGTCGTCTTGTCTCAGATCGCGTTTGCCGGAAAGCTGTTGCGCTTCTTCCAGGTTGTGTGCGACCGTGACGTTGCCGTCTTCGTCGTACCATGCCGGAATGCGGTGTCCCCACCACAATTGGCGTGAAATACACCAATCCTGGATATTCTCCAGCCACTGGTTGTAGACATGCGTCCAGTTGTCCGGTGTGAATTTGACATCACCGTTAGCGACAACGTCCAAACCGCGTTTGGCCAAGCCTTCCATGGCGACATACCATTGATCGGTCAGCATCGGCTCGATGATGGTGTTGGTGCGGTCGCCGCGCGGCGCCATCAGTTTGTGCGGCTTGGTTTCGGCCAGAAAACCCTGCGCTTCCAGATCGGCCACGATTTTCTTGCGCGCATCGAAGCGATCCATGCCCTGATAGCCCAGCGGCGCTAGATCGTTGATTTTTCCATCCAGCGTAAAAATGCTGATGGGCACCAAATGATGCCGCTGGCCGACTTGGTAATCGTTGAAATCGTGCGCCGGGGTGATTTTTACGCAACCGGTACCGAATTCCAGATCGACATACGTATCCGCGATGATGGGAATGGTCCGTTCGCATAGCGGCAAGCGCACATGGCGTCCGATCAGATGCTGATAGCGCGGATCGTCCGGGTGCACGGCCACGGCGACGTCACCGAGCATGGTTTCGGGACGGGTGGTGGCGACGATCAATGCTTCCGTTGGTTCGGTATGATGCATGCCGTCCGCCTGTTCCAGCGGGTAGCGGATATGCCACAACGAGCCGTTTTCCTCGGTCGATACCACTTCCAGATCGGACACCGCGGTTTGCAATACAGGATCCCAATTCACCAGCCGTTTACCGCGGTAAATGAGTCCTTCACGAAATAGGCGCACGAATACTTCGGTTACAGCACGTGACAGCGCCGCATCCATGGTAAAACGTTCGCGTGTCCAGTCGCAGGAAGTGCCCAGACGACGCATTTGCCGGGTGATGGTGGAGCCGGATTCTTCTTTCCATTGCCAGACTCGCTCCAGAAATGCTTCCCGTCCCATGGTGCGGCGATCGAGTTTCTGTTGATCCAATTGGCGTTCAACGACAATTTGCGTGGCGATACCGGCGTGATCGGTGCCCGGTTGCCACAGTGTGTTGTCGCCCAGCATGCGGTGATAGCGTGTCAGCGCATCCATCAACGTATGTTGGAAGGCATGCCCCATATGCAGTGTGCCCGTGACATTGGGCGGCGGCAGCATGATGCAGTAAGCGGATTGGCCGGTTGCCGCATCCGGTTTGAAATACCCCGCCGATTCCCAGATGGAATACCAGCGGTTTTCAATATGTTTCGGGTCAAAGCTTTTTTCGAGTTCCATGGATTTTGAGTTGTATTGAATAGCGCACAAGATCGCCATTATAACGGATGGGGTATTGCTGCGGACAATAAGAGCAATGACCGCTGCATAGCAACCGGTGAAGCGGATGCCACCAAAAAGAAGTGCGGCGTGAGCGGCAGTTATTTAATTTGCTTGGACAAGCGAGTTTCCAAGGCATGCGCCAGCGCTTTCCGGTCTTGCACGTCCATATCGATATGCGCGTCTTCCAGTGCGGCATCGAGAATCTGGCGAATGGGCGTTAAGCGCGCCGGTTGCGGTTGTATCACGGCGGGATGAAGAAACACGGCATCGGTTAGCAGCGGTATTGCATCCGCGCCAGTCAAAGGGGCTGTTTTATCGATTTCCGGCGCTTTGCCAGCGGGTGCGGTACCCACGATCTTGCCTTGATTCTGGTACTTGCCCAGCAGGCTGCGAAACTTAACCATGATCTCGGTATCGTCGAAATCCGCTGCGGTTTTATCGTCACTCATGATAGGGAATCAATGGATTCATTTAATTATCCAGCTGGAAGTGTTGTAGCGGATAACCGGCATCTTTATAGAAACGATAGCGCTCACGAGCGACTTGCTTGTCTTCCGGCGAGTTATCCGCGATTTCGATGAGCCGGTTGAATTGATCGAAAGAGGGCGGTTGCTCACGGTGCAGATTCAGCAGAACATCGAATGGCATATCCGATGGTATACGGTCGCTCAGAATCGCTGGCGTGGCGCTGACCAGTGCACTGTCTTCGCGAATATGGCAATGTGGAATAAAGCTGGTGGGTGAGAATGTCCACAGCAGTTCGTCCAATTGTTTGAGCAGGGTTGCATCGGGCGTATAAATCAATATTTTCATATTTTGCTGCAACGCCTTGGCGCAAAGCCGGCAAGCTGTTTGTAACTTATTGACCGATCCTGAATAAAAATAAATCTGTGTCATCGAATCACTGTCCGGTTGAGCGCGCGATCGTGAGTGTTTTTTTATACGCTCCACAACGGCTGATTAATTTATGACAGTGGCTGATGGTGCAGCTTCTTCAGCGGCGAGCCACAAATTAATCAGCGGTACGGAAGTGCGGCTAGCTGGTTGCTTTCGCTTGTGAGATCAGGAATTGCGTCAACAGCGGCACCGGACGCCCGGTTGAGCCTTTATCTTTACCGGATTTCCATGCCGTGCCTGCGATGTCGAGGTGTGCCCAACGGTATTTCTTGGTAAAGCGCGACAAAAAGCACGCCGCTGTGATGGTTCCTGCAGCACGTCCGCCGATATTGGCGATGTCGGCAAAGTTACTTCTCAGCAGATCCTGGTATTCATCCCACAACGGTAACTGCCAGGCGCGGTCGGCAGCTTGTTCTCCCGCGGCCAGTAATTCCTGCGCCAGCTTGTCATCGTTGCTCATCAAGCCGGTGGTGAAATTGCCGAGCGCGATGACGCATGCGCCGGTCAATGTAGCGATATCGATCACCACTTTCGGGTTATAGCGCTCTGCGTAAGTCAATGCGTCGCATAGAATCAACCGTCCTTCCGCATCGGTGTTGAGAATCTCGATGGTCTGGCCGGACAGGCTGGTGACCACATCGCCCGGTTTGGTTGCTTTGCCGCCGGGCATATTTTCGGTGGCCGGGATAATTCCCACCACATTGATGGGCAGCTTCATTTCCGCGACCGCTTGCAGAGTACCTAATACACTTCCGGCGCCGCTCATGTCGAACTTCATTTCATCCATTTCAGCAGCGGGTTTGAGCGAGATGCCACCCGTATCGAAAGTTACTCCTTTACCCACCAGTACCACCGGATTTTCCTTTTTGGCCGCGCCGTGATATTCCAGCACGATCAGTTTTGCCGGTTGCTCACTACCGCGTGCGACTGCCAGAAGAGAACCCATGCCAAGTTTCTCCATGTCTTTTTCTTCCAGCACAGAGGCTTTCAGCTTGTGGGATTTGGCAAGATCCTTAGCCTGCTTGGCGAGATACGTCGGGGTGCAAATGTTCGGCGCGAGATTGCCTAAATCTTTGGCCAGATTCATACCATGCGCAATCGCTATACTTTGTTGCAGGGCGGCTTCGCAAGCGGCCAGTTCGGTGCGGTTGTCAATGCATACGATCAGTTTGCGCAGGCTGCTCTGGTTATTATCCGGTTTGCTTTTCAGCTGATCGAAACGGTAGCCGCTACTGATTGCGGCAATCACGGTTTGATTGACTTTCCAGGCGTTGGTTTTGTCTTTGACGGGAAAATCGGATAAAAACAGTGTGGCATCGGTTACTGCGGTTTTTTGCAGCGCATTCAAAGTGGTGCCGAGCGCCGACAAGAATGTTTTTTCCTTGAATTCCTGTTCCTTACCCAGACCGACCAGCAATACTCTTTTAAACAAGGTGTCCGGGACGTTATGCAGTAACAGCGAAGTACTCGCTTTACCGTCCATGTCGCCCGATGCCAGGATATTTTTGATATATCCATGGGTGACTGTATCCAGAACTTTTGCTGAATCCGACAGTTTTCTTGATTCAAAAATACCGATGACTGCACAGGCGCCGCGTTGTTTTTCCGGGGTGCCTATTTTTATTCCAAATTCCACATTAAACTCCTTCATCCAGAATGCTCTTGCGAGCCATTTGCTTATGTAACTTAATCTATGAGTACAACCGGTTATCGTGTAATTGCTTTGCCCGCGATAAGCAAAATAATGTCAACACACGTCAAATAACATAATAACATCAGCTTGATTGAAAAGCTGAATAGTTGTACTGCTGTAAAGGAAATAGGCGGGAAACGCCTGCGAATTATTGCGAATGGCATAAATTAAAATAAGTTAATATACTGTCTTTATTTTATAATTAGCAACAATTATCATATTATTCAACAATATATGATTATTATCTAACACGAAGGATAATAAGTGATTGATGATGCATTGAAAAGACGCTTGAATCATTGCACGGCGTTGCCTAGTTTACCGGCTGTGGCCGTCAAAATAATTGAAATGGCGAACGATCCCGATGCCGATATCGGTGCCGTTTGCCAGTATATTTCATTGGATCCGGTGCTGTCGGCAAAACTGTTGCGTACAGCAAACACACCGTTATATAAATCCCGCCGAGTGGCAACCAATATCCGTCAGGCCGTCAGTATTCTGGGTACGCACACCGTCCTTGTGATTGCTCTATCCTTTTCGCTGACCCATTCACTGATGAAAAATCCGGTGCCGGATCACGGCGCGGTTTTTGACAGTACGATTTTTTGGCGCCGCTCCATCGCATCGGCGCTTGCCGCGCGTGCGCTCGGAGAAAAACTCGAGCTGAGCTATCTGGATGATTTATTTTTGGCCGGATTAATTCAAGAAATCGGCATTCTGGCTTTCTGGGTCATCATGCCGGAAGAATACGGTAAGGTTTTTGCGTCGACTTCGGATCACGATGTTTTGCTGAATAGCGAGCGCGAAGTATTCGGCGCGGGGCACGATGAGCTGGGTTACGCGCTGCTGAAAAGATGGCATATTCCGGATTACATCGCGTTGTCCTGCATCAATAGCCATTCGCAGCCGGAGCCCAAGAGTCTGGGACCGACACTGCAATCGTGTCTGGCGGTTTCCCGCTATCTGGCCGACTACTTTCTCTATCCGCATGAGGCCGAAAAAATGACCGCGTTGAACCAAGCGGCGCAAGACTGGCTCGGATTTGACGCGAATGTGCTTATCGACGTGATTAAAATCATGGAGGTCGGGCTGAATGCGGTGGAAGATTTATTTGAAATGAACATTCACGATCCCGCGGAAGTCAGTGGAATTCTCGCCGAAGCCAAAGAATTGCTGATGATTCATGATTTATCCCGGATGCGGGATCTGGAAGATAAGTCGCAGCGGGATGGTTTAACCGGCGCCTATAATCGCACCTATTTTGACGAAACGTTACGGCGCGAATTCAATCTGGCGGTGCAATATAATCTGCCGCTGACGATTGCCATCATCGACCTTGATCATTTTAAGAATGTTAACGATACGTATGGCCACGTTGCGGGAGACTCATTACTGGCCATGGTGGTCAAAACGGTTTTCGATCAAATCCGTCAGGATGACACTCTGAGCCGTTACGGAGGAGAGGAATTTGCCTTGATTCTTCCCGGCACGGCGGTGGCGGCTTCGAGAAATCTCATTGCCCGGCTAAAAGATTCGATCGCGGAAATCGCGTATAAATTTGACGGCCGCAGTACCATTCGTATCACGGCATCGATCGGTGTCGCCGGATATCTGGAAAATGCGGCACAAATACGCGACCCGCGCGATCTGATCAAAGCGGCTGATTCCGCGCTCTATGCCGCCAAGCACGCGGGCCGGAATCAGATTATGGAATGGGACGGTAACGCCTGATAGTCTTTTCAACCTGAAATACTGCATTTAGATACTCTTTACGACCTTATGAATTTGATTATCCAAGGATTGGATGTTAACAACAGCGATCTGCGCGAGCTGGCGAAGTTATCGCATGCCGACGCTATCGAACGGATTACCGGGCAAGCTTTCCGGTTGACCCATGCAACGCATTCCGATGTGGTACCCGAATATTGCGCGCAAGCCGAGCTGGATTTTGCGTATGTAAATGCGGCAATGAAACTTTCCGACTTCAAATTGATTGCCATGGACATGGATTCGACCTTGCTGGCGATTGAGTCGATTGACGAAATTGCCGACATGCAGCAGATCAAACCGCAAGTGGCCGCCATCACAGTTCAAACCATGCGCGGTGAGATCAGTTTTGAAGAAAGTCTGACACGGCGTACGGCTTTATTGCGCGGCGTGCACCAGGATGACTTGCAGAAAGTCTACGATGAGCGTGTGAAGCTCAGTCCGGGCGCGGAAAGAATGTTGCAGCTGGCAAAGCAATCCGGTATCAAGACCATGGTAATTTCCGGCGGTTTTACATTTTTCACCGAGCGGATCAAGACGAAGCTGCAACTCGATTTTGCCGCGGCCAATGTGCTGGAAATAGAGAATGAACGGCTGACCGGTAAGGTAGCCGGAGAAATTATCGGTAGGGAAGGCAAAGCCCAAGTGCTGAAGCAAGTTTGTGCGGAATTGGGAGTGCGGCGTGAACAAGTCATCGCCATCGGAGACGGCGCCAATGATCTGGCGATGTTGGCCGAAGCGGGCGTTGGCATTGCTTATCATGCCAAGCCCATTGTCAAACAGCAGGCGACTTATTCGATCGATTATGTCGGATTGGACGGCGTCACCAACTTATTCGCATGAACCGCAGCCGTGCAACGATAATGCATCGATTTTAGTAATCCGGTTCATACATCAGCGACCGGATATAGCTGTTCAAATCTTCCGGTAACGCCGATTCCGCCAATCCTTCATCCATCGCCACCCGGCAAACGGCTGCCGCAATCGCGAGCGATACGTCGCGTACCCGGGTTAATGCCGGATACACCGAGCCATTGCGGATTTCCGATTCGGTGACCGTGTTTGCCAGCACCTCGGCGGCGGCCAGAAACATGCTTTGTGTCACCAGCCGCGCAGCGCTGGCGGTGACGCCCAGGCCGATACCCGGGAAAATATAGGCGTTGTTTCCCTGCGCCGGCTTGAAAACGGTATCTCCATAGCGCACGGGGTCAAACGGGCTGCCGCTGGCGAAAATAACCCGCCCGTCGCTCCATTGATAAGCTTGTTCAGCGGTGCATTCGGTGTGCGAGGTCGGGTTCGATAGGGCGATGATCACCGGACGTTCATTCACCGCCGCCATCCTACGTATAATGGTTTCGTTGAACGTACCAGCCACACCGGTTGCGCCAATTAACACGTCCGGCTTGATCTCGCCGATGGCCTCGGCAAAACTACACGCCGCATGTGCTTGAATGAAAGGTTTGATGCGCGGTTTGATGTTCTCGTTCGCTGTGGTTATTAATCCCTTCCGGTCGATGAACCATAACCGTTTCTGCGCTTCCGCTTTGCTGAGACCGGCTTTGACAAACGCATCCACGGCCAATTCCGCCGTCCCGCTGGCGGCCGATCCTGTCCCGAGAAACATGATATTCAGATCGGCGAATTGCTTTCCAGTAATGCGGCACGAGGTGTAAATGCCCGCCAGCGTCACGGCGGCGGTGCCTTGAATATCGTCGTTAAAACAGCGTACTTGTCCGCTGTAGCGTTCCAAAAATTCAAACGCATGGGGTGTCAGGAAATCCTCAAACTGTATGACCGCATTGGGGAAACGTAATTGCACGGCCTGGACAAACTCATCGACCAGGGCACGGTAGGTAGCACCGTCAATGCGGGGATGGGGATAACCCAGATAAAGCGGATCTTCGCGTAACGGTACGTTATTCGTGCCGGCGTCGAGCATGACTGGCATGCATTGCGCCGGATGGATACCGGCGCAGGCGACGTATAAGGCCACTTTCCCGATCGGTATTCCCATGCCATTCGCGCCCAAGTCGCCCAAACCCAGGATACGCTCTCCATCCGTCACGACAATGACGCGTATATCTTCTTCCGGCCAGTTTTTCAGAATCGTGGCGATTTCGCCGCGATCTTCAGGTGTGATATAGAATCCCTGCGGTTTTCTGAAGATGTGCGCAAATTCCTTGCAAGCTTCGCCGACCGTGGGGGTGTAGACCAATGGCATGATTTCTTCGATGTGGTCGATCATGGTGCGGTAAAAAAGCCGCTGGTTGCGTTCCAGTAAGGCATTTAGAAAGATATATTTTTCTATGGCGCTGCTTTTGCAGCGCATACTGCCTAAGACGCGGTCGATTTGTTTGTGCATGTTGGCCACTTCATAGGGCAGTAATCCCCGCAAACCGAACCGTTCCCGCTCTTCCCGCGTAAATGCCGTTGATTTTGTGAATCCCGGATCGGTTAACAATGCTTTGCCGTACAAATTTTTCATTTTGATCCCTATCTCCCTAATAGCCAGCGGGGTTTGCCATGACCGGTGCGCTACAAAACCGCTTAATTTGCTGCAAAGTTGGACAATCCGGAAAACCGAAGATAAACTAGTTTCCATCATCAGATACGCTTGACAATAGTATCTGTGGAACACTGTTACAATCCATCTCAGCCATGGATCAATTCTTTTTAATCAGCACTGAGGTAATTTCAATACATTATGAGTCAATCGCCATTTCCAATGCCGGATCCTAGTTTATATTCTGAAGAAGAAATAGCAAACCTGGTTCATACATTTTACGCAAAAGCCCGGAAAGATCCTGGACTGGGACCCATTTTCGAGGCCCATGTCATCGATTGGGATGCGCATTTTGTGCAAATGATCAATTTCTGGTCGGCGCAATTGCGCGGTACCAGCCGGTTCCGCGGTGCGCCGATGCCTAAGCATATTGCCTTGCCCGATCTCAATGCGGCATTGTTTGAGCGCTGGTTGCAACTGTTCAAAGAGACAACCGAGGAACTGGGTAATCCGGACTTGCAACAGCAAGCCAATGCCATTGCGACGTTCATCGCGGGCCGGTTGTGGCAGGGCTACCAAATGAGTAATTACCCGGATAAACAGCCGATTGGACTTCATACAGCATAGTTCTCAATAACCTTTCGGGATTGATCTTGAGAAGCATCAAAAGCAAGATTATCGTTTTTTCCATTCTGGCCACACTGATCCCTTCACTGGGGTTGGGTATATTGTCGTTTCAACAAAACGAAACGATGATCAACGAGAATGTCACCCGCGAGTTGCGTGCTTTGGCCAATTATGCCAGCCGGGAACTGGAGCTGTGGATTAAGGAACAGATTCTAACGGTCCGGGAATTGGCGACATCCAAGATTCTGATCGAGGGATTGTCTAAAGACAATCAAGCGCAAGCGCGGAAAAACAAACTCAAAGTGCAGCGGAAAGGATTGGAACTGTACTTGCAATCCGTGCATAAGCGGCTGGAAACCGTTCTGGAATTAACGGTGGTCGATGTGGAAGGGGGAATACTCGCCAGTAACGTGGAATCGCCTTTCCCGGTAAAGCTTTCGCCGAATTGGCCGCAAGATGCATCGATTCAAGGCGAAGTCGTCGCGCCACCGCAATGGAATGCGGATTATGCAACGGCTGTACTGAGTATTGCAGTTCCCATATTGTCGGTGGACGATTTTATTTTGGGCGCGCTGATCGTGACGTTTGATTTGCGGGATATCCAGTCAAATTTGAAGGACAAGATCAAATCGCCACCCGGCGATGTTCTGCTCCTGGACAAGGATGGCAATGTCATGCTGGCCAGCGATGCTGCGATTGTCAATCCGGAGAATCCGGTGTCGCTTGATCCCGCCGTAATAGAGCGATTGCGCAATAATCCGGGAGAATACGAGATATTCCAGGGGCCGCGGCATGAAAAGGTTGCCGGTTTGGCGTATATGTCGGAAAAACCGCTGATTACGATCATTGCGACCAGAAGTCATCAATTGATCTATGCTTTTTGGGAGCAGCAACGCAACTTATTCGTAGGTCTGATCAGTATCATCATCCTGGTGGTCGCCGCCATCGCGTTCCAAATGAGTCATGCGATTGTCGTTCCATTGCGAAGATTGATCGATGCCACCGGAAAAATTGTGCAAGGCGATCTTAACGTTGAATTGACGAGCACGCAGCGCAATGAACTTGGGCAGCTGACGCAGATGTTCAATCAGATGACAAATCAGTTGCGGCTGGATCAAGCGAAAATCGAGGAAGCGAGCGCCGCCATGCAGCAAAAGAATGCGCTCTTGGAAACGCTATCGGTTACCGACAGCCTTACGGGGTTATTTAACCGCAATAAACTGAACGCCATCATTAATGATCAGTTGGCACGATATGAGCGGAACAAGCGCCCGTTTTCCGTTCTGATGATTGATGTCGATCATTTCAAAACATTGAACGATAGTCTCGGTCATGTCGCCGGCGATGAAATCATTGCAGGGATTGCAAGAAAGATCTCGCAATCGATCCGCAACGTCGATTTTGCAGCCCGTTTTGGCGGCGATGAATTCATTATCATTCTGGCGGATACTGCGATCAGTGAAGCGCTGAAGACTGCGGAGCGCATCCGGGCACACGCGGCAAGTGTGCATTGCGGCACGATCAGCAAGACATTCAAAGTAACGCTCAGTATCGGCGTCATTCAAAGTGAACCGGAAGACACATCGCTGACTATTTTGTTATCCCGGGTTGACGGTGCGTTGTATGAAGCTAAGCGCTCGGGGCGCGATCGTGTGTACTGCGTACAGCCTAAATCCGATTCAGCCATATAGTAGGCTTGCGGGCCGTTGAAAAAACGGTTTGCATTGCCGCTGCAATGAACTACAAACTCATCATGTATTATCACGTGTAACCCTGCGCTTTCTTGCCTGCTTTGCCTCTCGGATGTTTCTCAACGGCCTGCTAAGGATGGTGATTTTTGCCTGCTTCAAGACCGGTATTGAGAACCCAGCCTTGTTTCTCGTCGACTTGAACGCGCAACCATGAACCCTGACTGGCATTCGCTATGACCACGGTATTTTTTTTCAATGTGGTCAATAATTGCGCCTTGGCGCTAGGCATTTTGCGTAAATTGATGTTTGCCTTGGTGTGCAATTTTATCGGTGTATGAAATTCCAGCAGCGAGTTATTTTCATCGGCCGTTTTTTTGTGATTGGGGGTTGTGATCAAGCTGATCAATTGCTTGGCCTGGGTAATATAATTCATGGCCGAGGCATATTGATCCTTGGCAAACAGCATCGAGGCGGTATCGACCAAATGCTTGGCTTGAATTTGCAGCACCTGGTTCGCTGGAGAAACTTTCGTTTGCTTCAGATTGGCCAGCGCCACCTCGGTTTCCGCGATGGCGGAAGCCGTGCCAGGCTTGGTGGCGAGTCTGTGCAGCTTGACTTGCGCCCGCGTTGCTTCCTTGTTGACTTCTCGCAGAACTTGCGCCTGATTTTGCTGGCGTATTTGCTGATTCTTGATTAATTCATCTTTTTCCGCGAGCAATTTTTCCAGGCGTGCGATTTCCTTGCGCAGATTTTCTTCCTGTGAAGAAGTGACGGGTGCTGCTTCAATAACCGGCGGAGGGAGTTGTTCCTGGGAGGCGCATCCGGCGAAATTCAGGGCAATAATGATAAGAATCAGCAGATTCGATAGTGAATAAGCTTTTTTACAAAGACGTGGTGATGATGCATGAAACCAAAACTTTATCGTCTTATTGTTCTGTAATTCTGACTGATTCAGCATACTATCTTCCCGGTAGATTTTATCGCTGTATCCGTATTGGTTCTAGCTACGAATAGTGAAGTGCGATGGGTTTCAGTGGATACGAGAAAAATAAGATTCTCAGTTGATTATTTTATAATCCGGTAAATCAAGCATTCATAAAGAACGCAAAAGGTACCAAAATTAAGTGTACTGAAGAATCGGCCGGTTTTCCAGGTGTTCAGGCATACTGGGAGAAAGAAATTCGCTGTATGCATTTTTATTGTTTCAAAATACAATGCGATACTGTCACTATCCAGGTACTGTGCAAACTTTCTTGTTTTGCTAAAACTCCTGAATATATTACTACTTTTACGGAGGTGTCATGTATCAGCGAATTCTGGTGCCGGTTGACGGCAGTGCAACATCCGGACGCGCATTGGCCGAGGCGATTAAATTTGCGCAACAGCACAAGGCACACGTGGAAGTGGTGCATGTACTGGAGGAAATCGGGTATTTTGATGAGGAGAATTATCTCAATTATGCCGAGCTGGTCGATTCGTTGAGACACAGCAGCGAAAAAATACTTGCCGAAGCACAGATGAAATTAAAGCAAGCCGGAGTGCCGGTGGAGACAAAGTTACTCGAAGCCAATGGAGAACGAATCGCGCATGTGATTACCGCCGAAGCGAAAAATACGCAAGCGGATCTGATCATTGTGGGGACCCATGGCCGATCCGGTTTTAGCCGTATGCTGCTGGGTAGTGTTGCAGAAGGGATACTGCGCACGGCGGATATCCCGATTCTTCTGATCCGTGGCGGTTGATATTAACCAGCAAGTATAAGCCTGGGTATTCATTAAGAAAATCAGATTATGGAAAATTACGAAGCATTACTCACGACAATCGCCTTGATGATGGGTGTTTCCTGGGCGAGCGGCATCAATCTGTATGCGGTTTTGCTGGTATTGGGCTGGGGTGGTTCGACCGGTCATATTGACCTGCCAGCCGAGCTGACGGTATTGGAGGATCCATTGGTGATCGGCGCCGCTGCCGTGATGTATTTCATCGAATTTTTTATCGATAAAATACCCGGTATGGATTCCGCCTGGGATTCCATTCAAACGTTTGTGCGCATTCCGGCTGGCGCCATGCTGGCGGCAGGCGCGGTCGGCGATGTGACACCGGCGCTTGAGATAGCAGCGGGTATTCTGGGGGGGAGCTTGGCCGCTACAAGTCATGCGACCAAAGCAGGGACAAGATTGTTGATCAATACCTCGCCCGAGCCTTTTACCAACTGGTCGGCTTCGCTTACTGGGGATTTTTTGGTGTTTTCAGGAATGTGGGCCGCAGTGAAGCACCCGGAAATCTTTCTCATTCTGCTGGTTATTTTTATCGGCATTGCCATTTGGTTACTGCCGAAGTTATGGCGTTTGATCAAAGTGTTGCTCGCCAGAATAGGAAAATTTTTTGGTTTCGTGAAAACCGGACCGGTTACCTCCGCTGAATTAGACACGGGCATTTCCGTGCAGAGACATCATCACCTGTCGGCCTTGGAACGGTTACAACAACTGCGCGACCAAGGCGCTCTGACGGAACAGGAATTTGAGCAGCAGAAGGAAAAAATTCTGAACGAGGGTAACCATTGAGCCCATCCTGCCTTGGCAGTGTTGTGCGAAATAGCGTAATGCCTTTATCAATACGTGACGGAAGAGTGTTTTTCTAATCCGGAACCTTATGCAACGCCGCTGGGATATTTTTTGCACGGTTGTCGATAACTTTGGCGATATCGGTGTGTGTTGGCGTTTGGCAAAGCAATTGACACAAGATCATAACCAGAAGGTGCGGTTATGGGTCGATGATTTACTCTGTTTTTCCTGCATTGCACCGGACGTAAATGCGGAAATTCAACAGCAAAACGTGCAAGGTATTGAAGTCTGCCATTGGCAAACGGTATTTCCTGATGTTGAACCGGCTGACGTGGTGATTGAAGCATTCGCTTGCAAGCTGCCTGATGTATATATTGCCGCGATGGTGCGCAAGAACAAGCGCCCCGTCTGGATTAATCTGGAATATCTCAGTGCCGAGCCTTGGGTCGCGCAATATCACAGCCTGCCTTCACCGCATCCGCGCTTTCCTTTAATCAAGACATTCTTTTTTCCTGGATTTGTGAAGGGCACGGGCGGATTGTTGCAGGAAAAGAATTTACTGACGCAAAGAGAAGTTTTTGATGGTGTTGCAAAGCGAGTTTTTTTGGATCAAAAAGGCCTGTGTGAGTGCCGGGCCGATGAGATCCGCATCGCGCTATTTTGTTACGACTCAGCGCCGATTGAGAACCTGATCGGGCTGTTGTCAGAGTCTTTAAATCCGGTTTTGTTGATTGTACCGCAGGGGCGTGCGGCGGATCGCATTGTGGCAATCCTAAGTTATGCAGCCTTACCCCATGAATCATTAATCAAATATAAGCAGTTGACCGTACAGATCGTTCCATTTATGGCGCAAAATGATTACGACCGGCTGCTGTGGAGCTGCGATATCAATTTTGTGCGCGGTGAAGATTCCTTTGTACGTGCGCAGTGGGCGGGCAATCCTTTTATCTGGAATATTTATCCGCAGGCCGAAGGCGTGCATTGGAAAAAGCTGGACGCGTTTCTTGATCTCTATACTGTGGATATGCCGCTGGAAATGGCCAACGCGGTGCGTGAAATGTGGTTGTGCTGGAATGGCGGGAAGGTATTAAATGCTACCGTGTGGATGAACTTCTTGGCACTGCGTGAGTCTCTGATGCAGCATAATAAAAAATGGATTAAACAATTGCTCGAGCAGGATGATTTAGTATCCGGTCTGGTGCAGTTTGTTGAAAATCAGCTATAATTCGCCGTTTTTGAATCGGATGTTGGCGCTGCAACATAACATCAACTTTGCATATAACTTAATTTTGGAACTGACAGAAATATGAAAACCGCAATGGAATTACGCTCAGGTAACGTCGTCATGGTTGGTAATGACCCTATGGTTGTGCAGCGAGCAGAATTTACGAAATCTGGCCGTAACGCATCTGTGGTTAAAATGAAGCTGAAAAATTTGTTTTCCAGTACCACGACGGAAACGGTTTACAAAGCGGATGAGAAATTTGATTTGGTCGTTCTCGATAGAAAAGATTGTACCTACAGCTACTATGCCGATCCGCTCTATGTTTTCATGGATGCCGATTACAATCAGATCGAGGTGGAAGCGGACAATATGTCGGATGTTCTGAATTATCTGATCGATGGCATGACAGATGTTTGTCAGGTCACTTTCTACGATGGCAAAGCGATTTCCGTTGAATTACCGAATACGATTGTGCGGGAAGTGGAATATACCGAACCGGCAGTGCGGGGCGATACCACCGGAAAGATCATGAAACCAGCCCGACTCCTGGGAACAGGCTATGAAATCCAGGTTCCCGGTTTTGTGGAAATTGGTGACAAGATCGAAATTGATCCGCATAACCACGAATTTAGAAAGCGTGTCTGATCAATCACTTTGATCTACCGAATAAAAAAGGTGACCGAGGTCACCTTTTTTATTGGGGTGCTAGCTGGCGATGACTTGAATGTCCGGCTCAAGCGTTTTCAGCATGTTCTCAATTCCTCTCAGGGTGCCGGATATCGAACTGGGGCACGTGCCGCATGCCCCTTGATAGTGAATGCGCAAAATATTGCCTTCCAGTCCCAGGATATGCAAATCGCCACCGTCGTGCTGTAAGTACGGACGCACTTCTTCATCCAACAGGACATTGATTTTCTCCAGGCGCAATTGATCTTCCGGACTTAAATCGGCGAGTGCATTACTCGCAGCCGCTACTGTTTCGGCGGATTGCGCCGTAGCGGCTGGCGCCGCACGGATAGGATCGGCGATTTCACGTGCCAGATCCTGCCAATTGGCATCTCCGTCTTGGGTGACGGTGATCCATTGATCGATGTAAAAAACATTCGTGACATGATCGATGTCGAATAGCGCGGAAGCCAATGGATCATCCTTGGCAGCTTCGGCGTTATCGTACGAACGTGCAACACCCCAGGTCAGTGGTTCCTTGAGGATAAACTTCAAGGCATTTTTATTTGGCGTACCTTCAATATCAGCAATTTTTGGCATTTTGATGGGTGGTAATATTGAATCCAACAGTTAATCGGTGAGGTTATACAGGGCCGTAATATGAGATCGAGTCAACATCATACGAACCTAGCGTTGAACGTTGTTTTGTTACATTAAGAATGATTCGGTATCGTTGGCGCGGAATCGTCGGCTTCTGTCGATGCGCCGTCGAGCGAATTCAATGCGGCATGTAATGTATGCCACGGTAAAATCGCGCATTTGACCCGTGTCGGCAGATCCCGTATGCCGGAGAAAACAGTCAACCGGCCCAGATGATGCGGTTGATTGGTATCCAGTTTTCCGGTAGCCAGTTCACGGAATTCATGAATCAGTATTTCCGCATTTTCACGCGATTTTCCCTTCACCGCCGCAGTCATCATCGAAGCGGATGCTTTGCAGATGGCGCAGGATTCGCCTTGAAACGCGATGTTATTGATCTGATCGTCTTCCAGTTGCAGCGTAATATCGAGGCGATCGCCGCAGAGCGGATTATGCCCGGTGGCATGATGGCTGGCGTGATCCAGCTTGCCGTAGTTGCGCGGTTTTCTGTTATGGTCAAGAATGACCTCTTGATACAGTGAATTGGTATGCATTATAAAAAAATCTTTTGGACAGTTTTAATGCCCGCCACCAAAGCATCAACTTCTGTTTTCTTATTATAAAAAGCAAATGAAGCGCGTGAAGTGGCCGGTACATTAAAGCGTTGCATGACAGGCTGGGCGCAGTGATGCCCCGTGCGGACTGCAATGCCATCCTGATTCAGGATCGTGCCGATATCATGCGGGTGAATGCCATCGATGGCGAAGGAAATGACCGCTGTTTTCTCCGCGGCGGTGCCGATGATCCTGACCCCGGGGATGTCATTGAGGCATGCCGTGGCATACTCCAGTAATCCTAATTCATAAGCAGCGATTTGTTCGATACCGATCGCCGTTAAATATTCGACGGCTGCGCCGAAACCGATGGCGGCAGCGATGGGCGGCGTGCCAGCTTCGAATTTATGCGGAATGGTGTTGTAGATCGTTTTCTCAAATGTGACGGAAGTGATCATGTCGCCGCCGCCTTTAAAGGGCTGCATTGCTTCCAGCAAAGCCGCTTTGCCATAAAGAATACCGACACCGGTCGGGCCACACAGTTTATGGGCGGAAAAGACATAAAAATCGCAATCGAGCGCTTGCACGTCGATGGTGATATGCGGTGCTGCCTGCGCGCCGTCAATCAATACCGGAACACCGTGCCGATGCGCGAAATCGATCATTCCTTTGATGGGATTGATCGTGCCGAGTGCGTTTGATACGTGGATCAGGCCGACAAACTTGGTACGTTCGTTAAATAATTTCTCATATTCATCAATTTCCACTTCGCCCTTGTCATTGATCGGAACAACGCGGATGGTTGCGCCTTTCTCGTTAGCCAGCATTTGCCACGGTACGATGTTGGAGTGATGCTCCAATGTGGTCAGAATGATTTCATCGCCTGCTTTGATAAATTTCCGGCCATAACCATGCATCACCAGGTTAATGGAGTCGGTCGTACCGCTGGTGAAAATGACTTCCCGGTCTTCGCGTGCGTTGATGAATTGCTGCAACTTGCAACGCGCGTTGTGATACTCCAGTGTGGCGACCTCGGATAAATAATGGACGGCGCGATTGATATTGGCATGCTGCGTCGTCTGATATCGCACCAGACGATCAATTACCTGTTGCGGCATTTGACTCGATGCCGCATTGTCAAGGTAGGCCAATGGCTTGCCGCCAATGTTGAGCTGCAGAATCGGAAAATCGGCGCGAATCTTTTCCCAGTCCGGGCTGGAAGAAACGTCAGATTTCAATGAAGCATTTACGGGCGTCATGATGGGTTACTCTGCGTTTGATCGAGTACCGCTTGTTCGAGTTGCTGCCTAAGCGAGGAAACAGGGATACGGCTGATTATTTCGGCACCAAAGGCATACGTTAATAAATTGCGTGCAGCCGTTTCTGACAACCCCCGGCTGCGTAAATAAAAAATCTCTTCCTGATCGAGCTGCCCGACCGTTGCGCCGTGCGAACATTTCACATCATCGGCAAAAATCTCCAGCTGCGGTTTGGTATCCACTTGTGCTGTTTTACTCAGCAATAAGTTACGGCTGGATTGCGATGAATTAGTGCGTTGCGCCTGAGGGCGTACGATGATTTTTCCATTAAACACGGCGTGTGATGCGTCATCGGCAATGCACTTATGCTGCTGATGGCTGGTGCCATTCGGTTTGGCATGATCGATACAAGTATGGGTATCGGCCAGTTGGCGATCCGATATCAATGTCAATCCGTCTATGCTGCATTCAGCTGCTTCATCGGTTAAGCGCACATCCAGGCTATAGCGGGAAATCTGCGATCCAAGCGAAATGCTGATCGATTGATAATTGCTGCCATGCGCTAGCGATACCGCGCAATTCGCCAAATGAAAAGCTTTCGCGCTTTCACGCTGCACGCGAATATGCTTGGCATGGGCATTACCGGCCAGATTGATTTCCGTGACTGAATTGGTAATGTAAGCAGCATTCTGAAGCGTGGCGTAATCTTCAATCAACGTGACATGACTGCCCGTTTCGCCGATTAACAAGCAACGCGGGTAACTGGTAACTTCATGTTGTGTTGCTATGAACAGCAGGTGAACCGGTTCAGCAATGGCGGTATTTTTGGGTACGATGACGACAGCGCCATCCTGCAGAAAAGCGGTATTCAATGCGGCAAACACATTGTGGTCAAATGGCACGTGCTGACCCAAATGAGATTCCAGGATCGATGCCTGTGTAGATAACAATGCCGATAGATTACCCGCGATCAGTGCTGCAGGTTCGGCGATGGCCGATAATGATTGAGAGAAGTGACCGTCAACAAACACCAGACGATTTTTTGCCTCACTCAGAAACAAATGCTGAATGTCTTCTATTTTTAGGGCCGAATCCGGTTGAGATGGCCGATAGGGCAGGGTAGTGAGCGGCGAAATATCCGTAAAGCGCCATTCCTCGTCACGCTTGGTCGGCAGTTTTTGTGTGCTGACGCAATCGATGGCCTGGGCACGCAATTGATTCAGCCAAGCGCGTGATTCAGCCGGCTTTGCCTGCCAGGACTTCAGAAGGCATTCAAGGTAGCTGGTATTGATCGCTTCACTCATGCGTTAACTCCGGCAACCGGCTGCTTGTTTGCAGTGATCCAGTCATAACCGCGTGTTTCCAATTCCAATGCGAGCTCTTTGCCGCCGGTCATGACAATGCGGCCCGCCTGCATGACATGCACAAAATCCGGCACGATATAATCCAATAAGCGCTGATAATGGGTTACCAGAATCGTTGCATTGTCTTTGTTGGTAATCCGGTTAACGCCATTGGCGACGATTTTGAGCGCATCGATATCGAGACCTGAGTCGGTTTCATCCAGTATGCTCAATTTGGGTTCCAGTAACGCCATCTGCAAGATTTCGTTACGTTTCTTTTCACCACCGGAAAAGCCTTCATTGACGCTGCGATCGAGAAAATCAGGTTTCATTTCCAGTAATTTCATTTTCTCACGTACAAAATCATCGAATTCGAGCGGATCCAATTCTTCTTTGCCACGTTGTGTTTGCACCGTGTTATAGGCAAGGCGAAGGAATTGCGTGTTGGCTACACCTGGAATTTCAATTGGATATTGAAAAGCAAGAAATAACCCGGCACGGGCACGTTCTTCGGGGGGTAATTCCAACAAGTTTTTATCTGCAAATTGAATCGATCCGCCAGTGACTTCATACGCGGAATGACCAGCCAGCACTTTGGCAAAAGTGCTTTTACCTGATCCATTCAAGCCCATGATGGCATGTATTTCACCGCTTTTGACTGTGAGATCGATCCCTTTGAGAATTTCAGTGCCGTTGATGCTGGCGCGCAGGCCTTGCACCGAAAGGATGGTGGGGCTATTTGCAATAATCATCCGACACTGCCCTCCAGCTTGAAGCTCAGAAGCTTGGTGGCTTCAACCGCGAATTCCATCGGTAATTGTTGAAATACATCTTTGCAGAAACCATTGATAATCATTGAGACAGCTTCTTCGGCGTCGATGCCGCGTTGTGAAAAATAAAAGAGCTGATCTTCACCGATTTTTGACGTGGAAGCTTCATGCTCAACCTTGGCGCTGTTATTGTGCACCTGAATATACGGAAACGTATGCGCGCCACATTGATCACCGATCAGCATGGAGTCGCATTGCGAATAGTTGCGCGCACCTTCCGCAGTTGGCGCGATCCGCACCAATCCGCGATAGCTGCTATTGGAATGGCCCGCGGTGATGCCTTTGCTGACGATGGTGCTGCGTGTATTTTTTCCAATATGAATCATTTTGGTGCCGGTATCGGCCTGTTGATAGTTGTTCGTGACCGCGACCGAATAAAATTCGCCGACAGAGTTATCGCCGCGCAAAATGCAGGAGGGATATTTCCATGTGATCGCAGAGCCGGTTTCCACTTGCGTCCAGGAAATGCGCGAATTGACGCCTTTGGCCAGTCCTCGTTTCGTGACGAAGTTATAGATACCGCCGACCCCATTTTCATCACCGGCATACCAATTTTGTACTGTTGAATATTTAATGTCCGCATTATCCAAGGCGATCAGCTCAACAACAGCAGCATGCAGTTGATTTGTATCGAATCGCGGAGCAGTGCAGCCTTCTAAATAGGAAACGGATGCACCTTCTTCCGCTATGATCAGCGTTCTTTCAAATTGCCCGGAGCCTTCCGTGTTAATGCGGAAATAGGTGGATAAATCCATGGGGCATTTGACGCCTTTCGGAATGAAACAGAAAGAACCGTCGGTGAATACTGCAGAATTCAAAGCCGCAAAGTAATTGTCGCCAACCGGAACAACAGAACCCAAGTATTTCTGAATAAGCTCAGGGTGAGTATGTACAGCTTCCGAGATGGAACAGAAAATAATGCCTACTTCCGCCAGTTTCTGTTTGTAAGTGGTGGCCACTGAAACACTATCGAATATCACATCGACAGCGACACCGGCCAATGCGGCGCGTTCGTGCATCGGCACGCCCAGCTTTTCAAATGTGCGTAATAATTCAGGATCGACTTCATCCATGCTGGCCAGTTTTTTCTTCGGCTTTGGTGCTGAATAGTAACTGATATCCTGGAAGTCGATTTTTGGATAGTGTACGTTCTGCCATTCAGGTGCTGTCATGGTCAGCCATTTTTCATAGGCTTTCAGACGGAATGACAAAAGCCACTCGGGTTCATTTTTTTTAGCCGATATTAACCGGATTATTTCTTCATTTAATCCCTTAGGGGCGATATCGGACTCAATATCGGTAACGAAGCCATGTTTGTACGGTTGATTAACCAGACTTTGCAATACTGCACTCATTTGGTTTATTCCTTTTTAGTATCTTTTGTTTGAAACAGATCGCTTTGAATCTTAAATTGCCGGATAGCTGGTTGGGTTAATTCGCAAATTGAGAAACCACTGTGATTGAAGTCGTTACTGCTTAAATCTTAGCAGATTCTTTAACACTGAAGCTATCTCCGCAGCCGCAGGTATTATCGATATTAGGATTGATAAATTTGAAAGAATGATTAAGACCTTCTTTGGTAAAATCAATTTGCGACCCGTCCAGATAAGGCAAGCTGTTTGTATCTACAACAACCTTGGTTTCATGAGACTCAAATAATTGGTCATTCGAATTGATCTCATCCGCATAGTCAAAGGTATAAGCAAAGCCCGAACAACCGGATTTCTTGATTCCGACGCGCAGGGCAAAACCTTTACCTCGTTTTGCAAGTTGTTGCCGGACATGTTTCGCGGCATTTTCAGTTAATGTGATTGGCATAACAGTTCAATTTTCTCAATTTAAATCAGGTGCGATACTTTAATTTTATCAATTTCGTGCTATTAAGCGGGCTTCAGATATCAGCGAAGTTACCGGAAAATTGGACACAGATTCAATTAAAATGTTCTGTAAAGTATTGTGATCTCATGGCAAATTGAGTGTTTTCATCAACTGGTTTCAATTTACGCAGCGGTTGATTCACGCATATCGAGGAGCGGCATAATGGTACCATCCTGTTGATTTATCTGATTATCAACCAGTTCTTTAAGTGTCACCGCACCCAGATATTCGAAAATAAGTTCATTCAGTTTTGCCCATAAGTCATGTGTCATGCACTTTCCGTCGTTATGACAGTTTTCTTTACCGCCACATTGGGTTGCGTCAATAGGCTCATCGACGGCGAGAATAATATCGGCCACCGAAACTTTGTCCAAATCTTTCGCCAGACAGTAACCGCCCCCGGGACCACGAACACTATCCACAAGCTCAGATTGGCGCAATTTTGCGAACAGCTGTTCCAAATACGAGAGTGAGATTTTTTGCCGCTGACTGATGTCAGCCAGCGTTACGGGATGATTGCTTTGTTGTAAAGCAAGATCTAATAGTGCAGTTACTGCAAACCTTCCTTTCGTTGTTAATCTCATGATTGACTCCTTGTAAGAATCGGATGGGTTGATGGTTATATAAGATACTTGTTGTTAAATAATACTTGATCAATATAGTCAACTATACAATACCCGATTGATTTAGTCAACTATAAATCTTTTTTGTGCAAAGCTTGTAGGGATTTTTTGGGAATGCGCTCTTAATCGATGGTTAACTGATTGATAGATAAGTGAAAGAAAAATGAATAAATTTGTTATTGGGTGAGACTACAAATAGAACTAATTTAGCTATAATCATCAAGCTCTAAAATAACCTGCAAGATAAAAAAGAGTGATCGGTATTTGTACATACATACGCTTTTTTTGCTGACGTCGAGTACATGAATTCGTGATCGTTTTTGATAGTTTTATAAGCTTGGATAATCTTTAAATTATTTTGTTAAGAGGGAGAGGAATATGAGTATGGAAAGCGAGTTTAGAATGAGATTCGGAGGTTTTTGGAACTCCCTCATTTTGCTCTTTGTGATTATTGTTTGTCTTCGCTTCTCAAGTCTTGAGTTCGCTGACGAGAATCTGACCAAGCGAGTGTTTTGTGCGCTGCATCTATTTCTAGGCTGTATTGCCACGGGTGTGTTGCTGGGGATACTAAAAATATTTTTGGCGTTTTCCAATCAAACATACACGCGTGCGCCAGCATCGGCCAATTTTGCACGGGGCCTCAAATATGGCATAGTTGCCGGCGGTTTAATGATCCTCATTGTCGGTGTGCTGCAATTGAATAATTTCTTGGGTGTATTCCAACCCATATTCAATGGATTGTTGGCGAAATTGACTGCTATTTTTGTATAAGCAGTAAAAGGGAGGGCCAGTTAGAACGGCTGGCTCTTTTCAATCTGAATATTGTCTTTCAAAGATTTTTTATCGTGTTTCGCCATCTGATGACTTTGTCATATCGAATTTTCTGAAGCTAGTAAGCATTATCTTTTCGGAGCACGATCCAGACGGTTTTGAAGATGATCCAGAGGTCGAGCCAGATGGACCAATTTTTGAGGTAGTAGAGATCGTGCTCGATGCGGGCTTTCATTTTTTCCAGCACATCGGTTTCACCGCGCCAGCCGTTGACCTGGGCCCAGCCGGTGATACCGGGTTTGGCCATATGGCGCAGCATATAGCCCTTGATCAGCTTGCGGTAGAGTTCGTTATGCGCCACCGCGTGC
>SSFX01000051.1:0-22832 GCA_008015635.1 Nitrosomonas oligotropha
GCCATTATCAGTGCATCAATGAGTAACGCGCAATTAACACGAGACCAATTCCTAGAAAGCTGTATTCAGCTGATTGATGAAAAGATTAGAAGCGGTATGGATCAGGAAACTTATGATCTAGTCAGAATTTCCAGGCAGGCGGCCATTATTAATTTACTGGCATCAACCTTAATCTTGGTTTCGGTTGTAACCATATCTTTGATTTTGTTATAGCAAGATTTTCTAAAAATAAGTTGGATAGTCCATGAGAACATTAAATTTAAGTGAAGCTGCCCAATTCTTGAAGTTGCACCCTGAAGAAGTGCGCCGTCGCGCTAAAGCGGGAGTTATCCCGGGTGCAAAATTGGGGAAGCGGTGGGCATTTATTGAAGATGATCTTGCTGACCACATTCGCTCGTTATATGCTTGCACTCGGCAAGCGTTGCAAGTGGGACATGGAGAAAAACAATTATGTCACTCTGTAAACGTGGTAAAACGTGGTGGATTAGTTTCACCACACCAAGCGGCGAGCGAATTAGATGCTCTGCTGCAACTGAAGATAAAACCCAGGCGCAAGAATTCCACGATAAGTTAAAAGCGGAATCCTGGCGAGTTGCAAGGCTGGGGGATAAGCCAAAGCGGACTTGGGATGAAGCGGCTTATAAATGGCTGATGGAGACACAACATAAGGCTTCACATAAGCAGGACATGAAGCAAGTTGCGTGGTTTCAACAGTTTTTTAGGGGCCAATTACTTGTCGAATTAACTCGGGAAGTGATTGCTGAAGTAGGTGAAATAAAATGTAAAGAAACTTCACCTTCGACGGCTAATCGTTATTTGGCAACTATCAGGGCCATTCTGCGAAGAGCGGCTTTAGACTGGGAATGGATTGAGAAAGCACCCTTTATCCGGCTATATAAGGAACCCAAACGGCGGATTCGCTGGATAGCACCTGAGCAAGTACAAATATTACTAAATGAATTACCTGAGCATTTGGTTGATTTGGTAAAGTTTTCACTTTCAACAGGATTGCGCAAACGCAATGTTACTGAATTGGAATGGTCGCAGGTTGATTTGCAGCGAAATGTTGCATGGATTCATGCAGATCAAGCCAAAGCAAGAAAAAGCATTCATATTTCACTGAATGCAACGGCTATGGAGGTTCTGAGAAAGCAGGTTGGCAAACATTCGTTAAGAGTGTTTACTTACCAAGGAAAACCAATTATTCAGGTCAATACCAGAGCATGGCGAAAAGCATTAAGAAGAGCAGGAATCGAAGACTTCCGTTGGCATGATTTGCGCCATACTTGGGCCAGTTGGTTAACTCAGAAGGGTGTACCGCTAAATGTAATTCAAGAAATGGGAGCTTGGGAGTCAACTGAGATGGTGAAACGTTATGCTCATTTGGCGCCCGAACAATTCAGAAAACATGCAATGGTTGTAGATGAAATTCTGAATGACACAATTTTGACACAAGTGGAAAATTAGAAGATGATAAAATCAATCTAACTCATTGATTTTATGGTGCCGACACCAAGAATCGAACTCGGGACCTTCTGATTACAAATCAGCTGCTCTACCATCTGAGCTATGCCGGCAAATTGATTAGAACAAATTAAATTTACTTGATAATACGAAGTTTTGGCTTTCCAGAGGCTTTGGGGTGAGCAGCTACTGAATCTTGGACTAAATCACTTGATTGCTCATTAGTGGTTCCACCTGTAATCTCTTCGTCTTCCAGTGGAAATGCTATTCCTTGATTGACTTCCTTAGCGAAAATTCCTTTAACCGCATCTAATGGGATATCGAGCTTTCTTGATATTCCATTGAACCGAGCATCAAAACTAAGTGATTCATTATTTATGATCAATCCATGAACTGCATTTGCACTAATATTAAAAACTATTTCACCATTTTTAATGTATTCCATAGGGACATCCAACTCTGGATAAGCCTTTACTGATACAAAAGGCGTAAAGCCGCTATCAATGCACCATTCATAGATTGAACGAATCAAATATGGTTTCGTTGAATTATTACTCATTTTCGCATTACTTTCTCTGACGCCGATAATGCATCTATGAATAATGGACGACTGAACAATCTTTCCGAATATTTCAATAAAGGCGCTGCTTGTTTAGGGAGACGAATTCCATAATGTTCCAAACGCCAGAGCAATGGTGCAATGGCGACATCAAGCATTGAGAATTCATCTCCTAACATGAATTTTTGCTTATCAAAAATTGGCGATATCATCGCAAGATTATCCGCAATAACTGCTCGCGCTTTATCAATGACCTTCTGATCTGTGCCATCAAATGCATCGATATGACAAAATAATTCCTGCTCAAAACGAAACAGCAGCAACCGGGCTCGCGCACGCATTACTGGATCTGCAGGCATTAACTGCGGATGTGGAAAACGATCGTCAATATATTCATTGATGATATTTGACTCATACAACACTAGATCGCGTTCCACAAGTACCGGAGCTTTGCCATAGGGACTCATCACCGCTATATCTTCTGATTTATTATTTGGATCAACGTCTATTACTTGAAAATCCATATCTTTTTCGTGCAGCACAATCCTGCAACGATGACTATATGGGCAAGTAATTGTTGAATATAGCGTCATCATAACTTCTAATCTTTGACTAAGTTACCTGTATATCCAGCAAATTTGATATTAATGAATATCTTTCCAATATTCTTTCTTGAGCGCATACGATAAAACTAGCATGCCTAACAAAAAGATCATTACTTCAATCCCTAATTGTTTTCTCGCATTAGCATGCGGTTCGCCCAGATAAACCAGATAGTTAACTAAATCACCAACGAATTTATCATATTCGGTAGCACTCAATTGTCCCGCTTTTTCGAGTGTCAGGCTTTTTTGCTCGCCTTTATCTGATGTTTTAACCACCAATCTTTGCTCACCTTGCAGTTCATATAATACGTGCGGCATCGCAACACGATCAAATACTAGATTGTTCCAGCCAGTATGAGTCGCATCATCACGATAGAACGCGCGCAGGTAAGTGTATAACCAATCCGCACCACGTGCGCGAGCTATGACCGACAAATCCGGTGGTACTACACCAAACCACTCTTCACCCTCTTTTTTCCGCATGGCTGATTGCATCAGATCACCGACTTTCTGACCTGTCAAAACCAGCTTGCTAAGAATTTCTTCATTTGTATAACCAATATCGCGATGCCGGTTATAGCGCATATAACTCGCGCCATGACAGGTTAAACAGTAGTTCACAAAGGTTTCTGCTCCACGTTTCAACGAAGCATTGTCAGTTGTATCAATCGGAGCTCTATCCAATGGCATGCCGGATTCACCAGCAAGCACGCCAAACGGAGCCATGCATAAGATTAATAAAGCAATCGTTATTTTCTTCATTTTTCTACTCTTTTAGTCTTTTTGGTTCAGGCTTTGTTTTATCTATCTTGCTATACCATGGCATCAAAATAAAGAATGCAAAATAAATGACTGTAAAGATTTGTGCCAGTAACGTGTATAAAGGTGTTGGAGATTTTGTTCCCAACCAGCCCAGTACAAAAAAGCTAATCACAAAAAGTGTCAATGCTATTTTGAAATAAGGACCTTTATAACGTATCGATTTGACCGGACTTCTATCCAGCCATGGCAAGAAACAGAAAACCACTACAGAGCCTGCCATCAGAATAACACCCCAAAGCTTAGCATCAATACCCAGAAAGTTGACTGTTACAGCTCGTAACATCGAGTAATAAGGAGTGAAGTACCAGACCGGTGCAATATGATCCGGCGTTTGCAATGTATTTGCCGGGATAAAATTGTTATATTCCAGGAAGTACCCACCCATTTCCGGGGCGAAGAAAATGATTCCACAGAACACGATCAGAAACACTACGACACCAACAATATCCTTAACCGAATAATAAGGATGGAATGGAATACCATCCACGGGAATACCAGTTTCTGGATTTTTGTTTTCTTTAATCTCTATACCATCCGGATTATTAGATCCCGTCTCATGCAGTGCTAAGATGTGCACAAAAACCAATACCAGCAATACCAATGGCAATGTCACAACATGATAGGCGAAGAAGCGGTTCAGGGCAGCATCAGAGAGCGTAAAATCTCCCAACAGCCATTGTTGCAAAGTTTCTCCGATACTCGGAATTGCTCCAAACATACTGACAATTACTTGCGCTCCCCAATAAGACATTTGCCCCCATGGAAGAATATATCCGGTAAAGGCCAAGCTCATCAGCACAAAAAATATAACCATCCCCACCAACCAGAGCAGCTCTCTCGGCTTACGGTACGATCCATACATCATTCCACGGAACATATGTAGGTAAACCACGACAAAAAACATCGATGCGCCCGTTGAGTGCATGTAACGGATTAACCAACCATAGTCCACATCACGCATGATATATTCAACCGATGCAAAAGCTTGACTGGCATCCGGCTTATAATTCATGGTAAGAAAAATTCCCGTCAGCAACTGATTGACTAGAACCAACAAGGCTAATGAACCAAAGAAGTACCAGAAATTAAAGTTCTTCGGTGCATAATATTCGGATAAGTGTGCTTTCCAGTTCGACGACAACGGAAAGCGTTTATCGACCCAGGCAAGCATTGAATTAAATATATTACTCATTTACGCAGATCCCTCGCTTTCAGATCCAATCAAAAGCCGACTATCGCTCAAATATGCATGAGGAGGAACAACCATATTAGTTGGAGCCGGCACACTTTTATATACGCGCCCTGCCAAATCAAATTTTGAACCGTGACATGGACAGAAGAAACCACCCAACCAATCGGGACCCAAATCTGCCGGCGCCACATCCTTCCTGAATACAGGCGAGCAACCTAAGTGAGTACAAATACCCTCAGCAACCAAAATCTCAGGTTTTATTGAACGTGTACGATTTTTTGCATAATCCGGTTGCTGTTTCTTATCCGAATTCGGGTCAGCAAGCTGGCCTTCAACTTTAACCAGACTTTCCAACATGTCTGGCGTACGATTTAAAATCCAAACGACTTTTCCGCGCCATTCAACCATCAATAGCATTCCCGGCTCAAGCTTGGATATATCAACTTCTACAGGCGCTCCAGCTGCTTTAGCTCGTTCGCTAGGCATCATGCTCAATAAAAAAGGCGTTGCAATCGCAGCGCCAGCAATTCCACCTGCTACTGAGGTTGCAGCCACAAGGAACTTTCTCCTGCCGCTCATCTCTTCATTAATGCTGAAACTATCCGCCATGTTAAATCATTCCATCAGTAATAATATTGTAAGATTATCAATACAACAAAGGAAAAACTTCTTCCAATCCCTATTAGATTTATTTGTTAAATTACGTTACCCAAACTACAAAAGCGCGCAGTATACCACAATCGTTTTAAGGATTATAGCAATCCTGGAAGTATTTCTATTTGCGATAAATCCACTCAGCTCAATTACAATAAGATACTGTTTATTATGATTTACTTTATTTTTCCATGACATTGCTTATATTTCTTACCTGAACCGCAAGGGCAAGGCTGATTGCGGCCCACTTTCTCATTCTGACGCACAAAGGGTTGAATTTTATCATCCTCGGTTTTTATATATCCATTTTCTTCCGCTAACGCTTCCTCATAAGCTTCATGATGAAGTTGTATATTTTCCGGTGACCGCAAAGTGTCTGTCACGGCTTCTACTTGCTGTTCATTCTTGATTTGTACCGTCAACAGTATTTTGGTAACTTCTCGTTTAACTTCTTCGAGCATAGTCGTAAAAAGTTCAAACGCCTCCCGCTTATATTCCTGTTTGGGATTCTTTTGCGCATAACCGCGCAAGTGTATGCCTTGGCGCAAATGATCCAATCCCGCCAAATGTTCCCGCCAATGCGAATCGAGAATTTGCAACATCACCACACGCTCATAGTGATGCATAATGTCCGCGCCGACTTGTGCAACTTTAGTCTGATAATGGTCGCTCGCGAGATCAATAATGCGCTGAAATAAATTTTCTTCATGCAGGCCGGATTCTTCTTCAAGCCACTCACGTACCGGAAAATGCAACTGATACTCCGCTGCCAGCGCTTTCTCCAGCCCCGCAACATCCCACTGCTCCTCGACACTTTGCGGGGGAATATAGAGATTGAACAAGTCTCCCAAAACACTCTCGCGTATTGCAGTTATCGTTTCCGAGATATCCTGTTCCGCTTCCAATAACTCATTGCGCTGCTGATAAATGACTTGCCGCTGATCATTCGCGACATCATCGTATTCCAGCAACTGCTTACGCATATCGAAGTTTCTTGCTTCCACCTTGCGCTGCGCGTTCTCAATGGCACGGGTAACCCACGGATGCTCGATAGCCTCGCCTTCCGGCATTTTAAGGCGCGTCATAATACTGGCTACGCGATCCGAGGCAAAAATACGTAACAAAGAATCTTCAAGAGAGAGGAAAAAACGGCTGGAACCCGGATCTCCCTGTCTGCCCGAACGTCCGCGCAATTGGTTATCCACCCGCCGGGATTCATGCCGCTCCGTACCGATAATATGTAAACCGCCTTTCTTCAGTACCTCTTCATGCGTCAGCTTCCATTTCTCTTGTACTTCTTGAATACGTTTTTCTTTTTCTTCGTCACTTAATTTTTCATCATGCCGTATCTGTTTTATCTCAGGTTCCGGATTTCCACCCAACACAATATCTGTCCCGCGCCCCGCCATATTGGTCGCTATCGTAATCATTTTAGGCCGGCCTGCTTGCGCGACAATACTTGCCTCACTGGCATGCTGTTTAGCATTCAAAACTTGGTGCGGAAGTTTGTCGCGATCCAGCAACCTGGACAATAACTCGTTATTTTCAATAGAAGTCGTACCAACCAACACCGGCTGACCGCTTTCATAACATTCTCTAATCTCACGAACAATCGCTTCATTTTTCTCTTTCATCGTACGAAATACCTGATCCATACGATCTTCCCGGATCATCGGCCTATGCGTTGGAATAATGACTGTCTCCAATCCATAGATCTGCTGAAATTCAGCCGCTTCCGTATCAGCAGTACCGGTCATGCCCGACAATTTTTGGTACATGCGGAAGTAATTTTGAAAGGTAATAGAAGCAAGTGTCTGATTTTCTTTCTGAATAGCAACACCTTCTTTCGCCTCGACTGCCTGATGCAAACCATCGGACCAACGGCGGCCGGACATCAAGCGCCCGGTGAATTCATCCACGATCACCACTTCATCGTCTTGCACGACATAGTGCTGATCCAGAAAATACAAATTATGAGCACGCAGGCCTGCAATAAGGTGATGCACCAAATTGATATTAGCCGGATCATAAAGGCTCGATCCCGGTTTAAGCAATCCAGCTGATTCCAGCAACTTCTCCGCATGTTCAAAACCGGCCTCGCTCAGCGTGACTTGATGAGATTTTTCATCCACACTATAGTCACCCTGACTTTCCTCCGTTTCCTGCCGGACAAGTTTTGGCACCAATGCGTTAATGCGCACATAGATCTCGGTATCACCTTCCGCCTGGCCCGAAATGATGAGCGGCGTGCGTGCTTCATCAATTAAAATCGAATCCACTTCGTCCACGATTGCGAAATTGAGCACGCGCTGCGCGCGTTCATTCGCATGCGCCACCATATTGTCGCGCAAATAATCAAAGCCATACTCGTTATTGGTGCCGTAAGTGATATCAGCCGCATAAGCAGCTTGTTTATCTTCATGCGGCATCTGCGAATAAATAACACCGACATTCATTCCAAGAAACCGGTAGATCTTACCCATCCACTCAGCATCGCGCTTTGCCAGGTAGTCATTCACGGTGACAACGTGCACACCCTTGCCTGACAATGCATTCAAGTAGGCCGGTAATGTTGCCATGAGCGTTTTTCCCTCACCGGTACGCATCTCGGCAATTTTACCGCCGTGCAGAACCATGCCACCGATAAGCTGCACATCAAAATGACGCATCCCCAGAACCCGCTTGCCAGTCTCACGAACCACAGCAAATGCTTCGGGCAGCAGTGCATCCAGTGTTTCGCCATTTTGAATGCGTTGTTTGAACTCGTCTGTCTTGCCACGTAAGTCGGTATCTGACAACCCTGCAATAGCCGATTCCAGTTCATTGATAGATCGCACAGTCTGGGTATACTGCTTGATCATCCGGTCATTGCGGCTGCCAAAAATTTTCTTAAGTAGATTGCCTAGCATAAGTCTCTAAATATTCCGTATAAACACATTGTTTAAAAAAACAAAGGGTGAGCATATTTCTCACCCTGCAAAAATCTTAAAGAAATCAGTGCTCCCATTTAACCCGGCTTTTTCAAAAATTTGGCTGGATTCTGCGGTTTGTCTTTATGCCGGATTTCAAAATGCAAATGCGGCCCCGTAGAACGGCCGGTATTGCCAACTTCAGCGATTTTCTGCCCCTGCAATACAACCTCTCCGAGATTCACCAGACGCTTCGATGCATGCGCATACCGCGTAACCAAATCATCACCATGGTCAATTTCAACCATATTACCATACTCAGGATGCCGATCAGAATAGATCACCACACCGCCCGCAGCGGCTTTGATGGGCGCACCCACTTCCGCAGTAAAATCCACTCCCTCATGAAACGCTCGCTTTCCAGTAAACGGATCGATCCGGTATCCGTAACCGGAAGAATACCAATCGGTCTCAACTGGCATCTCGGAAGGCAACACAAACTTTGTGATCCGGTCATGCCGCAGCAAGGAATCCAATGCGCCCAGCTTATCCGTTCTTTCATCCAGCATATTCGATAATTCCTGCAACTTCAGGCTGAATTCAGAGAATGACAGCTCTTCAGCAGACAGATCATTCCTCGCACCACCTTGACCTGGCATTTGATTAAATGCGAAATCCCCCGATTCGATTCCTGAAGATTCCGCCAGACGCTCACCCAAAGCATCCAAGCGGAGTAATTGCGCCTGCATTTGGCCTAATTTACTCGCCATGACATTCAAATTATCTTGCAGATGCGTTTGAATCTTCTGATGCCGCTCTTCTTGCGGATTAACCAGTACGGCTCTCAGAAGAGGCGTATCGATTCGATCGGCGTAGCGCAATGAAATAAAATTCAAGCTCAGCGCCACTGTCACAATGATGAGTAACAAAACGCTTATTAATAATACAATATGGATTTTGGTTAACGCCAGCTTACGCGCTCGTTCCGAATTATTTGAAATAAAGATAATATTCATATTTTGTTTTCATTGGATATCGATTAAATACCCATGCCCTCTCATAAAGTTAACGCTTACTTTAACCTGCTTGGCAAAACACCTGAATACGCGCGCCTGTTCACAGCGGCTCAAAAACTGCATGAAGATCAATCCACATTTTCCAAGCTAATTCCAGCCCAATTGGCACAGCATTGTAACCTTGGCCGGATCGCGGACGGCAGACTGACCATAGTGGCCGAGAATGGCGCAATCGCTGCAAAACTTAAGCAAATCTCTCCATCATTGTTGCTCAAGCTGCAGAAATTAGAGTGGCAAGTTACTGCAATTCAAATTTTGGTGCAAGCGGATTACGCTACCAAAAATACAAAACCATCGGCAAGACATGGATACAGCAAGAAAAAATTAAAATTAAGCGCAAGCGGAAAAGCTTGTTTAAATCAATTAGCCGCAACGCTACCGGATTCCGAATTGAAAAACACCATTCAGTCGTTCGTAAAAAAACACCAGAACGATTAAATCTCTCCTCCGTCTCAACAACATGCAATCCATTGACATTCCGCGCTGCCACGCCCCGCGAAAAACTTTCTGATTCAACTCCAGCCGACACAAAGCAATTGCTTGATCAGGCAATCAGTAACTTCTCGGATATCTAGAAACTGGCTCGGTATCCTGAGAAATACCAGCACCATTCCCGGCAATCATTGTCTACTGTTTTTTTATTCAACCGATGTCTCGTATATAATGCAAAATGCTAAGCTGTTTTTCACATCACAAAAGAAGTCTTTTAATATCGCTTAAGTCTTTAATTTTATGATGACAACCCATTCCTTCCGATACAATAACTGAGTTCCGATTATTCAATCGACCCTGCAAAAACAATCTCATGAATGTTTTCTATGAAGAAGCTGGAATCTTTAAGATAGGCACTATTTTGGCTGACAATACAACGTCGCTGCAAATAGAGGCTGTTCATGGCAAACGATCGAAAATCAAAGCCTCAGCCGTGCTGTTCAGGTTCGATAAACCGCCTTTAGCCGAATTCATGGGTCATGTACAAAAAATAACCGATGAATTGGATCCGGATTTTCTTTGGGAATGCTGCGCACAAGATACCGAATTTACCGGCGATACGCTTGCCGCCGATTACTTTGGCCATTCCCCAAGTCCGGTTGAATCGGCCGCGACCTTGCTACTGCTGCAAAATGCGCCGATGTATTTCTATAAAAAAGGACATGGCCGCTACAAAGCCGCACCACCGGATGCACTGAAGGCTGCGCTCGCCGGCCAGGAAAAAAAACGCCTGCAAGCCGCACAACAAGCACGCTATGTTGAGCAGTTAAATCAATTCATCCTGCCCGAAGAATTCCAACCGCGCATCTCCGGTTTGCTCTATAAACCAGATAAAAACTCACTGGAATGGAAAGCCCTCGAGGTCGTCTGCGCGGAAAAAAAACTCACTGCCGTAAAATTGCTGGAAAAATGCGGCGCTATTCCGTCTTCTCACGATTACCATTTCAATCAATTCATCTGGGAATATTTTCCAGAAGGCACCGGTTTCGGTGAACTGGAATCACAGTCCGTTGATGATGCTCCGCTGGATTTAGCGGTAGCGGATGTTGCGGCATTTAGTATTGACGATGCCTCAACGACAGAAATTGACGATGCATTTTCCGTAACCCCACTGTCTTTGGGCAGCTTCCGCATCGGCATTCATATTGCAGCACCGGCATTGGGAATTACTCCTGAATCAACATTCGACAAAACCGCTTCATCCAGACTTTCCACGGTGTACTTGCCAGGGAAAAAAATCACCATGCTGCCGGATACGGTGATCAATCATTTTACGCTGGCTGAAAACAAGCTGTGCCCGGTCCTATCCTTGTATCTGGATGTATCGGATGATTTCACCGTCACGGCTACTGAAAGCCGGCTTGAAAAAATCAACATTGTCGCAAACCTGCGCAACAATGCGCTAGAGCAGCATTTCAACGAAACCGCACTAAACAAAGGCGATTTCACGCATACCTTCAGCAAGGAATTGAGTCTCTTGTGGAAATTTGCCTGCAAAATGGAAAATCAGCGTGGCAAAACCAATGACAGTAATAACGATAAAGTCGATTACAGCTTTGAAATCAACGCCGATCATGTCACGATCAGCGAGCGCAGGCGTGGCTCTCCGATCGATAAGGTGGTATCCGAATTGATGATTTATGTGAATACGGAGTGGGGCAGACAGCTCACCGATGCCGGTATCATCGGTATTTTTCGCAGCCAAGCCAATGGCAAAGTGAAGATGGGCATCTCTCCCGCACCTCACCAAGGATTGGGTGTTTCCCAATACGCCTGGAGCAGCTCGCCGATGCGGCGGTATGTCGATCTGATCAATCAAAGGCAACTCATCGCCATGCTACGCAATGAAGCGCCACCCTACCACAAGGACAGCAACAGCCTTTTAATCGCCATGCGCGACTTTGAAACAGCCTACGGAATTTATGGCGAATTCCAGCGTGCCATGGAACGTTACTGGTGCCTGCGCTGGTTATTGCAGGAAAAGATTCAAACCGTGAACGCTCAGGTCATCAAAGAAAATTTGGTAAAACTGGATCATATTCCATTCGTTGCCCGAGTTCCTTCGTTGCCTGAGATGACACCGGGCGCTTATGTCAAACTCAAATTATCCGAGATCGATTTACTGGAACGCACCTTGCATGCGGAATTTTTGCAAAAACTGGATGCATAGAGACCTATCTTCCATAAATTTGCATGAATCATGTGACAAGCCCATTGTTGTTGCCTAAAATAATGCAATCATCTGTAGTGTATAGACTTAACTTCAAGGTTTAACCCTTAGGCTGTGACCATTCAAACTCTCGCAACTTCACCCTTAGCGCTGGCTGGTTATCAGTACTTACAGAGCCATCGTCTAGTTGCCGCGATGATTGCTTCTCTGTTGTTACATGCCATTGTATTCTTTGGCGTGACTTTCCAGTTTCCGCAACCGAAATCCGACAAAATTGCTTCATCCTTGGAAGTGGTGCTGGTTAACAACAAAACACAGACAAAACCGAAAGAATCCCAATTATTGGCGCAAGATAATCTGGATGGCGGAGGCAATACGGAAGAGGACCGCCGGGCAAAAACGCCATTCCCGGTACTGCCTAGAAACAAACCGGTTATCGCTGAGAATGTAGCACAGCAAAAAGTTAAACAACTGGAACAAGAAGCCAAGAAGCTGATGGCCGCTGTCAGCGAAACACCGCAGATCGAACTGCCCAAGGAACACAAAAACGAACTGGAAAGCAAATCGGTCGCGGTCGACTCGACCGATTTACTGCTGCGCAGTCTGGATATTGCCCGCCTGAGAGCACAGATCGATCAAGACCATGACAGTTATCAGAAGCGCCCCAAACGCAAATTTGTCGGTGCGCGTACTAAAGAATTCCGGTTTGCCCGCTACGTCGAAGACTGGCGCATCAAAGTCGAACGTATCGGTAACCTGAACTACCCGGAAGCCGCCAGAAAAGAAAAGCTCTACGGCAACCTGCAACTGACCGTCGGTATCCGCGCCGATGGCAGTCTGGAATCGATTGAAATCAATCGCTCATCCGGAGAAAAAATTCTCGACGAAGCGGCTGTCAATATCGTCAAACTCGCCGGACAAAACGGATTCGCGCCCTTTCCACCGGATATCAGTCAGGACACGGATATTTTGCACATCACCCGTACTTGGGTTTTCGCAGCTTCCGATATGTTGCTAAGCCAATAATTTTTGAGTTTTAGAAAATCCAGTCAGAGATACCAGCCATGCTCGATTCTTATGCCGTAATCGGCAATCCTGTTTCACATAGCAAATCACCGTTGATCCATACCGCCTTTGCGCAACAAACGAGCCAAGCCATGCATTATGTTGCCTTGCTGGCGCCGCTGGATGGCTTTCAGGCAACCGTGCAAGACTTCCGCCAACAAGGCGGGAAGGGATTGAATGTCACCGTGCCTTTTAAGCTGGAAGCCTATCAGTTGGCAACCCGCTTAACGGAACGGGCAAGCATCGCACAGGCCGTCAATACGCTTAAATTTGAAAACGGTGAAATACTCGGCGACAACACCGATGGCATCGGATTAGTGCGCGACATCGAATGCAATCTGGGAATTGCCATCGCAGGAAAACGCGTACTGCTCATGGGTGCGGGCGGTGCAGCGCAAGGGGTAATCCTGCCGCTCCTGCAGCAGCATCCCGCCCTGCTGGCGATCGCCAACCGTACCCCTGAAAAAGCAGCAGCGCTAAGGAAACAGTTCAGCACTTATGGCAACATTGCAGCAGGTGATTTTATGTTTTTCACCGATGAGCATTTTGACATCATCATCAATGCTACTTCCGCCAGCCTGCACAACACTATGCCTGAATTACCCAGCAGTGTCTTCACAAACACTCTACTTGCTTATGACATGATGTATCAGCATGAACCCACTCCTTTTCTCAAATTCGCCCGGCAACATGGCACGCAACAGATAACCGATGGAATTGGTATGCTGGTTGAACAAGCAGCAGAATCTTTCTTTATATGGCGTAACGTCAGACCGCAAACAAAACCAGTGATCGCAAAATTAAAATCACTGGTTTGATTGAGTCTGATCTGGAGGGAATTCAATAACAAGAGAATGTGTTGATTACATTCACAGCTACATCAAGCTAGCCAGAAACGTAATCAACCATGCCAGTCTACTAATAAACGATCAGCGCTTCATTACTTGCAGTCGATATATTACCTACCGCATCGAAAGCCTTCACAGTGTAGCTATAAATAGACCCAGTAGCATTTCCAAGCGAATCAGAATAACTCGTTGAAGTGCTAACTGCAATTTTAGTACCGTTCCGGTATATGTTATACCCTGCAACAGCAATATTATCCGACGATGCTTTCCAGGATAGCGTAACCGAGGTGGCAGAAATAGTTCTTGTCTTGCCTTTTACTTTTGCCGTAGTTGTAGTCGATTTTAATGCCGCCAGAAGTGAAGCGGGTGCAGTCGGAGCAACAGAATCCGCGTCGAAGCAAGACACTCCGTCGCCACACGGGAAGCCATTCCAAATCTCTAATCCGGTGATGTGATTGTCTACTGATACATGACCGCCACTATACGGATCACTCACAAAAATCCGGGTTATAGGGAGATTGTAATCACCCATATTTGGCCCGTGGTAGTCCGCTATCACTTCACCATCGACGGCTGCCCAGAAGCGCCCATCAGCGCCACTTGACCGGTGCCAGTAAACTTCAAATTTAAACCATTTATCTACCGGCACTGGAACAACATGATTATCTTCACGCCAGTAATCGACTCTAGTGGGAAATACGCCGCCCAAATTATCACCCTTTGTTAGCCAATAGAGCTTATCATCCGCTCCTTTCATTACGGTCACACTCATTCGATAATCACCCTCTCCAGTGTTATTGTACCCCCCTGTCTTGAGTGAGAATTGTGTCCGCCAATTCGCGGATGAAACCGTATTATCCAGCTGTGTCACCAGATCTGCCTGATACTTAAACCAGTAAGTAATGTACAAATCATTGACATCACCAATTGTCCATGGTCTTCTAATCAGCAGTGGCGCCTGTGAACCAGCTCGTCCCAATTCACCGGTTATTTTCACTTGTTGAAAAAGTTCATTAACCGCCTCCCCTTTTGGCCCAGTCACTGATCTGATTTCACCACTGATGTAATCTCCAATCGTCGAGGGAGTAATAGGATCGACAGTAATCAGTTGCACACCCGAGAAATTTGCACCCAAAGCAGAGACCGGCCAGCTATAGCCAGTCTCCTTGTCTGTACCGGTAATATCTTGATAAGCCCCTTTAGTAGCAAAGCTATAAGGTGCTCCAAGTGATATACCCGCACCAAAATTAGATTTAAAAAGCAGGCCAGCCGCATGGGTGACGGGAGCAGCCGCTAATGCCAGCATCATGAGCACTAAACCAGCACCCAGCTTAGTCATGTGATTCGTTCCGGCTTTTCTTATTAATTCCGCTGCGTCATCCGTTGTCAACGGATTGACAGTTTGTCGTTTTTGATGATTGAAATTCATATTAGGGTTCCTCCTTAACGTTAAAAGGACGGAACTGCGTGGATATGCTTGTATCAACATTACTTCGTTCGATACTTGTCGAATCATTGCGGTGATCAAGACGATAGCGCTATCTGGCAGTCCTGCTATCCTAGGGCATTGGCCCTTTAGATCAGTGACTTTGCGTCCCCTGCTTTCGCAGGGTTTGCCTTTTTCATACTACGAGCCATCTATAAGCAGGAACTGTGCCAATCAAGAATTTGCCGGCCGACAATTAAAGAAAACACAATTAACAAATAAATTAAATGTATTTTCGTCATGGATAAGCAGGAATCAGACAAAGAATAAGTGACATTTCTTGTTAGCTGGCGACAAGAAATGTCAGCGCCGCATCGTAGAAATACAAAAATGTGGAACGACTCCGGCTAGTTATCCAATATTTTGTTGGTACTGACACAGTCCGGACGGTTATACTTCCCAGTCATTAAATTGCAAACTATCCGGCGTATAAACTGGCTGGATTTATCCCGGACAAAAAACCGCCTCGCCAGCGCAAACCTGCTATGACAGAAACGGACAACGACAACGATCAGGACAATTCACCGACGCCGCTGCAGCAGGTCACGTTCTTGCTGCGCAAGTACAAGCTGGTCGAAGGTCTGGTGAATTTGCAGGACGCTCCGGATGAATCGCTGGCTGAGTCTGCCGTACAGAAGCAAAATCTGTCCGAGCTGCAACATTTCCTGGATCAACTACACCCCGCCGATATCGCAGTGATTCTGGAAGCGCTTCCGATGGAAGACCGGCTGTTGATCTGGAGCATGGTCAAGGCAGACCGGGACGGCGAAGTCTTGCTGGAAACCTCCGATGCCGTTCGTGAAACACTGATCACCGACATGGGCAATCACGAGCTGGTCGCCGCAACGGAATATCTGGATGCTGACGAGATCGCCGATCTTGCCCCCGATTTGCCGCAGGAAGTCATGGACGACGTTTTCCGCTCGCTGCCCGTGGAAGAACGCGAACAACTGCGCGCCGCCATGTCGTATCCGGAAGATTCCGTCGGCGCCCTGATGGATTTCGATGTCATCACGATCCGCGAAGACGTGCGGATGGAAGTGGTGCTGCGCTATTTACGCATGCTGGACGAAATGCCCGATCATACCGACCAGCTCTTCGTGGTCGACCGCAATGAGCAGTTAAAAGGCGTGTTGCTGATCAACCGCCTGCTGGTCAGCGATCCGGATACTTTGGTTGCCGATGTCATGACCAACGAAATAATCAAACTGCACCCGGACGATGTCGCGCAGCAAGCCGCCAATGCGTTCGAGCGCTACGACCTGGTTTCCGCTTCCGTAGTGGATGACAACGACAAACTGCTGGGTCGCGTCACCGTCAACACCGTGATCGATTTCATCCGCGACAAAGCCGAAAACGATGCATTGAATCTAGCCGGTTTGAGCGAAGAGGAAGATCTTTTTGCGCCGGTTCTGAAGAGCGTGCAAAACCGCTGGGTGTGGCTGGCCGTCAATCTGGTCACCGCGTTCATCGCCTCGCGTGTCATCGGGCTATTTGAAGATTCCATCGAAAAATTGGTGGCACTCGCCGCGCTGATGCCGATCATCGCCGGCATCGGCGGCAATTCCGGTAATCAAACCATCACCATGATCGTACGCGCCCTGGCGCTCGATCAAATCAACACCAGCAGCGCTTGGAAACTCATCACCAAGGAAGTCGGCGTCAGTATCGTCAACGGCCTGCTGTGGGGAACCATCGTCGGCCTATTCACTTTTGCCATCTACCAGAACGCCGAACTCGGCCTGGTCATGACCTTGGCGCTGGTGCTAAATCTGCTGCTCGCCGCGCTGCTCGGCGTCCTGATCCCGTTGACCCTGCGCAAATTCGGCCGCGACCCGGCCATCGGCTCCAGTGTCATGATCACTGCCGTGACAGACAGCGGTGGATTCTTTATTTTTCTGGGATTGGCGACGATTTTCTTGCTGTAAACGGTGAGGGTGTATTTACTGACATGATTTGTTCGATTGCTATAGACTTTAGTTAGTGTGCATCCCATGACCGCCGCGACCGCAATAATTGCTCTCCTGATCTCGCTTGTTAGTCTCGCGTTCAGCATTTATCAGTACCGTACTCTCCATCGAGTGCGGGTCAGCGAGAAGACAACTTCGTTGCTTCGACTCGCTTACGACCTTCGACGAAAGTCTCAAGATCTCAGACATATGATCGATTCGACGGACAACGTAGACAATTGCACCGAGCTCCTTGGGAAGGTCAATAACTTGTTAGAGAATGGAATCTCGAAACTTGCGACTTCAGAACTTATTTCTCTAAAAGCTCTCTTTGAGATCGAAGAACGCCTACTGTCACTTGAATTGGAAATCGATCTACTCCAAAAGCAAGTAATCGAAATTGGTAAACTCAACGAGGAAGCTCGAGTTTATGAGGCGAAGAAACTGAAAAGTAATGAGCACTAGCCATTCGATCAAGCCAACGTGCCTATGGCACGTGACTTACATCAAATGCTATACCAATTTTTCCTAAAATATCGATGAAATTTCTGGTTTTCCTTGGAACAGTCCGCGACAGCTCACCGCCCAACCCGCCCCGGCTCGGTCTGAGAGTCGCCAGAGCTTGCGTAGCACAACTTCATCAAGGCGACGTTTTAGTGGAGTTGATCGATCCATTGGATTTTGATCTTGGCGTGATATTCAAACCCCACTTTGCTTACGCGCAAGGCAAAGCGCCTACGCAACTCCAAACCTTGGCGGACAAAATTGCAGCTGCGGACGGTTATGTCATGGTGAGTCCGGAATATAATCATTCGCTGAGCCCGGCTCTGGCGCATTTGCTCAATCACTTCGGCAGTTCGCTGTTTTCTTACAAACCCAGCGCGATTGTCACGTATTCGGCGGGGCAATGGGGCGGTGTCAGGGCGGCGGTGGGAATGCGGTCTTTTTTGTCGGAATTGGGTTGCTTGCCGGTTTCGGCGATGATTCATGTTCCCAAGGCGCATGAGGTGCTCGCTGAAGACGGCAATTTTCTCGCATCTGTTGATGCGGAAAGATGGACGAGCTATTTTGCCCGATCCTTCGCGCAGTTGACGTGGTGGGCATCCGCCGCCAAAAATCAGCGGGATGCAATCGATCCGCACAAATTGGCGCCAGCGTATAAAAGAGATCCATCGCAAAGAAATTCGCCCGCAAGTTAGCGGGCCGTTGCAAAACCATCTGCGTTGCCGTTACGGCGCTCGAAACAGACTCAACATGCTCATTTACTACGCTATCTCAAATGCCGCACGCTCCGCCGGGTATAGCACGTATAATTAAACCCGTTAGCTTCCAACCCGCTGAATATGCCCAGTCCCGACAGTAACCAACAGCCGCAGGCCAAAAACGCTTTGCAAGGAATCACCTTGGAAGCGCTGCTGATCGAACTGCATGCACATTACGGCTGGGAAGGATTGGCTAAAAAGGTGGACATCAATTGTTTCAAGCAGGATCCCAGCATCAAATCCAGTTTGAAGTTTCTGCGCAAAACACCGTGGGCCCGAGAGAAAGTCGAGGCCATTTACATCCAATTGAAACAAGGTAACCATGAGTGAATTCAGTCTTAAAGGACACGACACGATTGCACTGAACGATCTGCTCAAAATCACCGGCCTGTGCGGCAGCGGGGGCGCGGCCAAAGCTGTGATCGCCGAGGGTAAAGTCAAGGTGGATGGTCAGATTGAACTGCGCAAAACCTGCAAGATCCGCAGCGGCCAAATGGTGGAATTTGCCCGGGAGCGCATCACCGTGACGGTCTGAGCGCTCCGGTTTAAAAAAGCCAGCGCGACAGCAATACATTCGAGTATCCTACCCGGCTATTCAGACCACAGCCGCAAATCATGACGCAATACCAACTTTTCGCCACCACGCCGAAAGCGATGGAAGGCATCCTCGCCAACGAAATCCAGGCGCTCGGCGGACAAAACGTGCAGCAGAAAATGGCTGGCGTGACTTTTCAGGGCGATCTGGCGATGGCTTATAAAGCCTGTTTATGGTCGCGCACCGCCAACCGCATTCTGTTGCTGCTCGGCAGCTTCGAAGTCAAATCGCAGCAGGATCTTTACGATGGCATCCAATGCATCGACTGGTCTGAGCATCTGAATGCGGACGACAGCCTGGCGGTGTCGTTCAGCAGCAAAAACAATCCAGCGATCAACAACACGCATTTCGGCGCGCTCAAAGTGAAAGACGCCATCGTCGATCAAATGCGCACCAAGTTCGGCAGCCGCCCCAATGTCGATACCGAGCGCCCCAACATCCGCGTCAACGTCTATCTGCACAACGACACGGCGCAACTGAGCCTGGATTTATCCGGGCAGAGCTTGCACAAACGCGGTTACCGCGACATCAACATCACCGCGCCGATCAAGGAAAACCTGGCGGCGGCGATTCTACTGCGCGCCGGTTGGCCGGAAATCGCCCAGCAAGGCGGTTCGCTGATCGATCCGATGTGCGGCTCTGGTACCTTGCTTTTAGAAGGTGCATTGATCGCTGGAGATATCGCGCCGGGTTTGCTGCACGATTATTTCGGTTTTATCGGCTGGAAACAGCACGACCCCGCGCTCTGGCAAAGCCTGCTGGACGCAGCGCAGCAGCGCCGCGAGATAGGTTTGAGTAAATTACCGGTGATTGCCGGTTTCGACCAAGACCGGCGCACCGCCGCCGCCGCGTTACAGCACATTGACAATGCCGGACTGGCAGGAAAAATTCATATCGAGAAACGCGACATCAGCGATGCCTCCGCGGCGGAAAGCTGGGCGAAAGGGTTGATCGTGTGCAATCCGCCGTATGGCGAGCGGCTCGGCGACGAAGAACAAGCTGCCTTGCTTTACCGTCAGTTCGGCGAGGTTCTGAAAGACCGTTTTACCGGCTGGCAAGCGGCGATCATCATTGGCAATCCCGAGCTGGGTTTCAAATTGGGCATCCGCTCGCAAAAACCGATCACGCTGTTCAATGGCGCGCTGGAATGCAAGTTATTGCGCTTCACCGTCGAGGAATCCGCTTTCTTTGAACCGAAAACCCATTCGCAACAGGAACGCATCGAACACATCAGCCGCCGCGCCCAAACCGGGCAAGTCGACAGCCAGGCGGAAATGTTCGCCAACCGCTTGCGCAAGAACCTGAAGAAACTGGCCAAGTGGGCGAAACAGCAGCACATTCATTGTTACCGGCTGTACGACGCCGATTTACCGGAATACGCGGTGGCAATCGACGTTTATCAAGGCGAGCAAACCTGGGTCAACGTTCAGGAATACGAATCGCCGAAAACAGTCGATCCAATCAAAGCCAATCAGCGGCTGGCCGGCGCAATGGCAGCAATACCCCAAGTACTGGAAATTCCCGCTGAACAAGTGTTTCTGAAAATTCGCCGCAAGCAAAAAAGTACCGATCAGTACGAAAAATTGGGCGACTCGCGCCACTTTCATGTCGTGGAAGAAAGCGACTGCAAGTTCTGGGTGAATTTCGAGGATTATCTCGACACTGGCCTGTTTCTCGACCACCGGCCGATACGTTTGCTGATTCAACAACAAGCCAAGGACAAGCGCTTCCTGAATTTATTCGCCTACACCGGCAGCGCCACGGTACATGCAGCAATCGGCGGCGCGCTTTCGAGCGTTACGGTGGATATGTCGAACACGTATCTGGATTGGGCCAGACGGAATTTCGTCCTCAACGGCATCGGCGGCGATCATAAGGTGATACGCGCCAACTGCCTGGAATGGCTCGCCGAACAAGCCAGCGCCAAACAAAAAACGCAATTCGACTTGATCTTTCTCGACCCGCCCACCTTTTCCAATTCAAAGCGAATGGACGAAGCCTTCGACATCCAGAAAGACCATGTGCAACTGATCCGCAACGCCTCAGCCCTGCTGTCACCGGGCGGTATTTTGTACTTCTCGACCAACTTCCGCCGCTTCAAGATGGACCAGGAAGCTTTACGTGATTTAGTCATCGAAGACATCAGCAGCAAAATGATCCCCGAGGATTTCGCTCGCGATGCCAAGATTCATTATTGTTGGAAAATTTCTCACTGAGGATCCCGCAGTAATCAGGCAAGTATTGCACCGGTTAAGGCAAATCAACGCAGACTCATTTTTCGTGCGTGGAACGCTGCATGCGTTCATGCACGCTGTCCGCACTAGACAACGATCATACTTCTTCGTATGATCATATTGTCTTCACATAAGTGTGCGTTAAATTATGACACATCGAACCACCATCACGCTGGATGATGAAATTTTTGCATTTCTAGATCAAGTTGCCGGTGATAACCGTAGCGCTTACATCAATGCGCTTCTGAAACAAGAACGTTCTAATTTCCTCAAGCAGGCATTAATCAAAGCCAATCAGGAAGAAGCCGAAGATGCGGATTATCAGGAAGAATTGCAGTCATGGGAAAGCACCCTCTCCGATGGTCTGATCAATGACTGAATTCAAGCAACTGGATATTCACTGGATTGATCTTGAACCGGCAAAGGGCGCGGAAACAAAGAAACTAAGACCATGCGTGATGCTTCAAGGCGACCTTGTCAATGCACAATCCAAAACAGTGATTGTTGCCCCTTTGCTACCGAACCACAAACCCTGGCCTTTCGCAGTAAACCTGGAACCAACCCAAGAAAACGGTTTGGATAAAAACCGCCACATCAATCTCAAGCAATTACGTGCGGTTGATGTTTCCAGGATTGGCAGAAAACAAGGAAAACTGGAGAGTCAGTATATCGATGCTATTAAAGCGGCTCTAACTATCGTATTTGATTTGTAGAAATCAGGCTCACCGGGCAATAACCAGATCACGCACAATCCGATATAGCACCGGCGATACCAGTCACGTTAATGCCGCTTCAGAATACTAAAAGTATCCTCAGCGCTCAATCAGCAAAATGATCCCCGAAGATTTCGCTCGCGATGCCAAGATTCATTATTGCTGGAAGATTTACGATAAATGAGCGTGGCTAAATTCCGCTTTAACAACGCGTCGTTGCAGTGCGAGAAGACCAATCCAGAGGATAATCAGGATTGGTCTTGATTCTTCTTACCGATTGACTGCGATTTGAGTAGTAATACGCCGCCGGATTCAGGCTTGCTCGCAGCTATTGCGGCGATAGCGCGTGGCAAACCCCAGCAGCCCCAATCCGGCCAGCAATAGGGCATACATTTCGGGCTCAGGGACGGCGGTCACGGCAATATTATCAAAGTACACATTGCCCGCAATTGCGTCAGATCCGACAAAATCTTCCAGCATAAGATGCAGCGGCATACCATTCATGGGGGTGCCGCCATAAACAAACAGAGCGGTATTGGCATCGATCGTAATCGAATAGTTTGTCCATGCTCCGTTGTGGGTCAACACCACATTGAGTCCCGGATAACCGGCCTGAGTGCCCGCGATCCAAGTATGTGATCCTGGTTTACCGTCACTGATACCCACGAATCCGCCCAGATCGGTCGTGGAAGAACCGGGTGTCTCGACACTCAAGTAATCGAAACTCACGGTATAAA
>SSFX01000049.1:0-8939 GCA_008015635.1 Nitrosomonas oligotropha
AACACAAATTTTGATCAATCTCGGCGGCTGCCTGATACCGGCAACGCTCTCGCTGTATTTGTTTTCCCACAGCACACTCAGCCTAGCCTCCACACTGCTGGGAATCGCGATCATCAGTGCGATCAGTTATTACTTCAGCCGCCCGATTCAGGGACTCGGCATCGGCATGCCAATATTGGTAGCGCCCATCAGCGCCGCGTTGACCGGCTTGATCATCAGTCCGGAACAAAGCGCCGCACTCGCGTACATCAGCGGGACGCTAGGCGTATTGATCGGCGCCGATCTGCTGCACATGAAAGACATTTCCCGGCTCGGCACGCCGTATGCATCGATCGGCGGCGCAGGTACGTTCGACGGGATTTTCATCACTGGTGTTGTGGCCGCGTTGCTGGCCTGAAAATTCAATTTCCATAAAAAAACCCCGCCGGAGCGGGGTTTTTATTTTTGCCGGAAAACCGGGTTATTTGTTACTGTTATTACTGTTTTCTGCGGCGTGCAGCAAATCCCAGCAAACCTAAACCGGCCAGCAACATCGCATAGGTTTCGGGTTCCGGAATGGCTGCGATGGCATCGATTTCACCTTCACCAGGAGACCATGGTCCACCGACCAGGCGGTCGCCCGATACGACTGCAAAGTAATTATAGGAACCGGTAAAAGACCATTGTGACGACCAGTCGTCGGCATTCTTCAAAGCACTGGTATCATCCACGCCTCTCGCCCATACGCTGGTGATATGGCCTTCTTCGAGCAATGCGCCGGAGGAATCGGAACCGTAAATACGGAATTCAAAAGGCTCCCAAAATTCACCGGTGTTGTCAGCGTTCCAGCCGTGATCGATGGCAGGAATAGCAAGCACGGAACTCAGTGCAGCAGGGCTATACACCAGAATAGCCGGATCGTACTGCAACCAATGGTGATCGGCCGAACTCATCGCAGCAGCAGCCGTGAAGCCATCACCACCATAAGTCGATCCGTCCGCCCAGCCGGTTGCACCATTACCACCACTGACATAGCTCAGGTAACTGGTTGGCGATACTGTGCCGCTGTTCACCGTCGCGGTATCGGTCAGTGTTGCGCCGCCGATAGTGGTTGTAGCAAATGCCGTGGAAATGGATACCGACAACACTACTGCAGTCAAAAGAATCTGTTTAAACATAAAATCTCTCCTATTTATAAATTGAGCCCTTCTCGTTCTCACGCCAATCAACCTTAACGTTGCATGTTTCAGTCAGCGCTTTTTACTTATTTTTATCATTCATAGCCTTTTCCTGTTGAGAAAAGGGTTATTAATTATAATACGAATTTCGTTCCGTTTTTTATAAAAATCAGCAATATTTCATAGAACTAACCCTAGCCATCTCTGCATTCCGGTCTTAACCCCGGTATACTTTTACGCATGGACATTTCACGCCCGCACAATTCAGGTTCGCCGCGCCAGCATATACTGCATCGGCTGCATGCGTTGCAACAGCAATTCCGGCACATTTCACTGCACGCCATGCAACGAACCGCTGCCGAATTCAATATATCGCTCAGCCAGGTGGCTGCGGTAGTCGCGTTTTATTCGTTTTTCTCCACGCAACCGCGCGGCCGTTTCGATATTTCATTCAGTAATTGCACCAGTTGCGGCTATCTGTCCGGAGATCAAGACCTGATGCGAATGCTGTGCCAGCTATTACAAGTCACGCCGGGAAAAACACGCGCGGATGGATTAATCAGTATCGACGAAACCTCGTGCATTGGCATGTGCGATCAGGGCGCATCGCTGTTGATCAATGGGCTGCCGGTCACCGCTTTGAATGCGGAAAAACTGACACAGATCGCGCAGCGGATCACCACGGAATCTCCGCTCACCGATTGGCCAACGGAATGGTTTACCGTACATGACAGGATATATCGTCGCGATCTGCTGCTAATGGAACAACACGCTCCCGGCAGCGCGCTGCAAACCGCATTGGCGCAAGGCGCTGATCAAACGCTGGCGGTCATCCAGCAATCCGGCTTACGCGGCCGTGGCGGCGCCGGGTTCGATACCGGCAAGAAATGGCAATTGTGCCGTGCAGCACCGGGCAATGCGCATTACGTCGTTTGCAACGCCGACGAAGGTGAACCCGGCACATTCAAAGACCGGTTGTTGTTACGCGACCATGCCGACGCAATGATTGAAGGCATGACGGTGTGCGCGCTAGTCATTGGCGCAAAACAAGGATTCGTCTATTTACGCGGCGAATACCGCTATTTATTACCGCATCTGCACGCCGTACTCGATCAACGCCGCAGCCAAGGATTACTGGGTCAACATATTCTCGGATATGGAAATTTTGAATTTGACATCGACATCGTCGTGGGCGCCGGTGCATACATCTGCGGCGAGGAGTCCGCACTGATCGAATCGCTCGAAGGCAAGCCCGGCATTCCGCGCATCCGGCCGCCGTTTCCCGTCACGCATGGCTACCTGGGGCAGCCGACCATCGTCAACAATGTCGAGACTTTCATCGCGGCGGCACATATCATCACACACGGTAGCGCTTGGTTTAATTCCATCGGCACGGAGCAATCGCACGGCACCAAAATCCTCAGTATCAGCGGTGATTGCGAGAAACCCGGCATTTACGAATATCCGTTTGGCGTATGCATCCGGCAGATTCTCGACGATTGCGGTGCGCGGAACGTGCAAGCGGTGCAAATCGGCGGCCCCGCCGGAAAATTGCTCGGCGCGGCGGAATTTAACCGCGCCATCAGTTTTGAAGATGTTTCCACCGGTGGATCGTTTCTGGTATTTGATCAGCAGCGCGATTTACTCGCGATCCACCGCAATTTCGCGCATTTCTTCGCGCACGAAAGCTGCGGTTTCTGCACGCCCTGCCGCGTCGGCACGCAGTTATTGAAAAACAATCTGGATAAAATCGCCGGGGGTCGCGGCACTGCACACGATATCGAAGAACTCAAACAGCTCAGCCATCTGATTCAGCACCAATCGCACTGCGGCTTGGGACATACCGCAGCCCATCATGTGCTGGATGGCTTACAGCATTTCCCGCACACTTTTTCCGCCCCTCTACAACCCCATTTCACCGCGCAATTCGATCTCGATCAGGCACTGGAAAGCGCCCGGCAGGCGACACATCGCAACGATGCCGCAGCGCATCTGGATAACGAGTAATGTCAGACAATCCCAACACAATCCGCATCGACGGCCAGGAAATCCCGTTCACACCGGGCCAAACCATCATGGGCGCGGCATTGGCGGCCGGCATTTACATCCCGCACCTGTGCCACTACCCCGGCCTGCCGCCGAGCGGCAATTGCCGCTTGTGCGTGGTTGAAACCGGTAACCGCAGTGTTGCCGCGTGCGTCACACCAGCTGTAACGGGACAGGAAATCCACAATAACACGCCGGAATTAAACGAAGCGCGCAAAGCCATCACGCAAATGCTGTTCGTCGAAGGCAACCATATCTGCCCGTCGTGCGAAAAAACCGGCAACTGCAAATTGCAAGCGATGGCTTATCATCTGGGCATGCTGGACGATCACTTCCCGCAGTTCTATCAACGCCGCGAGCTCGATGCCTCGCACCCGGAAATTCTGCTCGACCGCAGCCGTTGCATTCTGTGCGACTTGTGCGTGCGCGCCAGCCGTGACGTGGATCAAAAAAATGTCTTCGCTATCGCCGGGCGCGGCACAGATGCACATCTGATCGTTAATACACCCAGCGGAAAGCTGGCCGATAGCACGATGGCAGCCACCGATCTGGCGGCAAATATCTGCCCAGTAGGTGCGATTTTGATTAAGGAAAAAGGCTACGAAGTGCCGATCGGTCAACGCATTTACGACCAGCAAACCATCCGCGAAACCGGTTTGCAGGAACATGTCGAACGGAAAAATGACGATTGAGCGTGCAACCGAACGATTGAAAACAGCACCCTACCCTGCCAGCGCTTGCAGCGCACACACAATGAAATGCGGCAAACCTGCTAAACTCCGCGCTAGATCTTGAGGTTCACGCACAGGAGAATGGTATGAAAGACGAAACAATCGCTATCCACGCTGGTTATCAAACCGACCCCACCACCAAATCGGTGGCGGTTCCGATTTATCAGACCGTCGCCTACGAATTCGACAATGCCCAGCATGGTGCGGATTTATTCAATCTCGCCGTACCGGGCAACATTTATACGCGCATCATGAATCCGACCAACGATGTGCTGGAACAGCGGGTGGCGGCGCTCGAAGGCGGAGTCGCGGCCTTGGCGCTCAGCTCAGGCCAGGCGGCCATCCATTATGCGGTGATCAATATCGCCGAGATGGGTAATAACATCGTCAGCGTGCCGCTGCTGTATGGCGGAACTTATACGCTGTTCGCGCACATGCTGCCGAAACTGGGAATCGAAGTGCGTTTCGCCAAAGATGATCATCCGGCGAGTCTCGAACCGCTGATCGACCAAAAAACTTCGGCGGTATTTTGCGAATCGCTGGGTAACCCGGCAGGAAATATTCCGGATATGGAAGCCATTTGCACGATGGCGCACCGGCACGGCGTTCCGGTTATCGTCGACAACACTGTGCCCACACCGGTCTTGATGAAACCTTTCCAATCCGGCGCAGATATCGTGGTGCACTCGTTAACCAAATACATGGGCGGACATGGCACATCGGTTGGCGGCATCATCGTCGACTCCGGCCGGTTCCCCTGGTCAGATCACGCGGAACGGTTTCCGATGCTCAACAACCCCGAACCGGCCTATCACGGCGTCGTCTATACGCAGGAATTCGGCCCCGCCGCCTATGTCGGGCGCGTGCGCACCGTCGCGCTACGCAATACCGGCTCGGCCATGTCACCGATGAATGCCTTTTTCTTTCTGCAAGGCATCGAAACCTTGTCGCTACGTATGGAGCGGCACACCGGGAACGCACTGAAAGTCGCACAATACCTTGAGCAACATCCCGCCGTGGCATGGGTGAAATATGCAGGTCTGCCATCATCGGAATACTACCAACTGGCGCAAAAATATATGCAGGGCCGCCCATCGGCATTGATGACATTCGGTATCAAAGGCGGATTTGAGGCCGGTGTGAAATTTTACGATGCGCTCAAGCTGTTCAAGCGGCTGGTGAATATCGGCGACGCAAAATCCTTGGCCGCGCACCCGGCATCGACTACCCACCGCCAATTGACCGGTCCCGAACTCGCCGCAGCGGGCGTCACGCAAGACATGATCCGCTTATGCATCGGCATTGAAAATATCGACGATATTTTGGCGGATTTGGAACAAGCGCTCGCAACCAGCCGGATTTAAGGAAGCTCTAAAAACTACTACGCTCAGCCATGCTATATTGGAATCAGACTCAAAATGCTCATTTACATCTTGTAAACTGCGCTTTTTCACCTGATTTCGCCTTGTCTGGCCGTCGCTCGCTACCTTTTTCAGAGCTTTCTTAAGCAATCAGCTATCGGATACCAAAAATATAATGAATTTTCCCATCGATATCCGCGAAGAAGCGGGAGTGCGCACTTTGCATTTCGGTTCCGATTGGATACAGGGCGCGATGCGCATCGCACGTCCTTGGCGTTTGGAGCTCGACTACACCCGGGAAATGATGGTCAGCCTGCTGCTGCGGAACGATGCGCGTTTTCCGCGCAAAGTGCTGCTGATCGGTCTCGGCGCGGCGTCGCTGACCAAATTTCTATACCGCTACTACCCATCGGCAAAACTGACCGTGGTTGAAATCGAACCGCGCGTAGTGGCAGCCGCAAGGCAATTCTTCAAACTGCCGGAAGACCCGCTACGCCTCAATATCGTGATTGCGGATGGCGCACAATATATCGCCGGGAACGACAAGACTTACGACCTGATTCTGGTGGATGGCTACGACGCCGATGCGCGCCCCGGCGAACTCGACATGCTGCCGTTCTACCAAATGTGCCGGGCGCGCTTGAACCATAATGGCATTCTCGCGGTGAATCTGCTAGGCCGCAGCCGCGGCCACCAAGCCAGTGTGGAGCGTATCAAAACAGCATTCAACGAACGCGCACTGGCTCTCACCGCCTGCGACAGCGGCAACGTTATCGCACTGGCCACAACTGGAGAAAAAGTCGAGATTCCGTTGCACATACTCAAGGAACAGGCACTCGAATTGAAAGAAAAAACCAGCCTCAACCTGTCGTCGGCACTGACACGTTTGGAACAAACCAAATCTTGTTTGGGTGGGATGCTTACGATTTAAGGAAAGTGGAATTACAAGCTCGTCTTAATCTACGAGCTTTTCTACTTATTTCTGTTTTGTCCAGATCGATCCATAGCTCGATGCTGGGCTTTCTTCGGCAGCCCAGCCTACCGTGCTTTGTTACTTTTGATTCTTTTATGCTCTAATAGGATGGCGAATTGATCCAGTAAGAACGCTATCGGTTACTGTGCCATTAGTTGTGTATTGTTTTACCAAAGCCTCAACTATCACCTTATGGCTCTGATTGCACTTTGGACCAAGGGTGATTTGGATTTTATCTAGAGCTTCACCGATATCAATGTCCAAATAATTAACAGGTGGAGCAACGTGATCATAGACGCATTGAATTATGTGGCTTGAGAAACTAGAAATAAAGTTTCCATTCGCAAAGCCGCCAGGAGGAATTTTTAAAGATGGAACTGCAAAAAATACGAAACGAAATTCATTTTGAAATGCCCATGCCTTATGCTTGTGACAAGCCAAATCACCAATTCCTTTAAATTCCATCTTTGCCTTCCCATTTAAGTCGACGTCAATATTAACTGCATCGCTATAAATTCCTTGTATGTCATCCACATAGATGACCTTTCTTTCGATCATTTTTTTGTTGGCGAAAAAAGGGAATATAAAATAATTGTCTGCAAATATTTGAGTCCATGAAATCGGGGAAAAAATGTTTTCTGTGTGTATGATTCCTGTCTCTTTCGGGATATCTAAAGGCTTATAAACCAGGAAATCTCTAGGTAAAGAGATGCGTACTCCAGTCATATTTTCTGTGTACATATGCCATTGAGGAATGCTTTCCTCTAATTTGTCTGTCCAGCAACTTACAAATAGATATTTTGATAGATCATATTTTCCATAGGCTTGCGCTTCACTGACATCATCGACGCGATCAAGACGATTAAAGCGAATTTTCTTGTTTTGAAGGATAAGAGCAAGAGTATTGATGCTTGTATAGTGATGAAGCATTTCTTGTTTCATATAGTTTCCATTTGCGCGCTAACGCTGCAAATCAGCAGTACTGAAGAATTATTGTTTATTAAGTGGAAAGGGTAATCGAAAGAGGCAGATTCGATAGATATTAGCAACCTTTTCTAAAACATAATTTGTCTGAGTGGATTGTTTAATCAAAGACTCAGCAGGAATACCTAGTTCTTGGTGCAGTCTCTGAATCATTCTTAGTGTTAGCGTGCGTTTGCGAATTAAAACTTCATAGATACGATTGCTTTTTCCGATCTTGACTCCAAGCCTTTGACTAATCCTTTCTACTCCATTTCAAATTTACTTGCTTCGACGGGATCGGGAAGGTCAAGTGAGAAGTGTTTGTGCCCATAGGATTCGGTCAGCGCTACCTAAATATCCAATTTATCACCTTCCGGCGTATTGGGTTTTGCCGTTATGAGCGATTCTACTTCTTTTAGCGCTGTACGGTAAAAGGCATCGGTTTTGATAAGCTTGATATTCATGTCAAGTGGTTCCTAGTGCTAAATCGTTTGTGCGTCAATGCATATCTGGATCAATGGAGTCGATTTAATTGATAAATAATAGAGTTTAACAAAGCTAGTGAAATTATCCATTGAATATACCAATAAATATTATAATTTAGTATCAGTAATTTTTTATGGAGACTGCCATGCCTGCACAAAAAAATACAAGTGTGACACTGGGTGAACATTTCGAGAAATTTTTGGCTCACCAGATTGAATCGGGGCGCTATGGTTCGGCTAGTGAAGCCATACGGGCAGGGTTACGTTTGCTTGAGGAACGTGAAACCAAGCTGGAAGCATTGCGGCGCGCTTTGATTGAAGGTGAACAAAGCGGTACATCGGATTATTCTTTGCAAGGCATTCTGGATGAATTGGACAGTGAAAATTAGATGGGATCGTTTACCCTGACGCAAAAGGCCAGGGACGATATGCTTTCGATTGGCCGGTATACACGTAAACAATGGGGAAAGACGCAACAAAAGCGTTATCTGATTCAGCTCGATGCGGCCTTTCATGATCTTGCGCATAATCCGCAGATCGGGCGCGTATGCAATGATATTCGGGAAGGTTATTATAAGTTTGGTGTTGGTAAGCATTTGATCTTTTATCGCCATAAAGAAAAAGATCGAATTGAAATTGTCCGTATCCTGCATAGTCGCATGGATATTGAGCAGCATTTATAAGTGAGTTCAGCGGCAAATTTGTGTCATTGCTATTCCACAACCAAGGCTTTTGGAAATCAGCCAAGACTAATGGGGAATTTGTGAGACTGGAACTAAGACCCTGTTTTATATGGGTCTTAGTTGGTCTTGAGTGGTCTGGACTAGACCGCTTATTGGTGGAGACGGCGGGAATCGAACCCGCGTCCGCAAGCCCTCTACAGACAGTTCTACATACTTAGCCATATTATTTAATTTAACCTGGCAACCGCCAACTGGCAGGCTGATGACAGGCGAGTCACCTTGCGTTTAACGTTTTATAAAGTGACCCTATAAAACGCGATCCCCGTTAGTGACTCTGCTGTCTGTTGCCAGACCCGGCGTTGAGGCCCACCGGTGCAGAGGCTAGCCGATTAAGCGGCTAAAGCGTAGTTTTCGTCGTTTGCGACTATTGTTTTCAGATGGATTTACGAGGTAATCTGATCCTCGGTATGCCCTGCGCTGCTTTGCAACCCACGTCGAAACCAGATCGTCCCCGGTATTCGTTTTGGTAGTGCATAGGAT
>SSFX01000021.1:0-31491 GCA_008015635.1 Nitrosomonas oligotropha
CCACAGTCCCATCCATACTTTGTCAAATTCCGGTTCCATCGAATCCATACCGTGTGAGTATGCAAACGTTCTTTGGTACCAGATCCAGAATATCGCAACCAGCAGCATGGTTAACATGCCCAGTTTGTAGTATTTTGAGTCATACCACAGCGACATATCATAGTCAGCACTTGATGCACTGCTACTCGTGCCATAAGTTGTTGCCATCATATCCTCCATTGATTAAGTTAATTTACACTGCGTAACACGGCTTCGAAGTAGCAATCACGAACTGCTTGTCATTGCTTTCGTAGCCTTTTTTACGCAATTAAGAATAACTGATCATCAGGCTTTTACAATGAGTGGATCCACTCATTTTCAATGATCGCTGTGTGGTTTCTTCAGCACGGCAAAAGGGATTTTTAAAACAAGACAGCGAAACTTATCCGCCGTGATAGAACAAAAATTACTGTGTTTAGAAGATCAGTGGGAGGGTGCAGCGGGCAGATTATCGGGGAAATGAATAGTTGATTTTTGCGCTCTTAATCGCAACGCAAAATTGATCAGGCTATTCGGGCCGCTCAGATCGAGTTTGCGGGAAATGTTGACGCGATGATTTTCAACCGTTTTTTTGCTCACAAACAGTTTCTCGGCAATCTGCGGTGTCGTGAAGCCCTCGGCTATCTTATTGAGTACCTTACGTTCCGCTTTGGTAAGACTCGTTATTTTTTCCAGCGAAGCTTCGATCAACGTATCCTTTTCCGGCTGAGTCTGCCGTATTTGCGCTAATTTCTCCATCCGGGCTTTGATGCTATTTAACAATTCCTCCTTCGTGAACGGCTTGGTGAGGTAATCATCCGCACCCATATTCATACCCGCACGGGTATCCGAGCGCGTTGACTTTGCGGTAAGAAAAATAAAGGCGTGAGTTGCTGATTGCTGGGCTTGCTTGATTTGTGCCAGCACTTCATAACCGTCAATTCCCGGCAGCATAATGTCGCAGATAATAATGTCCGGATTCGATTCCATTGCCATTTTCACACCGGCTTCACCCGATGGCGCGCTGATTACCTGGAATCCGTAATGCGCAATAATGGCGGTAATGTTTTCGCGCAATGCATTTTCATCTTCCACCACGAGAATCAGCGGATTATCCATCGTATGTTTATACCGGCAATTGAATGGTGATGATGCAACCGCTACCAACCCTGCTTTCAAGACTAATATCCCCGCCGTGCAATGTGATCAGTTTCTTCGCAATCATCAAACCGAGCCCGCTTCCTGGATATACTTTGGCGTTGGACGCGCGGAAAAACGACTGAAACAGAAACGCTTGATCCTTTTCCGGAATACCGATGCCATAATCTTTCACAGTCATTAAATAGACTCCATCTTGCAGTTTTACGGTCATTTCCGGGGCTTGTTTCCCTTCGGAATACTTGAATGCATTCGACACGACGTTGCGTAAAACATTTCGCAGCACAATTTCATCTATATTGACGATGCAATCGGGCGCATCAAAATGGTAGTCCAGTTTCCTTTGCTGCTCGTTGGGTTCAACATTGGATTGCACAAATGCATCCATGAACTGCCGGAAGGGAAGATGTTTCTTGGTTAGCTCAATTTTGCCCTCGTCGATCCGCCCAATATCCAGAATGTTTTCCATCAGCTCTGTCATGCGGGTTGTTTCTTCCGCCATAGTGGCTTTATGTTTCTGAAAAAACTCGATAAAGGCAGTACTCAGTCCGGCCGATTCCATTCTCAGATCCAGCAGATCGATGCTGGAACGGATGGTTGCAAGCGGCGTACGGAATTGGTGTGACGCCAGACTGACAAACTGAGTTTTAAACCGGTTGAGCTCACGCTCTTTTTCCATAGCTTTTTGCAGCCGGTGCTCAGCCGTCTTGATCACCGTGATGTCATTTTCTACCGCAACATAATTGATCAGTTTTCCCGCGTCGTCGTATACCGCGGCAATATTGAGATAAAGCCATATTTTCTCACCGCTTTTGGTGTAATTCAGAATTTCACCAGAAAAAGTTCCGCTGCTGCGGAGTGAACGGGCAATCTCGCGGATAGTCTCGGCAGACGTTTCCTCACCCTGGAGAAAAGCAGCCGGATCAAGTCCTATGACCTCTTCCGACCGGTATCCCAGGATTTCCTCAAAACTGTTATTGATCCAGATAATTTTCTTTTCGGGATCGGTAATCATCACGATACCATTGGTTTTCTCGGCTACATAGGCCATCCGTTGCAAATCCAGCTCACTATTTTTCCGCGCGGTAATATTTTGCACAATACCGTACAAACCGGTGATCTCGCCATACGCATCCAGTATCGGATGAATCGTGGTGGTATGCCATTTGACCCGGCCATCCTGCATAACAATCATAAAATCATCGCTACGCTCTTTTTTCGTGGCCGTGACATGCGCAATCAGGGCTTGCATTTTTTCTTTTTCAGAACCTTGGTAGAGCTGTGTGCTTTGCAATAGCTCAGCGCATTCAAAATCCTTATCTAATTCGTAAAAATCATAGAGATAATCCGACCAGACGGTAAAATCCGTGGAGAAGACATAAGACCACTCACCGATCTCTGCGGTTTTGCACAAAAGAGACAGCCGCTTTTGCTGCGACTCGAGCGAATCAAAAGCTGCCAGATTGAAATTGGGTCTATAGTTCATGCGAAACCACGCTAATAAGCCAGTTCATTAACATTAAGAAAAAAGAAAAACGCTACCGAACGTATTGTAGCGAAATAAAAATATCACTTTGGAAGCATTTTGGGAATAGTAATGAGCATGTCGTCCGTTTGAAAAACCAGCCGCCCATAATAAAACAGCGCTAACAAAGTAGCGCTGCGGAAACCAATAAACCTATCAATTCAGGCTGTAGTATTGACATTCTGTCCCAGATGCTGCGGCAGACTCGCCGAGGTTTGATTTGCGTCGGGAATCGCTTCAATCAAAGCAAGCGCACCCGCAGCATTTGAATCTATCGCTTTCTTTAGTACCGCTATTCCGACTGCCTGGTTTGCGCTGAATTCAGCCATTGATGTTGCCAAGCCTGCAATACCGTTAACATCCATCATATTCTCCTCTTCCTGTTTAGTACCATTAGCGGCACACTCATCAGATATTTTAGGAGTACGCAACATATTGCCGACGGTCAGTCTTTTTTCAGCAAGGGTGATAAAGCGTTCTTCAGATGGTTTTTCCAATCCAAGCCGACTTGCAGTGGAATTTTCACTTGCAGATCAGCATTCTCGGTATTTTTCCCTTCCAAATACAAAATATATTGCCCGAGCTCGCCCAATTTGAATGCGGTCGTAATCACTCCCGATGGATGCTGCTGCGCGAGTGTCGACATCACCTCATGCTCTTGCTGATGTTCTTTTTCATCGATCTCAAGTTTTACCAGGCGCAGCGCCAAGGAAAAATCGCGCGCCGATTCGGGATACAGCAGGTCAATCGAAATATTGAGCGATGCCGGTTCCGGTATTTTCCCGCACTGCACAGGCACATGCGGCGACCGGAGATCATCCGGCGACTGATAACCTTCAGGAAGATAATAGCCTGAGTAACCGATAATGAGCGCTTCCGATTCTATCGTGCAGGCGCCACCGCGAAAACCTTTGGGATACGTATCGGAAAAATCGCCTTGCGAACTGGTACGGTACAGCAAACCAAATACAATAAAAGCGGAGATCACCGCAATCAAAAGTGCAAACTGAAACTTGCGAATGGAGAATTTTGATGGGGTCAACATGGCTTTATGGACTCGGCGTAAAAAGGAAGAAATTATATCAGTCAATCCCGATCGGCATACAGCAACTCTGTGCGATACACCTAGCCTGCCTGTTTCTCTGGTTACCGAACGCTCCCGGTCATATTGCTTTTTTATACGGCCATGCCAAGTAGAACGGCCTAATCAGCAGCGATAATCTGATTCTTGCCATTCTTCTTGGCACGATATAAGGCGCCGTCAGCGCGCTTAAAAAGATCTTCCTGGGATTCTCCCGGATGATACTGCGCCACGCCGCCGCTGAAGGTAATTAATAAGCGGTTATTGTCATGCAGGAAGAATTTCTTGGTCATATAGCGGCGTATTCTGGATATGGTTTGAATCGCCTCCTTGAGCCCGGTATTGGGCAGCAGAATTGCAAATTCCTCGCCGCCATAACGCGACACGACATCTTCCAGCCGCACCGTTTCCTTGACCGCTTCCACCAAATGACACAAAGCATTATCGCCCACGTGATGGCCATGCGTATCATTTAATAACTTGAAGTTATCGATATCCAGCAACGCGAAACATAACGGTGTCTTGCTGCGTGTCGCACACGACGCCTCGCGCTGATAAGCATTATCAAATCCACGCCGGTTCAGTATGCCGGTCAAATGATCTTCATGGACCTTTTCGCCCATTTCCTGCAATTGCGTTTCCAGCAGACTGATTTGATTTTGCGCGGCATCGGCTTCCGTCCTGGCGGCAACTAAGTCCTTGCGGTAATTGACTATGTTCTTCTGTACTTTATTGGTCTCTTGCATGATTTCCGCAAGTAACTGATTGATCTCCTCAATATCATCAACCTGATTAATCTTCTCCGAGTAATACTCCAGTTTCTCCTGATATTCCCCGGTAGCATCCGATAGTTCTTCCAGATTGGAAATCAGCGAAGTGACCATCTGCCGCATCGTCACCCTGGCTTTACCCAGACTTTGCTTTATTATTTCCTGCCTTTGAATGATTTCTTTCAGATACTGCTCGGCTTGCGCGATGATCTGCACATCCAGCGGCATGGATACGGTGTCTTTCAGTTTGGCAAGCTGCTTTTTAATCCACTGGTCTTCCGACAACAATTCAGCCGTACTGTCCATCAGCAGATTCAATAATCTCAACAAACCTTGTTGCAAACTGGCTCCACACTGATTGGATAATTCCAGTTTGACGCAAAACTGCTGGAAATGAACTATAAATTGATCCATTTCCGGTTTATTCTGAATTTCCCGCACTTGCGATGCCAACGACCGTGCCTCTTCCGCCAGCGTTTCGCCATTGACTTGCTTGGCGACGATATTCTCCAGCATCTGCGCCAGTAAATCCAGAAGCTGGCCGGTATAACCGCTGATCTCGTTGTCTTGCGTGATAGCGCCAGAATCCGGCTGGGATGCTTGCGCCTTGGCTTGAACGGATAACGTCGTACTATTAATCGTTATGTTTTCAGTGGCGGCAAACTTTACCAGGGCGGTCTTGTACTTTAGCCAGTTCTTTTCGTTGACGGCTTGCTCCAGACTATTGGCGCAATTCAGCAATATGGGAGTATGGCGAGGAAACTCTTTCGCCAACTCAGTCAGCAATTTCGCGGTAATGGCTGAAATTTGATTCTCAGGGTTTCCGGCAATCTGATCATACAGTTTGTGATAATTATCCGGTGTCGGGGAAATTTTAAGGATCGCAAGTTGTTTTAATGTTTCACGTGCAATCACGGAAGGATTCAGATTGGTGTCTTTTGTATCTTGATTCATAGATATTTCGCGCGGTTGCTAACCCCTATCCCTCATCGTATGATTTTTTATCACGGTACAAATCGTTTCTTGACTCTAATCACTCTATCGCTGGTTACTCACCACCTGGATGGGCTGAATTATAATCTCTAATAACCAATAACGTCATTCTATATGTTTCTTATAATAATCAGTAAGCCAACCTCGTTTTGCAACGATCATCTGAGGATGCTATGGGAAGATGAGCAGCCACCTCAGTTTATTTGAATAACAATACTTATCATTTGAATCATTGTATTGCAGCCCAGTATAATCGACGCGGCCTGTATCAGCGTCACGATTAGAGTGAAAAAACAAGCGTTAATCTAACGATGCAGTGAATACAGGAACCCATCAAACCTTAAATCGTACCTGTATTGTATTGATATATGGCAACGCGGAAACAGCCTGCTTGAGTTCCTTCACCAGATATTTAGCCTCGTCAGTGCTACGCAGGATTTCAATCGGCAAATCCAGTTCCACATCGATCGCGCCGGACAAATAGTGCAAGGTCATCGCTTCAACCGATGCAACCGGCAATTGCGGCCAACGCTGTTTGAGCTCGGCGATGACTTCCTCACGTGAAGGCAAATCGTTGCAGGGCGAACCGGTTTCGTCATTTTCCGGATCGATATGCACTGTTACGTCAGTCACTTCTTCCACGTGTTGCAGCAGACGCCGCCGGACACTGTCGCCGATTTGATGGCCTTCCGATACACTCAAGCGGGGATCGACCTGGATATGCACGTCGACGAAAGCGCTCCCGGCGCTTTTCCGGGTCCGTAGTGTATGAATCGAGCGCACGCCATGCACCGCATGAATGTGCTGCCGGATCGCGCTGACTTTCTCCGGATCCAGTGCAACATCGATCAATTCCAGCGTGCTCGAACGCACCAAGCCAAAACCGATCTTGGCGATCATAGCGGCCACTGCCACGGCAGCCACTGCATCCAAATACGGGTAACCGAGCATCACACCGCTGATGCCGATCAATACCACAATCGAGGAGAAAGCATCAGAACGGCTATGCCACGCACTGGCCATCAGCAGATCCGAACGCAAACGCTGCGCAGCGGACATCGTATAGCGATAAATCCACTCTTTCGAAATCACCGATAACAACGCAATCAGCAGCGCCAATAAGGTGAAATCCATTGCTACTGCCGGATCATTGAGCCGTTTGATCGCTTCGTACGAAATACCGATCGCAACACCGGTCAGCACGATGCCGAGACTGACCGTTGCCAGCGTTTCAATCCGTCCGTAACCGTAGGGATGCACCTCATCGGCACTTTTGTGCGAGTGTTTGGCGGCGTACAACACAATGAATCCGGTCAGTAAATCGGATAACGAATGGATACCATCGGCAATCAATGCATGTGAATTGGAAATCCACCCAATGACGATTTTTGCAACACCCAAGACAAAATCCACCGCCGATCCAACGAGCGTAACTTTGCGCACCTCCCGGTAACGCTCCTGCCGGTTGGCCGGATCGGAGGAAGAATGCACGGCTATCTATCCGACCGGGATGGCAGCCGCCGGTGTTCGGTCCTGGGGTGCTGCGTCGATTGGCAAGCGCGGCGGAAAACCAGCAATGTTTTCTGCGCATGACCGAGAATGGTATCGGATGAATAGCCGTTTATCTGCGCCGATTCACTGCTACCCGATGGCAAGCCGGTGAGTAACTTCAACCCTTGCATGACATGTTCCATCGTATAAATTGCAAATAAACCCTTCTCAACCGCTGCAATCACTTTCTGATCCAGCATCAAATGTTGCCGGTTTAGATACGGAATCAATACACCCTGCTCACCGGTTAAGCCCGTTTTCTCACACAACTTGAAATACCCTTCGATCTTGTCATTGATGCCCCCCACCGGCAGCACCTCACCGTATTGATTCAATGCGCCGGTCACGGCAATACTTTGTTTCAGTGGCAGTTCCGCCAGCGCCGACAGCAGTGCATAAAATTCCGCGCACGAAGCCGAATCTCCTTCGATGCCGGTATATTCCTGCTCAAAAACAATTGATGCGCTCAGTGCCAACGGCGCCATATGGGCAAATAAACCTGTCAGGTAATTCTGCAATATCAGCATGCCCTTATCGTGAATCGGCCCGGACATATCCACTTCGCGGGCGATATTGAGCACACCATCCTCACCGGCAAAAGTACGCGCGGTAAGACGCACCGCCGTACCAAAACTGTGATCGCCCAAATCAATCTGCGTCAGCGCGTTGAGCTGACCGGCGGCTTCGCCTTGCAATGCAATGGCGATTTCACCTTCGACAATGGCTTCCTGTAAGCGCAAATCCGGATAATTATGGCGCAAGTTGCGCGCTTGCAGCGCGGCAGAAATATCCGCCACTTCCACGCAGCGGCCATGCCGGGTATGGCACAGCGCCGCGCTCTCGAGCAGCAGCATCTCGGTGCGGGCAAAAATTGCACTCTGGCGTTTTTGATCTTCCACTTCCCGGTGCGATTCTTCCAATAAGCGCGCGACCGCAGCTGCGGAAAAATGCGGTAATTTTGCCGCATCGCAGGCATGCGCAACGAACACAGCCGATGCATGATAAGTTTCCATGCTCGCGATAAAGCTCCCGGCAAAATCCACTTTCACGCGGAAGCGGCGCATGAATTCAGGATCAATTTCCTGCAAGTCATAGTATTCTTCCCGTGATCCGACCAGAATGATTTTAACGTTCACGTCGACCGCTTCGGGCTCAAGGGATACGGGTGCATTGGAAGCCCATGCCGAGCCGGGCTCTTCAATTTGCAGGCGCTTACTGCGCAAAAAACGCCGCAGTTTTACCCACAATGAACCATCTGTCAGCAAATCATCCACATGCAGCATCAAAAAACCGCCATGTGCTTTGAGCAAGCTACCAGCGCGTATACGCATGAAATCAGTTTTCAGTTTGCCGTTCTCAAACTGATAATCGATACTGCCAAACAAGGCATACACTGACGGATTGTCTTCAATAATAACCGGTGCTCCTGGTAAATCAGCGTTATCCACGACCAGATTGATCTGATAGCGGGAGAAAATCCGATCTAGTTCCGTTTGCCGTTTCTCTTCGTCGATATCACCCGTCTCAAACAACGCCAAATTGTCGAGAACATCTGCTTCCACCTGTTCGAAAAAAGTGTTGAGCCGCTCCTCATGTACCGGTTTTTGTAACTCCGCCAAAATTTTCTGCAACGCAAGATTCAGCAAAGGCTGCACCATACGGCGTTGCAATGCGGCCAATGCCGCATCTTTTTCTTTCTCGATCCGTTGGAATGTCTCAAAATAAACTGCAATCGCCTCGCGTAACGCCTGCTCCGCTTGTTCTATTTCAAGCCGGCGTGCTTTGGGCAGTTTCAATAAATTTTCCGCTGTCAGAATTTCCCCTTTTTCATCCAGCAAGGTAAACAAAATCTGTTCGTCTTCCCGATGAATGGTGACATGCAGCGATTCTGCAAACTTGTCGAGTTTTTTGTACGCTTGGCTCGTTTCGGTTCTGAATTTTTTCTCCAGCCGGTCGCTCTTGATCTTGAAATCCTGTCCGCTCAAACATTGCGTGATTTCGGACGGCAGCGATTTCGCCAATTGCAGCATGGCCTGACGCAACAAACGCCCCTGCCCGGCAGGCAAATGCAAAGCCAACGGTTTCTCGGGTGTAATGAAATTGTAGAGATAACACAAATCCGGGGACGCCGGCCGATCAGCCGCGGCGGCAGTCATCGCTTGTTGCAATAAAGAAGAGCGCCCTGACCCCGCTTCTCCCAACACAAACAAATGGTAATCCGGCTGCATCATGCCGAGACCAAAACGCACAGCCGCTTCTGCCCGCTCCTGGCCAATCCAGGATAACGGCTGCTGCAACAACTCCGAGGTATCTGAAAATCCCAGTGAAGCGGGGTCGATAGTAATACGTAAATGAGAAGAATCTAATGGTTTGATTGGCATGTTTGGATAGTGACGGTTGCAGCGGTGAGATTGCGCCGATCCGCTATTGTACTCATTTAGAAACCATTGCGTAACGAAGCCGCCCATTCCGGCTAACGGATTTGCAATACTGACTCAATACCGGATTGAGAAAGCGAAGAAAGTTGAAAATTCTTCTGAAGAATGCAGTTTAATTCAGAACTCGCAGGTTCAGAAATTAAAAAACCATGGAGAAATCTTGCTTCTCCATGGTTTTCGATCTTGATCCAGTGATGGATATTGCTTACATCACTCTGCGACGGCGTGCTGAAAAACCAATCAAACCGAGACCTGCCAGCAACATGGCATAAGTTTCCGGTTCCGGAACGGCCATAACGTATTCGTAACCGAAACTCACTGATTGATGATTCGCGATAGTGCCCAAATCATATGCCAAATTGATGGAAAGATCGGCAAAACCGTAGTTGCCGATTCCTTGGGCTGCGGCCAGCATCACAGCAGGATCAACAGGACTGCAGCAGTTAACAGGATCGACATAAGGCGCTATCGCAAATGCTGAAGCACTGGTGGTGTTATGCAGCGTTAATGCCCATCCATCCAAACTTTTTGCGGTTACGGAAGAAAGATTTCCTAATCCGTCAATTGTATTAGTCGTGCCGAATCCAACTCCGCCAGGAATACCTTGATCCGGGTCAATACCAACACCCCACTGCACATGATTGGCCGTAGCGCCGGTATTATTGGTCAGTTGCACTTTAACGGCGACATGACCGCTCGTTGGTATGCTTACCGTTTCAACCACGCTCCAGCCACCGCCGCCGCCCGCTATATTGGTAACGACCGCAATACTGCTACCGATGGCAAAAGCCGAAGAACTCAATGGATTACTTCCGGTCACTTCATCAGCAATCGCAACCGAAGCACCATTGGCATTCAACCACCAATTGGATGCAAAAGTACCGTGGTTAACGTACTCTCTACCCATAAAGCTCAAACCGAGCGCGCCGGATGGAGAAAAATAACCGGCATCGTCAATCCTAGCCGAGGTAGTGCCAAAACCGCTAATCGTAACGGGCGCAGCTTGTGCTGCAGTAACAAACGTACCGCACAAAGCAATTGCAACCGCTTGTGCAAGGTAATTCTTTTTCAATTGGAATTTCATAACTTACTCCGTAAATTTAAGGCTGCAATAAAAAACTGGCTATTAATATTCCTGCTCAAAGCCAACTTTAATCACACACGCTTCTATGCCACTCTAAAAATGATACAAACCCAAAACCGATACATAACCGCATTAACAACGTGCTTCATTATAGTTTTGTAAATCCTTAAGTACATAGAGCATTTCTCCTCTTTTGTTAGTACACATGTACTAATAAAATCTAGTCGGGTAACCTCCTTCGTTCACAGCTGTGACCGGCGATCAAATTTCCGTGTCTTACCGCTCGTGATGCACGATGGATCAGTTCCCTATAGAAAATAAACTAGCCGAATTTCCCGGTAATATAATCTTCCGTGGCTCGCTGTCTGGGTGTCGTAAAAATCGTATCGGTAGCACCAAATTCAACCAATTCACCCAAATACATGTAAGCGGTATAGTCGGAAACGCGCGCCGCCTGCTGCATGTTATGCGTCACAATCGCAATGGTGTAATCCTCCTTCAATTGGAAGATCAAATCTTCGATCCGTGCCGTGGAAATCGGATCCAGCGCGGAAGTCGGCTCGTCAAGCAGCACCACATCGGGCTTCACAGCGATCGTACGGGCGATACATAGGCGTTGCTGCTGGCCGCCGGAAAGACTGGTGCCGCTTTGATTCAATTTATCTTTGACTTCTTCCCATAACGCGGCTTTTTGTAACGCCCATTCCACCCGCTCGGCCAAATCGTAACGATTGAGCGATTCATACAGCTTCACACCAAACGCCACATTATCGAAAATCGACATCGGGAACGGTGTCGGTTTTTGAAATACCATCCCCATTTTGGCGCGCAACATATTCAAATCCTGCTTCTTATCGAGAATATTCACACCATCCACCACAATCTCCCCCTGGGCGATCTGGCTCGGATACAGTTGATACATGCGGTTCAAGGTACGCAACAAGGTCGATTTCCCGCAGCCGGAAGGGCCGATAAACGCGGTGATTTTATTTTTCCGGATCTGCATGCTGATCGACTTCAGCGCATGAAATGTATCGTAATAAAAATTCAAATCGTTGATGGAAATTTTGCAAACATCGGATTGTGAAAGGCTGATAGTCATTTGAGTTTTTAATTTTAAAAATCGCGTTTACGCATGAAAATGCGCGCTGCGACATTCAGCCCGAGCACACTCAGCGTGATCAACAACGCACCGGCCCAGGCCAATTCCTGCCAGTATTCGTAAGGACTCATGGCGAACTGAAAAATAACAACGGGTAAATTGGCCATGGGGCGGTTCATGTCCGCGCTCCAGAATTGATTATTGAGCGCGGTAAACAACAACGGCGCGGTTTCCCCGCTGATTCGCGCGACCGCCAATAGTATCCCGGTCATGATGCCGACCTTGGAAGCGCGCCAGGTAACCAGCGTAACCACTTTCCATTGCGGCGCGCCCAACGCGATTGCTGCTTCGCGCAAGCTGTTTGGAATGAGCCGCAGCATATCCTCGGTGGTGCGCACGACCACCGGAATAACAATCAACGAGAGCGCCAGCGCGCCTGCCCACCCGGAAAAATGCCCCACCTTGGCGACATACACCGTATAAACAAAAAGGCCGATGACGATTGAAGGCGCGGACAGCAAAATATCGTTAACAAACCGGGTAACCGGAGCAAGCCAGCCGCGTTGGCCGAATTCGGCCAAATAAGCACCCGCCATGATGCCGATCGGCGTGCCGATCAGCGTAGCGAGCGTAACCATGACCAAACTGCCGGCAATCGCATTCAACAAGCCGCCGGTATCGCCGGGCGACGGTGTCATCTGCGTAAAAGTAGCGAAGCTGATACCGTCCAATCCCTTGTCGAACAGTGTCAGCAAAATCCAAAACAACCAAAATAAGCCGAACGCCATCGCCAGCACGGAGAAAGTCAGGTTGATCGCATTAATGATGCGGCGCCGGGTATAAATGGGGATCATCATGTGACGCTAGGAAATGCTGCCTTCGCGTTTCTTCAGTTGTAATAAAAGAATTTTGGAGCAAGCCAATACCACGAAGGTGATCAAGAACAAAATCAAACCCAGCTCGATCAGTGCGGCGGTGTACAAATCGCCGTCCGCTTCCGTAAACTCGTTGGCCAATGCCGAAGCAATGCTATTCCCCGGCATGAAAAGAGACGCGTGCAACTGGTGCGCATTGCCGATCACAAAAGTAACCGCCATCGTCTCGCCCAAGGCGCGACCGAGACCAAGCATAATGCCGCCCACCACACCGGTCTTGGTATAAGGCAGAACCACATACCAAATCACTTCCCACGTGGTAGCACCCAGCGCGTAGGCCGATTCTTTCAGCATGACGGGCACGACTTCAAACACATCGCGGATCACCGAAGCAATAAAAGGAATCACCATGATCGCCAGGATAATACCGGCTGTCAGCATGCCAATTCCCATCACGGCGCCTTCAAACAAAAAACCGATTCCGGCAATTTCTCCGAGTGTGCTCTGCATTCCCGGTTGTACATGTTTCGCAAAAAACGGCGCGAATACGAACAAGCCCCACATACCGTAAATAATGCTGGGAATACCCGCCAGCAGCTCGATTGCTGTTCCCAGCGGACGACGCAGCCAAGGCGGAGACAGCTCGGTTAGAAACAGTGCAATACCGAAACTGACCGGAATACCGATCGAAAGCGCAATCAGTGAGGTAACCAGCGTGCCGATGATGGGCACCAACGCGCCAAATTTTTCCGTAACCGGATTCCATTGCGTACTGAATAGGAAATCAAAACCAAATGCTTGTATCGCTGGCCAGCTGCCGATCAGCAAAGAAAGCAACAAGGCTGCCAGCAATACAAAAACCAGCGCGGTAAAAAACCAGGTTGCTTTGAGAAATACCCAATCGAGCAGCCGTTGCTGATTCAATTTTGTTGCTGTATGGGTTGTGGGCATCGTTTTTGCCAAGCCTGATTGCAGGCGCGTAAGGCTTATTTTTGTGATAACCGCTAGCAGAAAGTGATTACGCATGGTGTTGAGAAACACTCTGTCTCAGATCTTGAGTTTCTCGCGAACTATCGAGCCGAGTAAATGGTCTGGCCATCTTTGCCTTTAATCCGGGTTTTCCAGGAATCTTCGATCAGTTTCACAATATTATCCGGCATCGGAATGTAATCGAGCGCCAAGGCCATTTCATCGCCGTGCACGTAAGCCCATTCAAAGAACTTTAATACTTCCAGCGCTTGCACCGAATTCTCTTGGGATTGATGCATCAAGACAAAAGTGGCGCCGGTAATGGGCCAGCTATCTTGTCCGGGTTTGTCGGTCAAAATCTCGTAAAATCCCGTGGCGCTGCTCCACTGCGTGTTGACGGCGGCCGCCCTGAAGCTGTCTTCCACCGGTATGACATAAGCACCGTCGCGATTTTGTAATTGCACGTAACTCATTTTGTTTTGTTTCGCGTAGGCCGCTTCGACATAGCCGATCGAGTTCTTGATTTGCTTCACGAAATTAGCCACACCTTCATTACCTTTGCCACCCGTACCGATAGGCCAAGCCACGGAAGCATCGGCGCCGATTTTTTCTTTCCACTCCGGATTCACTTTACTCAAATAATCGGTAAACAAAAACGTGGTGCCGGAACCATCCGCGCGATGCACCACCGCGATGTTGCTGCCCGGCAAATTGACGCCGCTATTTAAACCGGCAATCGCGGGATCATTCCATCGTTTGATTTTGCCCAGAAAAATATCTGCCAGCACTGCACCGGTTAATTTGATCTGCCCGGCCTGCATGCCTTCCACGTTAATAACCGGCACCACGCCGCCAATCACGGTGGGGAACTGCGTCAAACCGTTTCTCTCCAGCTCTTCGACTGTCAACGGCTTATCCGAAGCACCAAAATCAACGGTCTTGGCTTTGATTTGCTTGATGCCGCCGCCGGAACCAATGGATTGGTAATTTAACCGGATCCCGGTTATTTTTTTATAGGCATCGGCCCATTTGGCGTAAACCGGATAGGGAAAAGTCGCACCTGCGCCGGTGATATCAGCCGCTCCTGCGTGCGTAGTAAAAAGTAATGCCGCAGAAGCCAGCATCAGGCCGAATTGCAATTTCATTTCATATTCTCCCAATCAATCAATAGCGTGTGTCTCGGATGAAAATCTTAACCGGCCTGCATGACAGGATGATGACAGTTCTATTTCGCATAAAAAAAACCTCCCGGACAACTTGCCGATGGCAGTGTCCGGGAGGTGTGTTACGAGAAGAAATGAAAACAGCAGAAAAACATAAACCCAATTCAAAACGCCCCCGATCTCCCGGATCGTTGTGACACTTCAACAGTAGAAGTGCTTGGGTTAAGCGGTTTTGTCTACACTATTAGAGGGGAGTGTAGACAACATTTCCAAAGGGTGTCTGTTAAAACGGGAATGTCCATTCTTTGGTCCAATCATGGCTCGCATCCTTGAACGCGCCGGCATAATCGACCACATCAAAGAAAGCATCACTCACTGCGGCTCCGCCTAATGTCAGTGGCGAGCCGGTTTTGGGTAAATAACCATCCAGCAGAGGATCTTCCGCTTTATTTTCGGATTGAGACAAGAACCAATCGGAGACAGAGAAGGTAGCGCCATCACCATCCGCAAAATTCTGGGCACATTGCGCAAAAGAGTTTTGCATCGTCAATTCACCCGTTAGACTACCTGGAGAACCTGCATTAACATAGGTCGATGCGCTATCGATCCGCACACAAACTGGTGATCCGGTAATGACCGAATTCCAGATATTTCCTGCCGTTCCCCGGCGCAGTAAGATGCCTTGGGTCGCACCGGTATCATTGCGGCCGATAATGGTGAAGTTGGATAAAATGGGATGCGCGCGCGGCAGACTGTCGTGGTTTTTCTCATTGTTGTCCGCTTCGATACCACGATCACCGATACCAGGAGATTGCTTCACCAGAACAAATTGCGCCCGGCCTTTGAAACCACTGGTCCAGTCGAACGCATCGTCACGATTTTCGGTTAACACCAAATGTTTCATCTGCACCGTACCACCGAACATTTCCACACCATCGTCCAAACCAGCATGCACTTGCACATAATTAATCAACGTGCCCGAACCGACACCCATCAGCGTCAAGCCATTGAGTTCTTCATCCGGACGCACGGCAAAACCGGCAAAAAGGATCTGCGTGTACTTGACCACGCCGCTGCTTTCCGTTGGATTGTTACCGCCAAAAAACTCCGACGTAATCGCTTCGAATGGCGCTTCACAAAGTGTGACACCCACATTACAACCGTTGATCGGCGCGTTACCGGCGATCAGCAAACCACCCCACTCACCAGGCGATTGTTGTAATGGACCGGACATTACAATCGGATTATCCGGCGTTCCCTCGGCCATGATCTTGGAACCGCGGCGGATAAACAGATAATCCGCGCCCGCTTCACCAAAAATCTTGGTACCGGGGTTGATGGTCAGGGTCGCACTTTGCGAGTTATCGCCACCGACATAGACACCGCCGGATAGAATCCAGTTGATATTTTTTGTCAGTGTCACATTGGTTTTAATTTCACCGCTTAAAATGCAGGAACCAGCACTGGGACCCGCTGCTGCGAAACTTGGACAACCTTGGAATGCATTATTGACCAGTTGATCCACGGTAAAACGCAATGGATTGGATCCGGGCACCAATTTTAATTTGGCGTAAAAATCATCCGCGCCGACGGTAACCGAAGCAACATGCACCGCGCTGGTATCGGAATCAAACACGTTACGTTGTCCGGTTGTCGCTGCGATTGGACTGGCTGCGATCAATTGCAGCTCGCTACCGCTCAGTTGTAATTGCGCACTGTAGAATGAAGACGTGCTGCCGCTCAAGACTTCCACGACAGGTAGATTGACAATACCGCTTGCCGGATCAAAGGTTGCGGTTGCTGCATGCCCATTCAGCGCAGCTGTGCTCAGCACAACCGCTGATGCGGCAATTATGTTTTTCATATGACTTCGCATTAACATGACTTACTCAGCTCCAAGTTTTTATTTAGGGTAAGCAAATCTATCAGGCGAACATGACAACGGTATTACATTGGCATGAAAAGATCCACAGTCATCAAATCGTGATTGTCAGGCGGCACAACGCCAGAAAATACTGGAACCGCGGCTTGAACGTTTTACTGTTAGAACCTTGTCCAATGATCGGCGACGATTCGTCCGTTTTCGATAACGAAGCGATAGTTGTAGTCATCGATTCTGTAAGTCCACACTTCCCGCTTGATGTACATAATTCCGCCAAAGGCTCGGGTCTGCACTAGCCCCAAGTCCGTCCGGATATGCGGCTCGCCCATATTGATTAGCAATTTATCCGAGAAATCGCCTTTGGAAATGATATTGCCGTTGGGTGTGCGAAAACCGCTAAGCAACACAACCAATGCCATTGCAACCAACACCAGGAAGAATTTTTTCATGATGGAATCCTCGTCAAAAGTAGTCTGTCTTTACAAGCTGTTTCTTGCTGCCAGATATCACTTTAGCTGGGGCAAAATTAATACAGACTGAACAAATACGAGGATTGCGCTACAGCAGAATAACCGTAGCTCTTGAGAATAAAACCGCTGTCTAATACGCCAAACGCACGCTCAAATTAAAAAAGCGTCCGCGGCGGAATGCCCGGGTAACTTCATCGCCTTGAGTAATTCGGATTTCGGAATCGAGTAAATTTTGCATGGAAACTTGCATCGACAACCCTCTGTATAAATTCTGGCTAAACACAAAATCCAGTTGATGCACGGGTTGCTCGTATTTATCCGGCGCGCCCAGTACTCCGGCGGCCATAATACGTTTGCTGGAAACGTTGTATAACAGCGTGGCCTGCGTTTTCCACTGCGGATTGTCATAGCCGATCTGAAAATTGACGATCTGGGCGGAATGGCCTTGCAGTTGGCGGTCGTTGGTCGTTTGCGCTTTCAGATTATCGGCATTCAATTGCACATTCGATGCCGACCAAGTGTAGTTACCGCCGGCATAAAAGTTCTGCAACACCGGATGCACGAAATCCAACTTCTTCAGCAGCTCCAGCTCAAATCCATAGATATTCGCTTTATCGGTATTTTGATACGTATTGAGCCCGGCCGTCCCCGGCACCGCCACCAATTCAATCGGTTTGGTTAAATCTTTCCAGAAGAAACCGGCAAAGATATTTTCTGTCGGCGATAAGTAATATTCCCAGCGCAAATCCCAATTGGTAATGGATGTTTGCTTCAAATTGGGATTACCGACAGTTTCCTGATTGGTATTGATATCGGTAAATGGCGCTGACGACAATTCCCGGAAATCCGGTCTTGATAAGGTTTGACTGAAACCAGCACGAAGCTGCTGTTTATCGGTCAAGAACAACGTTCCCACCACGGACGGCAGCATATCGACTCGCTTGAGCTGGGCGGTTGTAGGCGTGTTGTTCAGCGTAAAAGTATTGACTTTCTGATCATTGTCTTCCCAGCGCAACCCGCCGGTAATATTGATCCGGTCATACATCAACCAATCCATTTTCCCGTAATAAGAAAACAAATCCTGTGAAGCCGTGTATTTATCGCTGGGGCGCGTCACGTCACGCAACTGAAATCCGTTCGCGCCGATATACTGCGGTCGCAATATGCTCTCCAGCGACGATTGCGATAAAACCGCCGAACTGAAGCCATCGCGGCCAACCGGAAAGTAGTTAAAGCGCTGGATAGCTGAATCCCTGGTCTTGCTCTGCGTGATAAAACCGCTTCCTAAAGTAATCTTGTGATTGAACGACGGTTGCACCGGCAGTTTCCCGTCCACCCGCCAGCTCTGATCCTTATCGACCAAGTCTGCGTACATGACCTGATTGTTATCCGCGCGCTGCGCAAAGAAATAATTACCTTGCCTATCGGAATCAAAACGGTAATCGCGCGTTTTGGGTTCTTCCCGGTTGGCAGTTGCATTGGTATACAGCCAATTAATCGACAAATCTTTCAACCGGTCGAATCGATGTTCACCACCCACTTGGGTCATCAACAATTGATTGGAAAAGAACTTCAGCCGCGTTCTGCGGATATCATTGGTCTCCGCATCGGTGAATCCTTGAGAAATTCTGGCTTCATCGAACGCCTGACGGAGAAACATCGTTTTGGCAAAAACCTTATGATCCTCTTTGTAGTGTAGTTCCGTGCCCACATAACCGGTCAGCTGCACTTCACTTAGCGAGCGCTGCATATGAAAATCCTGAACTTTTCTCAAGCTGCCGTCGCCGGTATCGGCAGCGACAAATTCGCGGTTGATTTCATTTTGTTTTCTGAATTCCCGTTTCCACCCGGCCGCCGCGATATATCCCAGACGGAAATCACCGAATGTGAAACTATCCCCCATCGATGCTTGCATGCCGGTATCCGGTGCGCGTTTCTTCCGGTCGACATTCCATACTCCCGACAAATCTTCGCCGAACTTTTCAATCTGCGCTGGCGTAAATCCGTTGGGATTAAAAACTGATGCCGGTTTTATAGGCACGCCATCCTTTGTCGCATCGGCCAGTGAATCCGGCAAAGCACGCGCGCCATCGTCGTAACTGGTAAAGTCCGCTCCGCCTCCTTTATAAGTCAAGCCATCCTGGAATGTCGTATTGTCGTTCATACCGGTTTGCAGGTTTAGATTGAAGAAAAACGCATCGGGAATTCCGCGTGTGCGCATTTCTATCGTACCGCCCGCAAACTCAGCCGGACGATCGGGCGAGTAGGTTTTCTGTACCATGACACTTTCAAGAATATTAGTCGGAAACAGATCCAGCGGCACAACGCGCCGGGTCGCATCCGGGCTGGGGACTGCGGCGCCGTTGACCAGCGTTGAGGAAAAACGCTCACCCAATCCGCGAATAAAAATGAACTGACCGCCTACCAGCGTTAACCCAGAAGCTCTTCGCAGCGCGCTGGCGGCATCGCCATCGCCCGCCCGGCTGAATTGCTCTGCACCCAAGACCGTGGCCACAGAAGTTGCCGTTCTTTGTTCCTCGATCACCGAGGCCACCGTACCCGCCAAGTGAGGTTCGAGCACCACATATTCGGCCAATTCGACACCCGCCGGTGTCAATTTAAAACTTAAAGGCGTGTTTTGATCCTGTTCAATTCTCACGTCGTCCAACGTTTGGCTGCTATAGGCGTTGTGCAATAAGGAGACACTATAACTACCGGCTGGAACCGTTGTAGTGATTTGACCTTGCTCGTCAGTTCTGAATTTTTCTTTCAAACCGCTCAAAAACACTTGCACATCCTTGACCGGTTTTTGCGTTTCCGCTGATAGCACTTGGACCGAGATCGTGCCTTTGCCTTGATCTCGCTTTCCTTCACCAGCCACTGAACCGGCCAGAGTGCCCGCTACCGAGCTTTCGATATTCAGCAGCGGTTTCTTCTTGCCCGAGTAAAAAGTGACGAGAATCTGCGCATTCTCCGCCGGACGCAGCGGCAAATCGAAAGTAAATTCCTGATCTTTGGTATTAACAGTGAACTGATAAATCCCGGGCGGCAATTTCCCGGCCAGGCTACCGCTCGCATTGGTTTTCAATGGCGCATCGCTACCCGGCCGCCAAGTGTACATGGCCGGAGTCGCTTCAAAAATCAGGATCGCGCTGGATTTGTCGAACGACTCGCTACTGATCGACAATTCGGCATCGGCGATAGGCAGCCCATTCCGGAACAGATGAATTGAGAATTCGGCCTTTTCCTCAGCTCCCCAAGCAGCCGCGTTGATTAGAATCATCGCGAGTAACCCGCAAATCCGGATAAATTTTTTTATTTTTGTATTCATTTGGCGTATCAAGCCCCCTCTCCATTTGCAAACCGGTTGCGCGTGGAGATCAATTCTCAGTTAATCAAAAAGGAAAGCGTTCTAGGCGGACATCAAGGCGGTATAAACAAGAACACAACGAGGAATGATTCCGGCGCCGCCAGCCACCGCATTACGTGCATTGCCATGGCTCGGTTTTGCAAACTTCCATCAAGCGGCGCAGTTCGGTGCCTTTTCTGAACAGCTCGGCATTCTTCAGGTGATCCAGATGCTTATTGGCTTCGGCAAAGCGGCGGCTGGAAAATAACGCATAAGCCAGCGCGTAGCGGACATCCTGATCTTCCAGCAAACCGGTGCGGTACAAACTCGATTCCATATTGGCCGCGCGCTCGAACTGCTTTAATGCCAGCAGAATGGATAGTCTTTGCTTGAATTTAACTTTCTGATCGCTGATGCTTTCATTCAAGGTCAAGGCCTTATGAAACCGCCCCGCGCGCCGGTAAACTTCCGCCGCTTCCGCTTGCAGCTGCGGATTGAGCAACGCCGCTTGTTCCAGAATAAACGCCGCGGAGTTTAGTTTTCCTTGATCGAGATACGTATGCGCCAGCAATTTTGCGGTCATTTCATCCTGCGGAAACTGCAAACGCGCAATTTCCAGAATATTGATCGCTTCCTGATATTCCCGGCTTAGACGTAACGCATTACCAAATGCGATATAGTCGGCGGCACTGGCGTTGGATCGTTTCAGGTAATCTCTACCCAGCTTGACGGCTTCCTGATAAAGCCCCAGCTCAACAAAATAAAAAACTTTGCGTTTGAGAAAACGCAAATCGGCCGGAAATGCCCGTTGTCCGTCATTCAATGCATGGATAGCCGCTTCAGTTTCTTTCAGATGCCAATAGGACTCCGCTTTTATGCTGATCAGCGCCGCATCTTTATTAATCAGATTTCCGGCTTTGCCGATCGCATCGATGGTTTTTTTGTAATCCTTGATACCGAAATAGACTTGTGCCAGATAGATAAAAATCGATGGATCTTGCTGACCGTTTTTGACGGCTTGCTGCAAACTGTCCTTGGCCGCCTCGAGATCATTCAGTCCCAAATAGGCTAAACCTTGCAGCGTATAAAACCGGGCCAGATCGGTTTTCTTGTTGCCGAGATCGACACTCTGCAATGCCAGCAACGCACGATCATGATGACCGTCCTTGAGCATCACGGCTGCCAGCTCAGTAAAATCGGCGGATTGCACCTTATTCTTATTCTCCGCCGCCTGGACGGAGTGCACGTAACAGCCCAGCACGATTGCCGCGTAAACCAGAAAATGCAGCGGCCAGTTCGATCGTTTGTTCATCGCAGACATCAAGACAAATCGAAGCGGATTTTTTGCTTGGCCCACACACGCACCGTTTCGCCTTTGTACTTGGCCGGTTCGAATTGCCACGCGCGTATGCCTTGCAAGGCAGCCGAATCAAACATGCCCGACGGGTTGGATTCCAACACCTGCACCTGATTGACGGAACCATCCGTTTCAACCAGAACCGACAGAACGACATAGCCTTTTATGCCGTTCTTTTTCGCGGCTGGCGGATACTTGAAAGATCCACGCGCGACCGGTTTCGGCGGCACATCCACCAGATCAGCCGTCATGACGGCATTGCCGGTTTTACCGAGCAAACTATCATCCAGTTCTCTCTGCCCATTATCCAAACCCAGCAACCCGAGATCGATACCGGATAGCGCAGTATCCAATCCTTTAAAAGGCGCAGGCGCCTGCGGACGAGTCACTTGCTTTTTCGGTTCTACCTTCTTGATTTCTTTTTTGGGCTCTTGTTTGATTTCCTTGGTCATGGCGATTTCCGTCACTTCCTGGGGTTGTGACCGTTCAATCTTGCCCATGTAATGATTCATCACCAGAATCAAACCGAAAACCAGTATCAATCCAAAAAGCATCGATACCATCCCAGCGATATGTTGTTTCACTTCTGTTTTGTCCATTTTCTTTTACCCCGCTTCTTTTTTAGTTGCAACGCCCACGCTCTCGGCACCCGCCAAGCGTGCTTGATCGACCACTTCAACCAGTTTCCCCGCCGGTACACCTTCATCCGTGACGACCAGTACCACCTTGCTGGAGGCAGTGCTGAGCAAATCACGCAGCTTGCTTTGTATCAACCACGCCCGCACGGGTTCACCGTCCATATAGGTATCACCGTTACGGTCTATAAACAGCCGTATCGCTTTACTCGATGCCGATACGGCGCTACTGGCCTTCGGCCGCTCTAGCTCGAGTTTCATATCCTTGACGAAGGTCGTCGTCACCATGAAAAAAATCAGTAATATGAACACGATATCGATCAATGGCGCCATATCGATGGTGGCTTCCGCTTCGACGGGTTCGTTATTTCTCAGCATGTGATATTTCTCTCGTATGATGAACAAGTGCTTGATGACACAGCAGATCTTTAACCTGGGAAAGATCCTGCTCGATCTGTTGTTGCTTCCGGTTGAGAATGCTATGCGCCAGCAATCCCGGAATCGCCACGGTCAGCCCCATTTGTGTGGTAAACAATGCTTGCGAAATACCACCGGCAATGCCGCCGGATTGCGAAAACAATGTCATGGTTGCCAGCGAATCGAATGTCTCGATCATGCCGATCACGGTTCCCAATAAACCCAGCAATGGGGAGATCAGAATCACCACACGTATCAGCACAGAGAATTTTCTAATTTCTCTTTCGTATCCATAAAAAGCCGCATCCAGATGGCGCCTAAGATTCCTGACACCTTTTTTCTTTAACCACAGGCCTTGCTTGATCGCCTGCGCGACAATATTTCCGGCCGGTTTGTCATCGTGCTCCTGATAGTATTTGAGCATGTCACGCACCCCCATCGATTTGGGTTCTTTCATGACCCAGAAGCGATATCCCAACCCATACCACAGCAATAAAATGCACAGCACCAGCGGCGGCATGACGATCCCACCCGCGGCAAACAGTGTCTTGATTAATAAAATCTGCTCGGAGAAACTCATGTCACGCGTGGTGCAATGCCAAGGCACTCTCGCCGCCAGCAGGCACACTCCCTTCTTCCAGATCAAGCCCGCCACCCAGAAAAATGTTAATGATCCTGAGTGCCGAGTACTCCATGTCGCGTTTGATATTTCTGGCCCAAGCCGATAACAAGGAACCCAGCAGCAAGGTTGGAATGGCGACAATCAAACCCAGCTCGGTTGTCACCAGTGCAATCGCAATACCTTCGGATAATAATTTGGGGTCGCCGGTACCGAATTCGGTAATCATGTCAAAGGTCTCGATCATGCCGGTTACCGTTCCCAGTAAACCGAGCAAAGGTGCGATTGAGGCAATCACCAGAATAGCTGGCCCAAAACGGTCCAGTGGTCCGGATTCCTGCAGAATCGCTTCGTACACAATACCTTCCATATGATCGCGGTCATCTTTCAAATGCCGCAAGGTATAGTGCAAGACACGTCCAATGGACGATGAGTCGTCTTCGCAGCTTTTTTTCGCAACTTCCAAATCGCCCGAAGTCAGTTGCTGGATAATCTGCCCGCTAAGCTGCTCCGTGTTAGCGCTGTTGGCGCGCAGTAAATAAACCCGGACCAGGATCAGCAAGACCGCCACACAACCCAGTATCACGATGACCCAGCCAATCGGCCCACCCGAATCGATAATGCCAATAATGGTTTTTTCCGGCATCTCATCGATGGCGGTTGTGCGTGACTCGAATAGATACAATTGCAGTAAATCGGGCTGCTGATTTTTGCTCAAAGCCGTGACAGATTCGGTACCAGCACCTTTCCACACCTTGAAATCACCACCACCCGCAGGCACCAGGCTACCACTGCCTTCGGCGCTGATGCCATAAGCCGCGATATTGCCTAAATGAACGAGATTTCCTTGTACTTGTTTGCCATTCTCCAGGAAGAAACTCCCCGGCTTTGTTTGCACCGCACCCAACGACTGCAGCAGGGATAACGCTTGGTTAAACACATAACCTACTTTAGTCTGGTCATTACCTTTTATTTCCTTGATGGCTGATGGCATTTCGATGCCATGATTCTTCAAGGTTGCTTCCGCTTGCAAATAAGTGGTTTCCAGCGTATCACTGCGTTCGCTGACCACGGCTTCTTTGCGCTCAACTTCGGATAACTGTGTCGTCAATTGATCGATTTTTGCCGAACGCTCCACCGAGCTGCGCTCCAGCGCGCTGATTTTGCCGCTGAGGGCTTGCTCCTCCCGTGTTGCGCTGGCTTGATAGTTTTTCAGCCGTTCGGTTAATTCGCGTTTCTGCGCTTCCAGGAAAGCAAATTCGCGCTTATACGCGGTTTCCAGATTGACCGCTTCCTGCTTAGGTGCGCTCGTTTTCTTGGACGAAACCGCTTCCGGCTTTTCTTCCGGGGTAGTGGCCGATATGTTTTCGGATGCCGCCGCTTTATCTTCTTTGGCGTTGGCTGAAGCGGCAGCTACTAGCAGAAGTAGTGCAATCAATAAAATTTTCTTCATTTCTTCAATGGATTCGGTAATTCAAAATAGCCTTGGCGGATCTGTTTCTTCAACGAATCAAATAAATTCTTGATCCGCTCCATGTCCGCCGTGTTATCCACAAGCTCATATTTCCAGCCGCCATCTTCTGCGCGCCGCGCCATTCCGCTCTGATTGTCACGGGTTTGAAAAAACAAAAATACCGTGCCCAGCTTGGCGATATCCACCAGCACTTTCTCTCCGTTTAAAGGGATGGTTTGCTGATAAATCCCATTCTCCTTGCTCAGGCGGATTTCATCTTCGATTAAGGACCAGGCTTGGTTAACCGCCTTATTCGGATCGATCAGATGGTTGGTAATATTATTTTCCAGATCGTCAATGGCTTTGATGCGGTCTTCCATCTTGAATGGGAAACCGGTTTGAATATGGCGCTTATAATCAGCAAGCGCTGCTAGCAGAACGGGCTTCAGTGTCTCACCCGATTGCTCCGCTTTCTTTGCACCCTCGGATAGCTTATCGATCGAGTGCTGTAGTTTCTCGATACTCAGTTTTTGTCTTCTTTCTTCAACACTCAAGTCGGCCAATTGCGAATTGAGCGAGGACATTTTGCTGGTATGTTTTTCCTTCTCCAGATCCAGTTGCGTTTGCAGCGTCTCGACTTCGCCGCGCATCTTGGCCAGTGATCTGGCCAGATTCTCCAAACTGCTGGCCGGTGCTGCCGGTGCGGAAAGCAACAGCACCAATCCGCCCAGCCCTATTATTCTTTTATCTAAATGAATACGCATAAATTCCTCATCTACAATGCCCGTGCATACTACAAGTTGAATATTTCACTTTCATGACAGTTCGATGTCATTTAACCAAGCGTTGCCACCGTCACCGGCGATGAAACCGGGAAGCATCCGGATGTCATGAAACTTTTACATTGCACCCCTAAGATGGCGATCCATGCGATTCAACGAAGAGGAGAAATCAGATGATCAATCAATCGATTGCCAAAGAGAAAAGCGTATTTTTATTGACTGATAGCGATTGGCATACGCGCACGATTCAATTCATCGTGGGTATTTTGATGCTGGCGTTGTACGTGTGGATTGCTGCGGGCGTGCTGAATTTGTTGTTCAACTTACCGGAGATTCTGAAGAGCGGCTGGGCGCAAATCGCCGAGCACATCATCGTCGACATCGTGCTGATCCTGGCGATCCTCGAACTGATCCGTATTTTGCAGTCCTACCTATCGGTCGGACGCGTCAAGGTCACGTTCATTCTGGATGTAGCGCTGGTGGTGCTGATCGGCGAACTGATCGGGCTGTGGTACAAGGAATATACCTTCGTTGAAGTCGGCTTGCACATTGCTGTCATCACCGTGCTGATCTTGCTGCGGATTGTGTCTATCCGGTTTTCGCCGAATGTGATTGATTAAACGGAACAACAGTCGACTATGTTAATTAGCGGAATGTAGCAGAATCGCGTGCAGTGCCTTGTTTATTTAATAGCATTTCAGAAGTAGTGGTTACGCTGCGACTAATCTGTCCTATATGGAATCTACAAGCGCAGCTTGCAGGCGATTAGTTTAGGCATTGTTATACCTCTTAGTCATTAGCTGAACATGCTCTGAAGAGAAAGGAGCTTGAAGCAACTCTGCGTGCCCCTTAATTCGTAGTTGGAGGCCGCACACACGTCTGGGTTGATGATAAAGATGCGACGACCGCCTACGCCAGAGTAGGAGTCAATGTAGGGGAGATTCGAGAGAAAGAAGCTTCTGACGAGAAAATCATCATGAGCTAGACCCAAGCCGATGATGTACACATCATGCGTGGTAGCAAAAGCAAATTCTGGCTTGTACCAGAGAACGGCATTGGCACGGACATCAAAGGCTTTTCCATAGCCAGGCAGTATAAGGAACGGATCAACTTCTCCCAACGATGTGTAGTGCTGCCAAGTGGAAAGCCGAAGAAGCGCAGGCGAATGGTAAATCTCTCGTGTCATCATTCCTTTCGTGAAATCGAGAGGCTGCCATCCCAACGTATTTATAGGTTCTCCCCACTGGTTAGGTTCACCCAATCGCCAATTGACTGAGCCGTGCAGTTTGCAGAGCTTGATCGCTCCTTCATCGGAGAAGTTGTACGTATACGTTTTCTCGACAGCTTCAAGAGCCGCCTCAAGTAATCCATCCCAGTTCAAGGAAATGACAATGTCTCGCTCGTGGAGCTGCGCTGCGAAGTCGAGGTATAGTTCAGGTATAGATCCGATGATTGGCGTTTGTTCGACAATCGTCTTTGCAAGATAGAACCGCAGAGCAAGCTTTTCTCGGCTGCCGTTCTCGCACCACCTTTCTCCGCCTCCATATTCTCTGAGCTCTATGAATTCCAGGAACGTGCAGAGTTCTGAGAAACTTACTCTCGATAGATCAAGGTCGCCATCAGATGCACCGATGCATTCCTTCGCATAATTCTCGACTCGGGAATAGATACCGGGGCACTCGATGGAAAATTTCTTCATTGCGTCGGCAAGTAATCTTTCCGTCAAGGGAACACCCGCCCCAGCAGAAAAGCCTGCGCCTAGTATGAATACTCGATTTCGTTTCACGTACTGCGTAAGCAAATGCGTATCGTTAAGAGAGATCATATAGGGTGCTTAATTTAATATGTACGACATTCTGTTCAATAATAAAACAAGAGATGCCACATAATCATGATTATTATTACGCATTCTAATAAAAATCCATGGATGTTCGAAACACATCATCAAAACAAACTACCAGACCATCCGATACAAAACCACCCGAATCATGCGTAATTCATGTATTGCTTCGCCATCGCAACAAATAATATTACCTTCATCCTATTGTCATAAAAATGTAACGCTTTCTTTATATGATTGCAGCATTCTTAACTGTAGATGGAGTGGTTGATGGCTGTCACCATACTCGTCGTTGAAGACGAACATGCAATCCAGGAGCTGATCGCGCTGAATCTGAAGAAAGCGGGACATATCGTTTTGTGCGCGGACGATGCCGAGCAAGCCAAGAAAATGGTCAATAACGTTTTGCCGGATTTGATTTTGCTCGATTGGATGCTGCCGGATACGAGCGGGGTAGAATTTGCGCGTAAATTGAGACGGGAAGAACGCACCAAGGCTATTCCGATCATCATGCTCACCGCGCGCGTGCAGGAAAGCGACAAAATTGCCGGACTGGAAGCCGGTGCGGATGATTACGTCACCAAACCTTTTTCACCGCGGGAATTACTCGCCCGCATCAAAGCCGTGCTGCGCCGCCGTTTGCCCGAAATGTCCGACGACGTCATCGAATCCGGCGGATTGAAACTGGATCCGGCAACACACCGGGTGCATGTGCAGGCTGGTGATGAGTCGTCAAAACCGGTGGAGATTGCGCTTGGCCCGACGGAATTCCGTTTGCTGCATTTTCTGATGGCGTATAAGGAACGTGTGCACACTCGCGCGCAATTGCTCGATCGTGTCTGGGGCGATCATGTTTTTATCGAGGATCGTACCGTCGATGTGCATATCCGCAGATTGCGCAAGATTCTGGAAGCGGTGGGAAAAGAAAATCTGGTGCAAACCGTGCGCGGCACCGGCTACCGGTTTTCTGTCGAACATCAAGAAGAACATGCCGAATAAATCGAATCGCACATTTACCCTGCATCCTCAACGCCGCACAACTTAAGACCTCCACAAAAAAAGAAACCCGCAAAAGCGGGTTTCTTGCCGACCGATCAGAGCTCAGCTTTAGAAAGCCAGCCAGCCATTCAAGTAAAACGCGTCGTTGTTCACCGCATTGCGGCCCAAGCCGTCATAATTGTGCACGCTGCCGTTAAACTTGAAATTGTGGACGTATTGCGCTGCTAAGCGCAGATTGACGAACGTGCTCATCACGGAAGTATTCGTTTTACCGAACGGGGTATAACTGATTTCGGCGATAAACGCTTGGCTCAGCGGATTACCGGTGCGGCTGCCGCTGATGGGGTCGCCAAAACTGTAGATGACCGTATCGGCCGTTCCGGTGGTTTGGTTGTAAAACAGATTCAAACCGTACGTTTGCTGGAACGTATATCCGGTTCTGATCCGCACAGTGTCGAGATTGCTTTTGAGCTTATCCGCGAATCCCAGTGCGGAACTGGCGTTCATGTTGCGGTTTTCACGCAGATACGTTGCGGTGAATTCATAAATGTGCACGGGGTTTGCGAGATACTGGTACGTCAGGTCAAAGCCGAAGTCATCGTACCGGTCGGTGCCCGCACCCGTGATGCGTTGCGGATTGACATCACCGTGCAGCCCGTAAGCGCCCACCGCGCCATAATGACCGCTCCAGTCTTTTTGCAGCGCAATCCGCCAATAAGGCGCGCCGCCGCTCAGTCTGGCCTGCTCCGCATCAAATACGCTGATTCCTTTCTGAGCATTTTTCGGCAAACTGGTATAACCGCCCGCTTCGATGTACAGCATATCGTTCAGCATCATATATGCGGTCGCGCCGATCACTTGCGATCCGAGCGATTCAATTAAATTGGCGGCGGATTGGGTTGGCGCTAATGGCGATGAACTCCACGGAAATCCCCAGGTTGGCGTGGTATTCCACAGATCGGTCACGGTCGGGTTGTTATTGGCCGTCAAACCGAACACCACTTTCTGACCGGCGACATCGGCGTGATCAGCAAAGCGGATATCGGTGTTATCCAGCACGCCGATGTTTTCCACACCATCATAAGTCCCTTCGATAAACGCGCCGACCTTGGATGTCAGGCGGCCTGCCAGGAAAATAGCGGCTTCATCAATCGTGCCATTATCATTCTTGCTGAAACGCGGCGCCGCGCCACCGGCTTGCGCTTCTTGCGTATGCGTATAGGAACCTCGAATCATGCCGCTCAATGGAATGATATTATTATTTTTACCATCCGTTTGCGTATAACCATTGAGCTTGAAATTCCTGCCGACGGAAGTCAGGTTAGGTCCGAATGACTGGACGTGGCAAGCGCTGCACGCGAAACCGGTCTGCCGCGCGAAACTGGGTAGCGCATTGGCGCTGGAGCTCAACAGGAAAAATAGCAAAAAGAAAACAAACAGTGATACTGTGCTCTTAGTTACAGTCATCATTCAGCCCTATTTATATATGAAAAATGAAATTAAAAATTATTTAAAAGACCCCTTGCCTAACTAAAATATCAACTACTCAACCCACATTACCCAATTGATTCTTCTATCTTAATGAACATATTATTACAAGATATATTAATTTCTCGTGAAGTCTTATGAAAAAAATTGTGAAGTATTAGTAAAGATAGACAGACGGGCAACAACAATTTAGATTAGCAACCATCATCAAGGCCGATTCCTCAATTTACCGATTAACAAGGACTCACTATGCCGTCGCCCTTTTTCTCAAGCAGCATCACGAATACCAAGCTTACCCATGACAATTCGATTGATTCTCTGGCGGGCGGCACACGCTGGCTGAGCTCAACCATCACCTACAGCTTTCCTTCCAGTAACAGTTCACTGTATTGGTCTTCACTTTTGAGCGGATACGGTTCCCGGTTTGGTGATGGCGAACCCTGGAGAAGCGACTTCACAACGTTAACCACGGCGGATCAAGCCGCTTTTGTCAAAGCGCTGCAACAATGGGCGAATGTTGCCAATTTAAACTTTGTACCCGTTGTGGAAACCCCCAGCGCAGTGGGCGATATCCGCGCGGCTTATACTTCGGACCCCGATGAGTTGACTCTCGCTTGGGCTTATCTGCCCAGCACCGGTCCCTATGCAGGTGATATCTGGATAAATACCAACGGTCTGCTCAATTTTCAGGAATGGAATCCTGGCAATATCTCCTATGAATCTGTTTTACATGAACTGGGCCATGCCTTGGGTCTCACGCACCCTTTCGCTGACCCTGACGATCCGTCCAAACCGGTACTGCCAAAGAATCAGGACAGCGTTATCCACACCATCATGAGTTATACCTACGCGGATCTGCAAGGTGTGGAAGGTAACGAATTTTCCTTTCATCCCACCACGCCGATGGTGCTCGATATCGCAGCGATACAATATTTATATGGCGCCAACACCCGTTACCATACCGGTAACGATACCTACACCTACAACGACGCCAATACCTATCACGAAACCCTTTGGGATGCAGACGGCGCTTCCGATACCATTCACTACGAAGGTACGATTTCCGGTTTGATTGATTTGAATCCGGGCGATGGATCGTTCATTGGTCAGCCGGTCTACGTTCAACTCAACGGTGTCAATGTCGGCCAGCCGGTTCCGAATATCTGGATCGCCAATAACGTTACGATTGAAAACGCCATCGCAGGACAAGGGAACGATATCCTGATCGGCAACGGTAGCCGCAACACCTTGGATGGCGGTGCCGGAATCGATACGGTGCAAGCCGGTGCAGCGCGCAGTCAATTCACGCTGAACAAGACTTCCAGCGGCTACACCCTTACCGACAACACCAATCCCGGCAATCAGGATACATTGACAAACATCGAGCGGGTGAAATTCGCCGACGCCCACGTGGCGCTCGATCTGGACGGCCACGCCGGTGAAGTCGCCAAGCTACTCGGCGCGGTATTCGGC
>SSFX01000093.1:0-6703 GCA_008015635.1 Nitrosomonas oligotropha
GCTTTGGATACGGCGTAGTGCGGCGACCAGAAAATCGATATCCGCACAGGTATTGTACAGCGCCAATGACGGACGAACCGTCGTTTCCAAACCAAAGCGGCGCAAAATCGGCTGTGCGCAGTGATGGCCGGAACGCACGGCGATACCTTCACGGTTCAACGCTGCACCGACTTCTTCGGAGCTGAATCCCTTCAGCACAAAAGACAGCACCCCCGCTTTTTCCGACGCGGTGCCGATCAGCCGTAAACCGGGAATTGAGCTCAGGCCTCGTGTCGCATAAACCAGCAATTGATGTTCATAGCGGCTGATGTTTTCAAGACCGATGCGTTGAACGTAATCAATCGCAGCGCCCAATCCGACGGCATCGGCGATATTGCCGGTACCGGCTTCAAAACGGGCGGGCGCCGCATGATAAATGGTTTTTTCAAAGGTGACATCCTGAATCATATTGCCTCCGCCCTGCCAAGGCGGCATGGCATTGAGCAATTCTAATTTGCCGAACAGCGCGCCGATTCCGGTTGGAGCGAAAACTTTATGACCGGAAAAAACGAACCAGTCGCAATCGAGCTGCTGCACATCGACGCGCATGTGCGAAACCGATTGCGCGCCGTCCAACAGCACGCGCGCGCCAACGCGGTGTGCCATCGCGATCATTTGTTGCGCTGGTGTGATCGTGCCCAGCGCATTCGAGACTTGCGAAAATGCCACCAGCTTGGTGCGTGAGTTCAGCAGTTTTTGATACTCATCCAGCAATATCTGGCCGTGATCATCCACGGGCGCAACGCGCAACTTGGCGCCTTTCTCGGTGCACAGCTGCTGCCACGGCACGATATTGGCGTGATGCTCCAGCCAGGAAATGACGATTTCGTCGCCTTCATTGATATGCTGGCGTCCCCAGCTTTGCGCAACGAGATTGATACCCTCGGTCGTGCCGCGGACAAAGACGATTTCATCGACGGATGGCGCATTCAGGAAATGACGGACTTTTTTGCGCGCATCTTCGTAGGCATCGGTCGCGCGTGCCGCCAATTCATGCGCAGCGCGATGGATGTTGGAGTTTTCGTGCTGATAGAAGTGGCTGAGGCGGTCGATGACTGATTGCGGCTTCTGTGTCGTCGCGGCATTGTCCAGCCAAACCAGCGGACGGCCGTGCACCAGTTCTTTCAATATCGGAAAATCCCGCCGGATGGCATTAACGTCGAACGGCGGATGCGCAGCCGCATAGGCCGGTAGCGGCGTGCCCGCCGCTGGTGATGCGATGCTGTCGAGAAAATAGAATGACGATGCCTGGCTGGGATTGGCCGGGATGGCGGTATGTGCGAGCGTAGCTTTCTGTGCCGGTGTGAAGAGCGTGCGTAATTCATCCTCAAACGGTAGCGGGATGACCGATGAAATAGGGGAAGTGGCCAGATTGAAATGATCCGCGCTCACTGCGGAAATCTCAGGCGTCGGCAGCGGCGCAGCCGCAGAGGGGACGCCAGCGGTTTGCGCTATGCCGGGCGCAGCGGAATAACTCTCTTTTGCCGATGAAAGCAAGCTGTTGAGTTCATCCTCGAATGGTAATGGAATGGCTGAGGCGGATACAAAACTTCCCGCCCGCGCAGGATCCGCGGGGAATACGGGAATTTCCAACGCGGACGCCGATGCGGCCGCAGACGTGCCTGCCGCAGAGGATGGTACGCCTGCGGCAGGCGTTGCATTGGGCAAAGCGGAAAACATTTCGTTGGCCATGCGGGTCAGTAACTCGACATCCGGCAGATAGCTGGATGCCGCATCCAGACTTTCGCCCGAGGGATGATCGAGATTACTTGTACTCATGATATTTACCCACTTCGACATTTTCGAGCACGCCGAGCGCATCCTCGGTCAATACCGCTAGCGAGCAATAGAGAGAAACCAGATAAGAAGCGATTGCCTTGTGATTGATGCCCATGAAGCGCACCGACAATCCCATGCCTTGCTGACCCGGTAAATCCGGTTGATAGAGTCCGACCACACCTTGGCGGCTTTCGCCGGTGCGCAGCAGAATGATGCTGGTTTTGCCGCCGGTGATATTGACCTTGTTGCTCGGAATCAATGGAATGCCGCGCCAAGTCAGGAATTGTGAGCCGAATAATGAAACCGTCGGCGGTGGAACGCCACGGCGGGTACATTCACGGCCAAACGCTGCAATCGCTTGCGGGTGTGCGAGAAAAAAGCCGGGTTCTTTCCAGACACGCGCAATCAGCTCATCCAAGTCATCGGGGGTGGGTGCGCCTGTCCGTGTTTTTACCCGCATCGATTTGGCGGCATTATTGAGCAAGCCATATTCCTTGTTATTGATTAGCTCGCTTTCCTGGCGTTCTTTTGCTGTTTCAATCGTAAGGCGTAACTGTTCGCGGATTTGATTGTGCGGGCTGCTATACAGATCGGAAACACGAGTATGCACGTCCAGCACGGTATTGACCGCGTTCAGAACATATTCCCGTCCCCATTCTTCATAATCCACGAATGTCGCGGGTAATTCGCGTTCATCCTTGGCGGAGCAATCCACTTCTACCTGATCGGGGTCCTTGACTTTATTCACGCGATAAATACCCGCTTCGACCGGCACCCATTGCAGCAAGTGAGTGAGCCAGCGTGGCGTGATGGTTCCCATCATCGGGACTGTTTTTGTGGCGTTGGCAAGCGTTCGAGCGGCTACATCACCTAATGCGGTATGGCCTTGATGAATATCGGTCATGCTAATTCTCCTTGGATTAAGTCAATAATGTTGCAACGTGTATTGCTTCAGGCTTGTGAAACGAGTTGAAACGATGACGTAAGGATGTTCTCCTTTTGTTTTAATTAACCGGTCTTGAAGCAGGTGTCAGCTCGGTTGTTTTGATCACGGATGCCGGTTTGCCGAGCAGATTGCCTTGCAGATAATCGGCCTCGGTGCGTTTGGCGGCCGTTAACTGTTCCGCTGTTTCGATGTCCCGCACCAGCAAACTTGCGCCGAAGCTATGGACGGTATCCGCCAGTCCGGAAATGGCTTCATGGCGCATCAGATCGCTGGCCGCGATTCGCACCACATCCGGATACAAACTGCCCAGTTCCGCCATCCAATCGCTGCTGCTGCCGGAGTAGTTGGCGGCAATCCGGTAACCGCGCGAACGGTAGTTGCCGATGACATGCTGCAGCAGCTTCCAATTACGATTGACGATAGCCGGAATTTCGATGACGACGCGCGAAGTTTTTACGCCGATCAGGTCGAGAAAATTCTCAAATGCGCGGCCGTGATCGTCCTTGACGCTCTCCAGCAAACGTGGATGAACTTCAACAAACAAATTGTCCGACCGGGATATATGATTGAAATAATAATTCAATGCATGAATTGCGCGGCATAAGCGATCCAGCTCAATGAGCTGATCGTCTTTTGACGCCATGGCAAACACTTGCCATGGCCAGAGTGCAATTTCTTCGTTGGACTTGGAGCGCACATACGCGGCATGTGCGATGGTTCTGCCCAAATCGATGCTGAAAATGGGTTGAAAAACGCTGGTTAATTCGCATTGATAAAAATATCCGCTGATCCAGCCGTTGTCGGCGCGTTTTAAAGCGTAGTCGGTGGCGGAATTGATAAGCTCAAATTCTTCGAGAGCGGTAAATGTTTTTTGTGCTGATGAATTCATGGAATTATCTCCATAGAAATGAACTGCAATGCGCAGACAGAGAAAGCTGGTTGTTTTATTACGTGCTTAAGATATTTCTTTTTCCAAGCAAGCTGTTACAACAACCATCTTTATCAGCAAGATGAGTATATAGTAATTCTGAAACGAGCGGCAACGCGGTTGTTTCGATCGCGGAGAGTAGCTTAATCCGCACCGCGTATTGATGAAAATATCCCCTGATCCACCCGTTGTCAGGGTATTTTAATGCAGAGCCGGTGGCGGAATGGATAAGCTCAAATTCCTCGAGGGCTGTAAAAGATTTTTGTGCTGCTGTATTCATGGAATTATCTTCATGGGAATGAATGCTGTTAAGCATAGACAGAGAAAACAATGGTTCTGTTACAGGCTTAAAATGTTTCTATGGGCTGCAATTGAACTCGTTAGTGATATCTGTGTGTTGGATTTCTTTTTTCACCAAAACTGTTACAACAACTGTCCTTATCGGTTGGGTAGATATCCTTTAATTTGCGTTTCAATTCATTAACAGAACGATGGCAATAAACAAGCGGAATACCATTACGATTCGCTTGCTCTTTGATCGAATTGGCAAAGTTATGATTAATGAAGTCGCAAATAACGATGATCAATTGTGTCTCATGTGGAAGTTGCCGCTTGTTAAAGCCTTTTGCGCGGCCGCTCCAATGCTCGATGCGGCGTGCATTGTGTTGCGTGGCAATCAGTTGCTTGAACGATGCCACGTAATCTCCACCAACGATAAGAACGGTCATGTTGAATCCTCTTTGTTTGTTAGCGCGCCGTAGCGCGCTATGTTGTCATTACTTCAGATAAATCTGATCGAATGTGCCGCCATCGGCGAAGTGGGCTTTGTGTGCATTTTTCCACCCGCCGAAAGCCTCATCGATTTTGAATAATTCGATCTTGGGGAATTTGGCGGCATACTTTTCAGCCACGCCAGGATGCGTAGGGCGGTAAAAATGCTTGGCAGCAATTTCCTGGCCTGCTTCGGAATAGAGGTACTCCAGGTACGCTTCCGCAACTTGGCGCGTGCCGCGCTTGTCGACCACTTTATCGACGATCGCGACCGGAGGTTCCGCCAGAATACTCAGCGATGGAATGACAATTTCGAATTTTTCCGCGCCATATTCCTTCAGCGCCAGAAAGGCTTCGTTTTCCCAGGAAATGAATACATCACCGACACCGCGTTCTACAAATGTCGTGGTTGATCCACGCGCGCCGGAATCCAGCACCGGTACATTTTTATAAATGTTGCTGACGAATTCCTTCACTTTGCCTTCGTCGTCGAACTTGCGCTTGCCGTATTGCCATGCCGCCAGATAATTCCACTGCGCGCCACCGGATGTTTTCGGGTTTGGTGTAATCACGGCTACGCCAGGACGGGCCAGATCGTCCCAATCCTTGATGCCTTTGGGATTTCCCTTGCGTACCAGAAAGATGATGGTCGAGGTGTACGGCGTGCTGTTCAGTGCCAGCCTTGATTGCCAATTTTCCGGCAGTAATTTGGCTTTCTCGGAGATAGCGTTGATATCGTTGGCCAATGCCAGTGTCACTACATCGGCTTCGAGGCCGTCAATGACGGAACGCGCCTGCTTGCCAGAGCCGCCATGCGATTGCCGGATCGTGACTTTTTCGTTGTTTTTTGCTTGCCAGTATTTGGCGAAGGCCGCATTGAATTCTTGATAGAGCTCGCGGGTTGGATCGTAGGATACATTGAGCAAGGTTTTGTCCGCCCATGCGTTACCGCCGGCAATCAAACCGACGGTCAAGAAGCTTGCTGCGAGGCATGTTTTGATGTTCATGAGATTTTCTCCACTAATGATTTAAAGGGGTTTATAAGAGGCTGATAAGCACTTCAAAATATAAGAAATCCGTATTGCCTGAGCGTTGATCGGTGCAAGGGTGCTTGTGCAAGGTTGCGCAAGAAGTCGCTGCGATACGGTTTTTAACGAACTCTCCGGCGGTAAAATGGGTGTAACCCAATATGGTGCTGATTCGCGATGTGGCTTGATAGCGTATGCGTCCTTCGAAGGCATGGCCACCGAAATCGCCGCTCTGCCCAGTGCGGTCGCGATTGAATCCAGGGTCCTTGATGGTATTACTGATGTTGCCATCGAGAATATCGAACATGCGATCTTTGCTGCTGGCCAGCCAATAGGCGCCATAACCAACTTCAAATCCTAGTTTCTGCGTCGGGCTGAATTCAAAGCGGATTTTCGGTGCTTTCAAGTTCTCATAAATCACATAGTGATCCGCCGACCAAGGCCGCGCAAATCCGAAGAAGCGGTCAAAGCGGTTGTCGACATTGTCATTGGGATTTTTATCGCCGCTGGCATAACCGTAAAACAGGCCAATCCGTGGTTTCCAGGCATGGTCAAATGTTTTTCCTACTTCGATGGTGTATCCGTGCGCGTCCACGCGATTGGGGCCGCTGAATCCTAGCTGATGGTTATAGCTGACATCGAAATCGAGAATATCGCTCGCCTTGCCATATATACGAAACCCAGGCATATGAATTTCCCGGTCCAACCGGTTGGTTGCTGTGAAACCATTCGGATCACCTGTTTGCTTCTGCCCCATGTAGTAAGTCTGGAGGGTAGCGATGTCAGACCATTTGCGCCAAGTGCCGATCCCGCCAAAGAACCAGAGATTATCATTTGCTTCATCAAACTTGGTTTGCAAACGCCGCACCGGCTGCATGCCGAACAGATCAAGCTCCCAATCGTTGGCTTCACGACCCAAATTCAAGCGGAAACCTTCAAATGTATTGGTGGTATTGCGCCACTCATTACGCGCGATAAAACGCCGGTCGGTTGTTTCATAAGCCATCCGGCCTACGCGGAATCGAATCGGCCGATCATTACCCCGGTCATCGGCGCCAAGTGCTTTTTTGAAATACAGCTCGCCGTATGCGTTGAGCAGGTCGTACTCGTTTCTTTCCTGGTCGGTCGATACAAACCGGTTGTTATAAACCCGGGAGTCTTGAAACTCGACGGCGAAGCGGAATGGATCGAGAATGTCCTTGATTCCTATCC
>SSFX01000037.1:0-22636 GCA_008015635.1 Nitrosomonas oligotropha
GCGGCATGGGATCGGTAGCAATTTCAGCGGTACCGATTTTGGAAAACACCCGGCTGACTTCGGGAAACTTCTTGATCGTTTCCTCTAGCTCATTCTGCATCTCGACCGCTGTACTCAGGCTGGTGCCAGGAATACGGATGGCGTGCAGCGCAATATCCTCTTCGTCCAGGCTGGGAATGAATTCACTGCCCATGCGTGTGGTCAGCAGCAGCGACAGAATCACGATGACAGCGGCAATGGTAACCGTCAATCCCTTGTTATCCATCGCGGCATCCAATGCGGGCGCATAGATTTTCTTCGCCCACAGCACCGCAGCGCCTTCTTTTTCCATCATCTTGCCGGACAAAAACATGGCGACCGCGGCCGGCACGAATGTCACCGACAGAAATACCGCGCCCAGCAATGCCAGCAACACCGTGTATGCCATTGGATGAAACATCTTGCCTTCCACCCCGGACAGCGCAAATACCGGCAGATAAACCACCATGATGATAATCTGCCCGAACAGCAGGGCCTCCCTTACTTCCTTGGAAGCATCGAAAACGATCTCGAAGCGTTCGTCAGGCGTCAATTCCCGCCCCATTCGCCCTTGTTCCAGTGAAAGACGGCGAATACAGTTTTCGACAATGATGACAGCGCCGTCGACAATGATGCCGAAATCAAGCGCACCCAGACTCAGCAGATTGGCGCTGACATTACTGGCTACCATGCCGCTGATGGTGAACAACATCGCCAGCGGAATAATCAGCGCGGTGATCAGCGCAGCACGCAGGTTGCCGAGCGATATGAACAACACCACGATGACCAGTGCGGCGCCTTCCATCAAGTTGTTTGAAACCGTGCTGATGGTTTTGTCGACCAGCGTAGTGCGGTTATAGACCGGCGTTGCAGTGACACCGGCAGGTAGACCGCGGTTGATCTCGGCCAGCTTTTCCGCCGCCGCCTGCGAAACGGTGCGGCTGTTTTCCCCGATCAGCATAAACGCCGTGCCCAGCACCACTTCGTGGCCGTTCTGCGTCGCGGCGCCAGTACGCAACTCCTTACCGATCAATACATCGGCGACGTTCTTGACGCGTATTGGCACGCCCTGATTACTGCCGAGAATAATCTCGCCGATTTCGACCAGATCGGCTACCTGCCCCGGCACCCTGACCAGATACTGTTCGCCGCTTTTCTCGATGTAACCCGCACCAATGTTGAGATTGTTACGCTCCAACGCCAGCACCAAGTCTTGCAGCGTCAAACCAAACGAAATCAGTTTCTCCGGATAGGGGGTGACATGAAATTGCTTGACGTAGCCGCCGACCGAGTTGACCTCCGTCACTCCTTTCACCATGCGCATGCGGGGTTTGACGATCCAGTCTTGCAATTCGCGCAAATCCATCGACGTATACGGTGTGCCATCCGGTTTGCGCGCCTCGGGATCGGCATCGACAGTCCACATAAAAATTTCCCCCAGACCCGTCGAAATCGGCCCTATGGTCGGGACAATCGCCGCTGGCAACCGGCTTCTGACTTCCTGAATGCGCTGACTGACCAGTTGCCGCACCAGGTAGATATCGGTGCCATCCTTAAAAATCACCGTGACTTGTGATAAGCCGTAACGCGACAGGGAGCGGGTATATTCCAGACCGGGCAGTCCGGCCATCGCCATTTCGATCGGAAAGGTAATGCGTTGTTCGGCTTCCAGTGGCGAATAACCGGGCGCCGTGGTATTGATTTGCACCTGCACATTGGTAATGTCCGGCACCGCATCGATCGGCAGCTTCAGGTAGTTGTACATGCCGAATGCGGCCATTGCCAGTACTGCCAACAAAACAAGCCCGCGCTGGTATATCGATATTTTCAAAATGCGTTCAAACATGATTTTTCCTTGGGTAGCTTATTTGGATTGGCTAATGGTCATGCGATGCACCGGCTTTATCGATATCGGCCTTGATGGCGAAGCTGTTGCCCGAAGCATAACGCTCCCCGGCAACGAATCCTTTCAATACCTCCACCATTTTGCCGTCGCTGCGGCCCAATTCCAGCGGACGCGCTTCGAGATAACCACCGTAACGGCCAAACACCACCGTCCAGTCGCGGAACGTTTGTATCGCTTGCGCCGAAACCGCAACCGGTACTTCTATTTCATCGGATACCAGCTCGATGTTGACGAACATGCCGGGATGCCAGCGGCCGTCCTTGTTGTCCAGGATGACTCGCGCCGTGGCCGTGCGCGTCTGCCCGCCGATCAGCGTGGTGATATACGTGACAACGCCCTCGCCTTCGACGTCGAATGCAGTCGCTTTGACCAAGGCTTTCTGCCCGACTCTAACGATACTCAAATCTTTCGGGTACACCGTCACAGCCGTCCACACCGTCGACATATCGGCCACGGTGAAGATGGTGATATCCTCTTTCAATGCCGCGCCCAGAGCCACCGTTCGAGTAATGATGAGTCCGGAAATCGGCGCGCGCACCTCGTAGCGGGTCAGTTCTTTTGCCGGTAATCCCGGCTCAGGCCGAACACCCAAGGCCTTAAGCTTTTCCGCAGCCAGATCGACAGCGATCTGGGCTTCGTTCAATACCAATTCCGCCGCCAGATAATCCTGCTTGGCCGATATTTTTTCTTCCCACAATTGCTTTTCCCGTTGATAAACGGTTCGCGCCAGCGACAGCCGTTTCTGAGCGGCCATGTATTGACTATGTAAATCCGCCAGCATTTGACTCTCAATAACTGCCAGCACATCGCCTTTTTTCACCATCTGTCCCGGCTCAAAATTCACTTCGGCCACCACACCCGGCAAACGCGGCACCACTTGCACGATCCTATCCGGATTAAACACAATTTCGCCCGGCAGCTTGAGTGTTGATTTAACAATGGCCGGACCGGCCGTTTGTATCTCGACACCCATCGTTTTGAGCATCTCATCCGTCATTTCCAAGCGCGCTTCGACTTGACTGGAACCCCAGCGGAATGTCTGGCCGTTGCGCTCGGCGGCAATTGCCAGATCAAATGAATGCGGTTCTTCCACCACTTGATCGCCGAGCAGATAATCGGCTTCTGGTGCAAATTTAATCAGCTGCACCGGCGCTCCAAGCCGCGTCAATGCGATAGACACCTTGGCGGCAGCCGGTGGAAGCGGCTTGCCGTTTTCATACAGATAAATCCTGAACTGCGGCGGCACGCCTTTTTCAAAGATCGTCAATTCCAAGCCAAAACCATCGCCGGTAAACAACTTGCCGCCTCTTGGGCCGATATCCGGCTGATTCTCGCCCGCTATCCCGCTGGCATCGCCAGCCGCCATCTCCGCTGTGACTACCGACGGTTTATCCAGCAATAAAATCAATCCTGCCAGTACAACGCCTATGGCAATGACGATCAGGATTGGCATCAATCGCGTTTTATTCATCATGTATCCTTTTTACTTTTTCCGCTGTTAAGGCAAACGTCCGTTGATTTCATGCTTAGGCTTAATGCTATCGATTGGTGCTGCGATCAGGCGCTCTATGTCGTTAATCAGACGCTGATAGTTTGCCAACGCACGCACATAGAGCAGTTGATTCTGAAACAGCACGCGCTGCGCATCAAGCAGCTCCAGCAAGCCGAATTTTCCCAGCTCATAACCTCTGCGCATCACATTGAAGGCGCTCCGGGCGCCGGGCAAGATTTCATCGCGCAGAATATTGATTTCATTCCACACCGCCGACATCATTTCATACGATTGCGCCAGCTCGGTTCTAAGCCGTATGTCGGTTGCCACCTGTTCATCGACGGCTTTATCCACACGCTGATAAGCTTCTTTGAGATTGCCTTGATTGCGATCGAAGAGCGGCAATGGAATCATCACGCCCGCAACCGCCGTGGTGCCGCCCAATTGCGCATGATGCACAGCACCGGCATTCAGGGTCAGATTGGGGATGCGGCGGGTTTGCTCGACTTCGACCAGCGCTTTGCGATGTTCAATGTTTTTCATGGCACGCAGCGCCATCGGATTTTCTAGCACACGGTTTTGCAGCGTTTGAAAATCGGGCGGCGCAATCGATGTTTCCAAAGTCCCCAAGGCTTTAGCAAACTGCGGCACGGCGCTATCCCATAGCAAGGCAAGCCTTTTACGGGCGGAAATCAGATCCCGTTGCGCTTGCTCGAATTCGATACGCGCCGTGGACAATCCGACTTTGGCTCTGGTTTCTTCAATGGGCGGCACCTTGCCTGCCTGGACCCGCAAAACCACGATATCCACCACATTTTGCGCCAGCTGCCTGGTTTCCTCCGCGAGCTTGAGCCGTTCCTGGCCAGCCAGCACTTCGGTGAATACATTAGCCACTCGAGCTATGATTTCCACGCGCCTGGATTCATAGTCCCGCGCGGCCAATTCCTCATTCAGCCGGGCGGCGCCAACCCGGGCGGCGCGTTTGCCGCCCAGTTCGATCAATTGCCCGATGCGGATGGTGGTCAACTGCTGCACCACTTCCTGCGATACCGAATCCTGCGAATTGATGTCACCGCTCAGCTTTTGTATATTCCCGGGATTCTCAACATTCACCGACAATTCCGGGTTTCTCAGCAGCCCCGCTTGCAGGGTAGCCCCTTCCAGCGCGCGCATCTCCTTGGCAAACGACGCCAATTCGGGATTATGAAGCAAGGCCAGATTGACGGCGTCGCGCAACGTGAGATCGCCCGTTTCTTGCACGGACAACTCTGCTGCTTGACCTTTGACACCGTCTGGTGCAACACCGAAAGCATCGGCGCCAACATTGGCGTGGAATAAAAAACCCAGCAAAAAAATGAACCCCGGCAAGATACGCCGCAATCCGGATACCGCCCAATAGCAAAGCGCGATCAATAAGCCGCTCAATGTCATAAATCCTCCGCATACACCTATGCTATGCCAATGTGAAACGGATCATCAAAAAATCAGAACTGATCTGTTTTTTGCATAGCTATGGATTATTACCATCCATCCACAAACAATACTTTTTTAAATCTGATTAAAACAAGTGAAGCGCACGCGGAGGACGCAGGGGCAAATCCGGAATTGTTTCGGGAATCAAGGAAGAAATGAATACCGCCATGACTTCCGTCACAATCACACCGGGAATCAAGGGGAAAGAATGAAAGAAAAACGGCTGGTATTGTCCGGCCGAATGCAAGCATAAGTGCGTTGCTGCATCGAGATCAACACCCTCCCACGACACATTATTGCGATGCAGCTCCAAATGAGTCGCAGGATCGGCGGACAAGGATTGACGGATATGATCCAGTTCATGAGCAAATACCTCACCTCTGAACGACAAGCTCAATCCATTCGTCAGTATGCTGACAATAAGCATAAAGATGATTGGATAAGCCGAATATTTCCGCATAAAGTATTTAATCTATAAAAAATGAAAATTTCATTTAAGTATAATCATTCCACAGAATGACGCTATTTGCAATTTAGAAGTTTATGAAAGAAATCAAACTTTAAAAAATCTTGACATCTTCAGCCATCAGCATATCCACCAGCGCGATCAGCGGTAATCCGATCAGGCCATTCGGATCATCCCCGGTCATGCGTTCAATAAGTGCAATCCCCAGCCCTTCGGATTTTGCACTCCCGGCGCAGTGATATGGCTGCTCTTTGCGCAAATAATTTTCAATTTGCTGGTCGCTCAGCGGCCGGAATTTCACGTGATAAGGAATGACACGCGACTGTAAACGATCCATCGCGCTATTCAGCAGGCATAAAGCGGTATAAAAAACAACCTCTTTCCCTTGAACCAGTTGCAATTGTTTTACCGCATTTTGATGATTCAAGGGCTTGCCGAGCGGAATATTTCCCAATGCCGCGACTTGATCGGAGCCAATAATTAAGGCATGCGGATAAGTCTTGGCGACAGCGCGCGCTTTTGCCTCAGCCAAACGCACGGCTGTTTCTTCGGGAGATTCACCGGACAGCGGTGTCTCATTAACATCTGGATGTTCCGTTTCAAAGGGGATCTGCAGCCGTTGCAGTAATTCCTTACGATAAATCGAGCTGGATCCCAGGATAATTTGCGGGGTAATGTTTTGTGTTTTCAAAATTTCCTTCTGTAATTTTTGACACTTAGGTTTAAAAAATATAACATGCGCGCCTTATGTCTGATAGGTTAGTCATAGACTCTCTGGATTTTGTGCGTAACGCGGGCAGTCGTCATGGTAAAATCCCGTTGGTTGAGCTTGTGCGCTTACATGATCTGTTATTTGATCAGGAAGGGGAGCTAATCTATCAAATTAGCGGCCAATTCGACAAGAATAAGAGACTGGGGTTATACGTTGAAATAACTGGAAAAATCCATCTTCATTGTCAGCGTTGTCTTGATAAACTAGTGCATCATATTGATTTACAGACATTCCTGATACTGGCTAAAAATGAAACAGAGCTGGAGCTGACCGATGATGACGATACGATTGATGCGATTTTAGCAGTCCCTGATTTAGATGTTTTTAATTTAATTGAAGATGAAGTGATTCTCAGTTTATCGATCGCATTGTGTCACGCGGATGACGAATGCAGCATGTTTAAACTAAAATCAAACGGTAATGGCTCAGCTGATAAAACACAACCGGCACACCCTTTTGCAGCATTGGCAGCATTAAAAAAGACAAATTGAGTTCAAGGAGTTATTCACATGGCAGTTCAGCAAAATAAAAAATCCCCATCAAAACGCGGCATGCACCGTTCACATGATTTTTTGACCAGCCCGCCATTAGCGGTAGAGTCAAGCACGGGAGAAATTCATTTACGCCATCATATCAGCCCTAACGGCTACTATCGCGGCAAGAAAGTGGTTAAAACCAAAAACGATTAAAAACACCATTCCTATTGCTACAGATAGCATCAACTATAGCTTCTTCCAGCCGCAAGAGCACCGAAATTGGATATCACTGTAGCAATAGACTGTATGGGGGGCGATCATGGCCCCCATGTGACCGTTCCATCCGCACTCGAATATTTGCGCCAGGACCCTGAAGCCAATATCATTTTAGTCGGCATTCCCGATGCCATTGAGGCAGAACTGCGCGCCGCTAAATCCGAGTTTGGCCCAAGAATCCGCTTGCATCCGGCAAGCGAAGTTGTCGGCATGGATGAATCACCGGCAACAGCCTTGCGCGGCAAAAAAGACTCCTCCATGCGTGTCGCCATAAATCTCGTCAAAACCGGTGAAGCGCAGGCTTGTATCAGCGCTGGCAACACCGGTGCGTTGCTGGCCACTTCCCGGTTTGTCTTAAAAACGATCCCAGGCGTTGACCGTCCGGCGCTAGCGGTGATATTGCCGACCAGTACCGGCCACACTTACGTGTTGGACTTGGGCGCTAATGTCGATTGCACGGCGGAGCACTTATGCCAATTTGGCATCATGGGCGCATCCTTGGTATCCTCGGTAGAGAATAAAGCCTTTCCAAGCGTCGGATTGCTCAATATCGGCGAAGAGGAAATCAAAGGCAATGAGATAGTCAAGCAGGCGGCTGAATTACTGCGCAATAGCGGTCTCAATTTTTATGGCAACGTGGAAGGCAACGATATTTACAAAGGAACCACGGATGTCGTGGTATGCGATGGCTTTGTCGGCAACATCACGCTAAAAACCTCCGAAGGCTTGGCACAAATGCTGGCAGCCTATCTGCGTGAGGAATTCAAACGCAATCTGCTGACGAAACTCGCCGGTGTAATCGCGATGCCGGTTATCAATTCCTTTAAGCGCCGCGTTGATCACAGGCGTTATAACGGTGCCAGTTTCCTGGGTCTACGCGGCATCGTGATTAAAAGCCACGGTTCAGCAGACAAATATGCTTTTGGTTTTGCCATCAAGCGCGCCGCCGACGAGGTGCGCGGCGGCATGCTGCGGCGTATAAGTGAGCGGGTAGCCGAGTTTTCCCGTCATTCTCAAACTTCCTCTAAAGAAATAACACGATAATGTATTCAAGAATCACTGGAACAGGCAGTTATTTACCGGAGAAAATTCTCACCAATCTTGATCTGGAACGCATGGTGGATACCAGTGATGAATGGATACGCACGCGTACCGGCATCACGCAGCGGCATATTGCCGCAGAAGATCAAGTGGCCAGCGATCTGGCGCTGTATGCATGTCAAAATGCCATGCAGGCTGCCGGTGTAACCAGTCAGGACATCGATCTCATTATCGTCGCTACCACCACACCGGACATGATTTTCCCGAGCACCGCCTGTATTTTGCAAAACAAGCTGGGCATTGAAAATTGCCCGGCTTTTGATGTGCAAGCGGTTTGCAGCGGTTTTGTTTATGCGCTCGCCACAGCCGATATGTTTGTCAGCTCCGGCAAATGCCGCAATGCCTTGGTGGTCGGCAGCGAAATCTATTCGAAAATACTCGACTGGAATGACCGCAGCACTTGTGTTTTGTTTGGTGACGGCGCGGGCGCGGTGGTACTTTCGCAGAGCGATCAACCCGGCATATTATCGACGCATCTGCATGCCAGCGGCAGTCATAGCAATATTCTTTCCGCACCGGGAAGCATCAGCGGCGGCAAAGTACAGGGCACGCCTTACATCAATATGGAAGGCAATGCTGTTTTTAAATTCGCCGTCAAGGTTCTGGAAGAAGTCGTGCAGGAAGCAATGGCAAAAAACGATCTGCAATCCACCGATATCGACTGGCTGATTCCGCATCAGGCGAATATCCGGATTATTCAATCAACCGCCCGAAAACTTGGATTGCCGATGGACAAAGTAGTTGTAGCCGTGGACAAGCACGGCAACACCTCTGCCGCTTCCATCCCGCTTGCGCTGGACATGGCTGTGCGTGACGGGCGTATTCAGCGTGATCAATTAGTTTTACTGGAAGGTGTCGGTGGTGGTTTTACATGGGGAGCAGTCTTACTGCGTTGGTGATTTATGAAATTTGCATTTGTATTTCCGGGCCAGGGATCGCAATCCGTCGGCATGATGAATGGGTACACCGATTTACCAATCATTCAGGAAACCTTTCAAGAAGCATCCGATATCCTAAAGCAGGATTTCTGGTCCATGGTCAATAACGGACCGGCAGATGATCTCAATCTCACGATCAATACCCAGCCGCTCATGCTCACTGCAGGAATCGCAGTGTATCGCGCTTGGGAAAGTCTTGGCGGGGAAAAACCAGCCTATCTGGCCGGACATAGCCTGGGTGAATATTCTGCATTGGTTGCATCCGAAGCGTTGAGTTTTGCCGATGCCTTGGCATTGGTGCGTTTTCGCGCGCAAGCCATGCAACAAGCGGTGCCGGAAGGTGTTGGCGGCATGGCGGCGATTTTGGGAATGGATGATGAAATCATCGAAACCATCTGCCGTGACATTACAAACCAAAACAGTGAAGAATCGCTTGAACCCGCCAATTTTAATTCACCGGGGCAAATCGTCATTGCCGGGCATAAGAATGCCATTTTGCAGGGAATCGAAATGGCCAAATCAAAGGGAGCAAAACGCGCCATCATGCTGCCCATGAGCATCCCGTCGCACTGTTCACTGATGAAACCGGCGGCTGACAGTATGCGGCAGCAGTTAGCGCATGTGCCCTTGCAATCGCCCCGCATCCCGATTCTGCATAATGCCGATGTAAAAACGCATACTGATACCGCGGATATCAAAGAAATTCTGATTCGCCAGCTCACCAGCCCGGTACGCTGGGTGGATACCATCAAAGCACTCGCTGCTGATGGTATTACGCATGTCGTCGAATGCGGCCCGGGAAAAGTATTGGCCGGACTCAACAAACGCATTGACCCAAGTCTGCAGCAGCTGTCGCTGGCGGATGGTGAAGCCATCAAACAAGCTATTAACCATTTAAGGACATAGCATTACAATGAACATTCGTAACACATTATCATGGCTCGATTTAAGGAGGTATGGTTTTGGAAAATAAGATAACTTTGATCACAGGCGCCAGCCGGGGTATCGGGCAAGCCATCGCAATCAAAATGGGACAATCGGGTGCTGTCGTGATTGGAACTGCAACCACGGAAAACGGTGCTGGTGCGATCAATCAATATTTGGAAAAGTCCGGTATCAAGGGAATGGGGGTCGCTTTAAACGTAAACGATGCCGAGCAAATCAACCACACCCTCCAAACCATCCGGGAAAAATTCGGTGAGGTGGAAATACTGGTCAATAACGCCGGCATCACGCGGGACAATTTATTGGTGCGCATGAAAGACGAGGAATGGGACGACATATTGGAAACCGATTTAAAATCAGTATTCCGGTTAAGCCGTGCGGTTCTCCGCGCCATGATGAAAGCCCGCTACGGCCGCATTATCAACATTTCCTCTGTAGTCGGCGCTATGGGTAACCTGGGGCAAACCAATTATGCCGCCGCAAAAGCGGGGATATTCGGATTCAGTAAATCATTGGCGCGTGAAGTGGGCAGCCGTAATATTACTGTCAACTGTGTTGCCCCCGGTTTCATCGATACCGATATGACCCGCGCACTAGCTGATGAATTCCAGCAGAGCTTGATTCAACACGTCCCTCTAGGAAGATTAGGCCGCCCGGAAGAAGTCGCCTCGGCTGTCGCATTCTTGGCGTCATCTGCAGCGGGCTACATCACAGGCACAACACTTCACGTCAATGGCGGCATGTATATGGATTAACACAGAAACGGAATAGATTGATTCAATCGGATCGTAAAATCAGATTAATCACAAAACAATCACAAAAAGTTCTTTATAATGCGCCACCTAATTAAAAACTTAAATAGGAAGTTATGTGCCCGCAGTCATGTTTTGGTTTTGCTGGCATACAAAATTTGTTAGAATGGCACGCATTTTTCTTACCTGAAAAGGAAATACCTAGATGGAAAATATTGAGCAGCGTATTAAAAAAATTGTAGCTGAACAACTTGGTGTTAATGAAGCAGAAGTCAAAAACGAATCGTCTTTCGTCAACGATCTGGGAGCGGATTCACTCGATACGGTTGAGCTGGTCATGGCATTGGAAGAAGAATTCGAATGTGAAATTCCAGATGAGCAAGCTGAAAAAATAAATACCGTCCAGGAAGCGATTGATTACGTCACCGCCAACACCAGCGCCAGTTAGTATTTTGTTTTTCAAGAACAAGTAAGCGGAGTTATTTTGTCCAAACGCAGGGTAGTCGTTACCGGATTGGGTATTGTGTCGCCAGTAGGCAGCACAGTATCCAGCGCATGGGAGGACATCATCTCAGGAAAATCCGGTATCACCCGGATAACCCGTTTTGATGCATCGAGTTTTGCTTCACAAATTGCAGGTGAAGTAAAAGATTTCGATATTCACCAATATCTTTCTGTAAAAGAAGCGCGCCGCATGGATGTTTTTATCCATTACGGCATGGCCGCGGCGATTCAAGCCGTCAAAGATGCGGGTATCGATGATATCTCCCGCCTTGATGCGGAAAAAATCGGCGTCAATATCGGCTCCGGCATCGGCGGCTTGCCGATGATCGAAAATACCGATACGGCGTACCATGCCGGTGGACCGCGCAAAATTTCCCCGTTCTTTATTCCCAGTACTATTATCAATATGATCGCGGGTAATTTATCCATCATGTATGGCTATAAAGGACCCAACATCGCGATCGTAACCGCTTGTACCACGGCCACGCATAGCATCGGCAATTCAGCCCGTATGATCGAGTACGGCGATGCCGATGTCATGGTGTGCGGCGGTGCGGAGTCCTGTGTAACGCCGCTTGCCATCGGCGGATTTGCCGCGGCAAAAGCATTATCCGGAAACAATGACAATCCGGAAACCGCCAGCCGTCCTTGGGATGTCGACCGCGATGGTTTTGTTCTGGGCGAAGGTGCAGGCGTACTGGTACTGGAAGAACTGGAGCATGCCAAACGGCGCGGCGCGAAGATTTATGCGGAATTAGCCGGTTTTGGCATGAGCGCGGACGCATTCCACATGACCGCTCCTTGCGACGATGGCGAGGGCGCTGCACGCTGTATGACCAATGCGCTCAAGAATGCGGGCATTAACACTACGGAAGTCGATTACGTCAATGCGCACGGCACATCCACTCCGTTGGGTGATATTGCCGAAACCATTGCGGTCAAACGCTGCTTTGGTGAACACAGCAGTAAACTGGCGGTTAGCTCAACGAAATCAATGACCGGGCACTTGCTCGGCGCAGCCGGTGGCGTGGAGGCGGTTTTCTCCGTACTCGCAATCCATCAGCACATTGCGCCGCCGACCATTAACCTAGTCAATCAAGATCCGCAGTGTGATCTGGATTTCATTCCCAATACCGCACGGGACATGAATATCAAAGTTGCGCTATCCAATTCCTTCGGGTTTGGAGGGACTAACGGAACGCTCGTTTTCCGTAGCGTATAAATCATCATCTGTGGCGCATGCACACGCTGAAACGCCTCCTGTTCTATGCGTTTTTCATAACCATCCTGCTCATCGGATGGTTTTATCTTCATGTTCATTCCAGTATCACACTGCCGGTCAAACCGTATGAATTTTCTATCCGGCATGGCAGCAACCTGAAACAAACCGCCCAGCAACTGGCTGACGCCGGTGTCATCCACACCAAATGGTCTTTAATCCTGTTGGCGCGTTACTTAAACCTGGAATCCGCCATCAAGGCCGGAGACTATCTGCTGACCGAGAATATCACCCAGATTGCGCTGTTAAACTATCTGACCAAGGGCGATGCCAAGCAGCATGAAATCAGAATTCTTGAAGGCTCGACGTTCGCACAGCTGCGAAAAACATTGAATGAACATCCGGCCATACAAAATCATACGAACGGACTCAGTGACCCGGAAATTTTACGCTTGATCGGGGCGGCTGAAAGTGCTGCCGAAGGATTGTTCTTTCCCGATACCTATTTTTTTGTGCGTGACAGCAGCGATATAGAAATCTTGCAGCGCGCCTATCGCACCATGCAGAATCACCTGCAAACCAGCTGGGAGTCGCGCGCCGGATCTTTGCCGTTAACCTCGCCGTATGAAGCGCTCATTCTGGCTTCCATCATTGAAAAAGAAACCGGCTTGGAGAGTGATCGCGCTGAAATAGCCGGCGTATTTACCAACCGGCTGCGCAAAGGGATGCGGTTACAAACGGATCCCACTATTATCTATGGCATGGGCGAGCAGTTTAACGGTAATTTGCGCAAACAAGATCTGCTTGCGGATCAAGAATACAACACATATACTCGCGCAGGTTTGCCACCCACTCCGATTGCCCTGCCCAGCCTGGCTTCCATTCGTGCGGCAGTGAATCCGGCTGAAACGGATGCACTGTATTTTGTGGCAAAAGGCAATGGAGAGTCACAATTCTCCACCAATCTGGCTGACCATAATAAAGCGGTAAATAAATACCAGAAGCTACAAAAATAAAATCATGCCGCCAATCACCACGCCTCAACGTTAATCTGTGGAACTACATGACTCAATTTTCGATTGTAGTACCCACATTGAATGAAGCCGGGAATATTGATTTACTGTTAACTCATTTATCCGCACTTAACTTTGCCCCGGATAGTTTTGAAATTATTTTCGTTGACGACGGTTCTACCGATGGCGCACCGGACAAAGTGCGCGCATGGAGAAATCAGTCTAACGTTCATCTCATTGAGCGCCACGATAAACCCGTTCTGACCGCTGCGACTCTCGCCGGTATAGCCGCAGCCAAAAGTGATGTCATTGTCGTCATGGATGCCGATCTGAGTCACCCGCCAGAGCAACTACCGGCAATTGTTACGCCGGTTCTGAACGGAAACTACGATGTCGTGATCGGCAGCCGCTATGTAGCCGGCGGTAGTACGGAAAACTGGCCGCTGTACCGGCAATTATTGTCTCGCGCTGGCAGCTGGATTGCCCGCCCGCTGTGCGATGTGAACGATGCCACCTCGGGTTTCTTTGCCTTCCGCCGTGAATTGGCTGCCAGCATTTCCAATCATGCGCGCGGTTACAAAATCCTGCTCGAATTGCTCATGGCCAATCAGGGAAAACTGCGCGTCACGGAGGTGCCGATTTGTTTCCGCGACCACGCGCAGGGCGCTTCCAAATTATCATTGTCGCACCAGCAAGCCTATATTCAACGCCTGATCACTCTGGCTGGCGGCACAGCCACGCTGAATACCGCCGGACGTTTCGCCGCGGTTGGGTTATTCGGCGCATTAATTGATGCCGTCGTTTTTCAGTGGATGATCAGCCGTGACGCCGGACTTGCGCTGGCTCACTTCATCAGTTTCTTCGTCGCCGCAGTCACCAACTATACATTCAATTCAAAGTGGTCATTCCGCGAGCATCATGCAGGTTATCTCAAATGGCATCAATTCGGCCGTTTTCTGACTGTCGGCGCGCTGGCATTATTATTGCGCGGCGGTGTCCTGGCTCTGCTGGTTTATGTGTGGCATATACCACCTTTATTAGCCATATTTCCCGCTATCGTGGCCACTGCAGCCGTCAATTACCTGGGCTCGGCTTTTTATGTATTCCCCAGCGAGAAAGATTTGCCTTCGGTGGATATACGCTGGCGCACCGCAGCGATCGGCATCGTACTGTTTGCCATATTATTGCGCCTGGTTTATTTCGGCTTGGCGCAGCTCATACCGGATGAAACGTATTACTGGCAGTATGCGCAACACATGGACCTGAGTTTCTATGATCACCCGCCCATGGTGGCGTGGTTAATCTGGTTTGGCACCGCTATTGCCGGTAATAATGAATTTGGTGTACGCATTGGCGCACTGCTGTGCGGCTCAATCACTTTGGGTTATTTGTACGCGTTGGCGCAGAATCTGTACGACAAATCCACCGCGATGCGCACATTATTATTGCTGGCCATTCTACCGCTGGGATTTGGTTCCGGTCTGCTCATGACACCTGACGCACCATTGGTCGCCGCCTGGGCTGCCACGCTGTACTACATGGAGCGCACTCTGGTTGCCGGTCAACGCACGGCTTGGCTAGGCATGGGAATCGCTTTTGGCGCCGGATTATTATCCAAATATACGATTGGATTACTGGGTATCGCAGCGCTGGTGTTTGTCATCCTAGATCCAACAGCGCGGCGCTGGATGCAACGTTCTCATCCTTATCTGGCGTCATTGCTGGCGTTATTACTTTTTTCACCGGTCATTATCTGGAACTATGAGAATGACTGGGCATCGTTTGCCTTTCAATCGAACCAGCTGCTGACGGATGGTCATGAATTCGCCGTGCATTTTTTAATTTTTCACATTTTGGTGTTGCTTACCCCGATCGGCTTTGCTGCGGCACTGCTTGTCTTGTTCTCGAATAAACCCTCTGAGGATCGGCCATTCGAGCGCAGACGTCAGTTATTTGTACAGATCTTCACCGGCGTTCCGCTTTGTATTTTTTTCATCATCAGCACTTTTGAAACACCGCGTTTTCATTGGACCGGTCCGATCTGGCTCGCGGTTTTACCCGCCATCGCTTGGATGATCGGCCAAACGGATCAAGTCAGCGCCTTTGCCAGGCGGATTCAAGCCAGCTGGCGATTGACCATCATCAGCTGCATTTTTGTGTATGCTTTCGTGTTGCACTACGTGGTACTGGGAATACCGGGTATGCCTTATCATATGTTCACGGAACATTACTTCTGGCGGGAGACGGCGGGTGAAATCAAGCAAATTGCCGCGGAAGTGAAGCACCAAACCGGCCAGGAACCGATTATTGTCGGCATGAGCAAATGGTCTGTTGCCAGCGCGTTATATTTTTATACGCACGGCGATGATCCCTTGGATATCCGTTCACGTAACATGTTTGGCGACAGCGGCGCCATGTACGAATACTGGTTGCCTTCGCAGGAAGCGACTGACCGCCCTATCATCCAGGTGGGCATGAAACGCCGCCATTTGGAAAGAACCCGCACCAAAAATGATATTAACCACATGCTGGATCACCCCGGCCCTATCGAATACCGGGTCATCGAACGCTACGGCACACCGGTGCGGCGTGTCTATTACCGGATTTCCCAGGGATTCAAGGGAGTCAGCTGATCCGGGATACAGCGAAATCCTTTATTTGGCCTCATAATCGGCAATTTGCCAGGTGTCATCTTTTGCTTTTGCCAGCGTAATGGTCTCCAATGCCAGACCATTCTCCCCGAAAGTAGTGTAAAACTGCAGCACAACATACTCTCCGTCGGGAAATCCCGATAGCGACTTGGTCGCACCCGCGGTTGCAATATAACGCGCGGTTATTGCGCCACGCGGCGCTCTGATCGCAGTGATCGATTTAATCCATGCGCCTTCGGCAGTTTTCCCCTTGAATAGCGGCGATGCGTTCTCCCAGCTATCTTTATAATCGCCACTATCCACCAGCTTTAACCATGCGCGCGCGCTGCTTTCAACTTTCTCGAGAAGACTATTGTCCTCTTGCGCATACCCGGTGCTGGTACAAAAAAGCAGCAATAACAGCATAATGAATCGTTTCATTGTTGAATACCTTGTCAGTAAAGTTTCTTTGAACATAGCATCAATCATGCGGGAAAAACCCTCCCATGATCCAGATCGAAGCAATCCCCAGTAAAATCAATGTTACTTGTTGAATGGTCGCATGAATCTCCGGGCGTTTATGCAAGCCGGGAATCAGATCCGACATTGCCACATAAATCATACTCGCCGAAGCGATCGCCAGTAACGGCTGCACCAGGAAATTCATGCTATGCAACATGAAATAAGCCAGCACACCGCCCACGAGCGTGGCAAAACTGGATAGCAGGTTCATCAAGAATGCCATGCGGCGCGTATATCCGGAATTCAGCAGAATAATAAAATCGCCCGCTTCCTGCGGGATTTCATGGGCAATAATCGCAATCGATGTCACGATCCCCAATTGCACATCCACCATGAATGCCGCCGCGATCAAAATGCCATCGACAAAATTATGGAAAGTATCCCCAACAATCACCATCATTCCGCTGCGTCCATGATCGTGATCGTGGTGACCGGCGGATGAAACCGCAGCGACCGGCGCGTGTGATAGATCATGCGCCTCGCAATCTTCCAAATGGCAATGACGCCACAGCACCAGTTTTTCCAGGATAAAAAACACCAAAATGCCGAGCAATACGATGAGCGTTATTTGCTTTGGATCGTCCGAATGTTCAAGCGCTTCGGGCAGAGTATTCAGAAAAGCAGCGCCCAGTAAGGCGCCGATGGCATACGATACCAGCATGGAAAGCCACGATACCCGGGCATTGAGTGCAAGTATTGCGGCAAACAGTAAACTCAATATTCCGCCCAGCAAGCTGGCGGTTATGATCCAGGTCAGCGTAGACATAAAACCAATGACAAAAGAAAGGCCGGATTATACGCTGTTACAATCTAATAAATTAACAAGTTAAAGAATTTTTACGCCAGCCAGATTAAGGCCGCCATGCGGCCGGTCTCACCATCCCGGCGGTAGGAAAAAAAACGCGCGGGGTCGCTATAAGTGCAAACGCCGCCGCCGTAAATTTCCGTAACACCCGCACTGATCAGCCGCTGCCGCGCCAGCAGAAAAATATCCGCCAGCCATTTCTTTTCATGCTGACTGTTTGTGGGCACGAAGGCTTGCGCCGCCTGCGCGTCATGCCGCACAAAAGTGTCATAAACATCCCTGCCGACTTCAAAATGATCCGGACCGATCGCCGGTCCCAGCCAAGCCATCAACTTACGCTGATCCACCTGCATCGCAGCAATGGATTGTTCGATGATTCCGCCAGCCAGTCCGCGCCATCCGGCATGCACAATACCCACCGTGGTTCCTGCCGTGTCGCAAAGAAACACCGGCAAGCAATCCGCCACCATGACTGCACACACAGTGCCTGACTCGCGGCTGAGAACGGCGTCGCCTTCCGGCGTTGCCGCTTCGGCATGATCAATCCAGACCGGTGAAGTACCATGCACTTGTTTCAACCATTTCGGCTCATTCGGCAAATGGCGGCGCAGTAAAGCGCGATTGCGCGTCACATGCTTAACATCATCATTGACATGCGCCCCCAAATTCAACGAAGCGTAGATGTCATTCTCACCCCGGCTGACACCGCCATTGCGGGTTGTAAACAACGCTTTCACATTGGCTGGCGCCGGCCAATCCGGGATTATCCAATCATTCATAGAGATCTACCAATCATTAACTACCGCGAGTGAATTCATACTATCTTTTACTGATAAAAATAAAGCTTATCTTAACCAGCCAATTAGAACGAAGAAAAGACATTTCTGGGTTAAAATACCGGCCATGAAAATCAACGATCCAACATCAGTGCAAAAAGCATTGATCAGTTTACCCCGAAATTAAATCCTGAAAGTCGATCACTACAATACAAGCCCGATATAGGTGTCATAGATGAATTATATAAAAAACTTTGTAAATTTTACGCGTGCATTCATTATTTTCCCGGTCATCGCAACGCTATTAACCGTTTCTGCCGCCAACGCTTCTTCCGATGATGAAGCCGAATTTCTTAAAGCGGCATTCTCCGGACAACCGGAAAACCTCAAGCAGTTACTGGATAAGGGAGTCAACGTCAATTACCAGAATGACAAGGGATTCAGCGCGCTGATCGTGGCTTCGCAATACGGACACGCCGACAACGTCAACTTGCTGCTGGACAAGAACGCCGATGTCAATCTGAAAAATGCCGGTGGCGCGACCGCACTGATCATTGCCGCCAAAAACGGGCATGCGGATGTAGTCAACGCATTGCTGGCAAAAGGCGCGCAAATCAATGCGCAGACAACGGATGGCATCACCGCCTTGATGCTGGCGATTCAGAAAGGTCATGAAGCCATCGCCAATACGCTGCTGGAAAAAGGCGCGGATATTCATTTGCAAACCCAGGACAAGCTAACCGCTTTGATTATTGCCGCCATGGACGGCAGAGCCGGCATGGTCGACACCCTGTTGGAAAAAGGCGCGAAAATCGATGCGCAAGCCGCCGACAATACCACCGCGCTGTATATGGCAGCCAGAAACGGCCATACTGCGATTGTCAAAACGTTGCTGGCGAAGAATGCGCCGGTCGATATCGTGGCGATCAACGATACGACGCCACTCTACATCGCCGCACAGAACGGACATGGTGAAATTGTCGATGCATTGCTGGCGAAAGGCGCGAAAACGGACGTGCAGGATAAAAACGGCGCAACACCGCTCACGCTGGCCGCGTTGATCGGTCACGCCGATGTGGTCAAAGCCTTGATCAAGCATGGCGCCAAAGTCGATCATCAAGCCACCAACGGATTCACACCGCTGATTCTGGCGGCGCAAAACGGCCATACGCCGGTCATTGAAATATTGCTGGAGAATGGCGCGAAAATCGATCTGCAAAACGACGATGGCATAACTGCCCTGATGTGGGCTGCGTTACATGATCATGCAGACACCGTGAAAGTACTGCTGGCCAAAAGCGCTAACCCGAAAATCAAAAGCAAAACCGAAAAAACCGCAGCTGAAATAGCCAAAGATCCTGCCATCGTTGAGCTGCTGCAAGCCGCTGTGAAGTAATCAAACTATCCATCGACGCGATGTCCGAACTCGACAACCAGCCACGCAAAAAGTCTCTGGTATTCGCACATCGCGGCGCTAACCGGGAAGCGCTGGAAAACACCCGAAGCGCTTTCGATAAAGCGTTAGGGTATGCCATCGATGGTATCGAAACCGATGTGCAGTTGAGCCGGGATGAAATTGCGGTGCTATGGCATGACCGCTTTCTGAACAAAATCGGCTTGGACGGTAAACGCATCGACGATTTTGATTACCGCGAGCTCAAAGCATTGATTCATCCGGAATCGGACGACGAGGGCATCATGACCTTGCAGGATTTTCTCGCCGCCTACCGTACGCGCTGCCGTTTATTGGTTGAAATCAAAAATCGCGACTGGGAACAGGTTTCCCGTCACCAACTGAAAATCCACCAAACACTCGATTTGATCGGCGAAAATCCGGAACAGCACATCATCGTGTCGTCCTTCAACTTAGCTAGTCTCGCCTACGCGCACCACTATCAACCGGAATTTCCGCTGATATACAATCTTGAAACCGATCAAACCATCGCGGATGTACGTACGCTATTAAGTACCCACGCATTTCTCTACGGGTTCTGTTTGCCTATTCAAATTACAGATCGCGCGATAACCGATCTATTGCGCGCTCACGGTAAATGCATCGCGGTTTATACGTGTAACAGCGATGCGGAAATCACTCAAGCGCTGCAACTGGGCGTTGATATTCTGATCAGTGACTTACCGCAACAAGCGCTGACGCTGCGCGATCAATGAAGCGGGATTTTGCAGCGTTACACCATCAACCCTTCGATCTTTTGGTGTGCGGCGGTGGTATCTATGGCGCATGGACCGCGTATGACGCCGCATTGCGCGGCCTGAAAGTCGCTCTCATCGAACAAAACGACTGGGCCAGCGCCACGTCATCCGCATCCAGTAAATTGATTCACGGCGGGTTGCGCTATCTGGAAACATACGATTTCAAACTGGTCGGCAAATCGCTGAAAGAACGCACCCTGCTGTTGCATAACGCACCGCACCGCATTTGGCCGTTACGCTTTGGCGTACCCGTGTACGCACAGCAGCGCCTAAACCGCCTGCAACTGAAACTGGGGTTAACGCTGTACGATTTCCTGGCGCATGACCCGGAACCGCGCATGCAGCATCGCTATTTCAACCCGGAACAATTCACTGCACATTTTCCGGCGCTCACCGAAGTTGCACTGAAAGGCGGTTTCACTTACGCCGATGCGCAAACCGATGATGCCCGCTTAGTGCTGGAACTCACCGCCGGTGCGCTGGCAGCTGGTGCACACTGCGTCAATTATTGCCAGCTGGTACGATTATTGGAAACCGATGGTAAAGCAGACGGCGCGATCATCCGCGATCAGCTCACGCAAACCGAACAGGCGATTCGTGCCAAGCAGATCGTTTTCACCACCGGCCAGTGGTTGGCAACCGAGTCCCCCAGCCGCGACTGGTGCCGCCTCGCCAAAGGTGTCCACTTACTCATGCCTGCCGTGTTGCACGATGAAGCCTTGCTGCTGACGGCCCAGTCCGATAGCCGGGTGTTTTTTATGATCCCCTGGTATGGCTTAACGCTACTCGGCACCACCGATACCGATTTCAAAGGCGATGTGGATCAGGTAAGCGCCGATGACAGCGATATCGACTATCTGCTCGCTGCCGCCAACGGCTATCTGAAAACGCCGTGGACCACAGCCGATATCATCGGCCGTTTTGCCGGTGTACGGGTTTTTAAACAACCCGTAAAAACCAGTTCTGCTAGTTCACCTTCCGCAGTCAGCCGCGACTGGGAGCTAAAAACCGCCGCAAACGGTGTGCATTATGCCATCGGTGGGAAAATTACCTCATCGCGCCAGGACGCCGCCTGTATCGTCGACACGGTATGCGCGCAACTGGGCCTCGCACAACCTTGCGCCACGAAAAACAAGCGTTTTCCGTGGGCGCCGCAGGATACTTTTCCGGCGTGGTTTGCGGCAATGCAAGACCGCGCAGCGCAGCTCGGCATCGACGCCGAGAGCACAAGATGGTTGCTGCGCCGTCACGGCACACAAGCGGACGGAATTTTTCGCCGTGTCGAAACAGATCCCGATCTGGCGCAGCGGATCGTTCCAGCATTGCCGTTTATTGTTGCCGATCTGATGCACTGCGCCGCCCAGGAAATGATCGTCCATCTCGACGATCTGCTACGCCGCCGCCTGCCGTTACTGATTCTCACCCAACTGACGCGGGATCAGTTGCAGCGCATCGCCTTACGCGTTGCGGTACCCTTGCAGTGGACCGATACCCGCTTGCATCAAGAAATTGAGCGCTGCGCGCCGTGGATCGCACACTGATTTCAGCTGCTGCCGTTGCGCTCGATTTGGGCTCAACATCGATCAAAGCCGCTTTACTGGACCGGCAGGGAAACCTCCAACATATCGCCGCCCAGCCCGCGCCTGCGATCGATAGCCGCGATGGGCGGTACGAAAGCAGCGCATCGGAATATGTCCGGATCGCCACGCAAGTCCTGCAAGACTGCATCGCACAAGCAGACAACAACCCGCCGCTGGGATTGTGCAGCCAGCGCTCATCCTTTCTGATTTGGGATAAAGCCAGCGGAGAACCGGTAACACCTTTGATTTCGTGGCAGGACGACCGGGGGAAAAGCTGTTGTGAGCGCTTGCATGCATCCGAGGAAACCTTGCGTTCGCTGACTGGCTTGCGTTTGACGCCCTATTACTTTGCCCCCAAGCTCAGTGTTCTGTTGCAGGAGAATCCGTCATGGCGCGAAAAGCTGATCGCTGCGGAATGGCTGGCCGGCACATTGGATACTTTTCTGATTTGGCGTTGGACGCAGGGCAGGAATTTTGTCACCGATGCTTCGATGGCCGCACGCACCCTGCTGATGGATATCCATCAGCAGCAGTGGTCTGACACTTTGTGCCATCTGTTTGATATTCCCCGTTCGATTTTGCCGCACATCAAGCCTTCCACCGGATTGAATTTATCGCTGGATATCGGCCTAACACTGCAAGCCAGCGTGGGCGATCAATCCGCCGCACTCATCGCCAGCCTGACCGATCGATCTTCCGAAGCTTTGGTGAATCTCGGCACTGGCGGTTTCGTGATCCGCTCCCTTGCCGCGGAGACATCA
>SSFX01000033.1:0-12103 GCA_008015635.1 Nitrosomonas oligotropha
GTTCACTGCATGGGTATTTCAGTTGTTTTCTGAAAGCTTGATGATACGCATGCGTTTTGTAACAGTCTGTAATTGATGAATGATTGCACAATAGTTTCCGTACTAAATCAGATTATCGCTATTTGGAGGTTGTTTTATAGTGAATCCGCATGCCTCTTTCGATTTGCTTTCCTGTATCAGTGACTTTGCGGTGTGCATAAATGCGCACGGAGTCATTGAGCAAGCATCCAAACCTTCGCAGGCATTTTTGCAATTACCGGTAGAGTTATTGCAAGAATCTATTGAATTATTCATTCAACCTGAAGATATGGCAATGTTTGTTGAAGTGCGGGAAAAAGCCAAACAGAGTGGTGAGAAACAAACTTTCATCTGCCGTCTTTTACGACAGCGTGTACTGCCGGTTTGGGTTGACTGCTACATGCATGCGTTGCCGGAGGATAAATATCTTATCGCGGCATTTGATGCTACGCACTGGAAGGATAGCGAAAGCCGCCTGGTTTACCTCTCCACGCACGATGCCTTGACCGGATTGCCGGGCAAAGTCTTGCTCGACGATCGTATTGCCATGAACATTCAAACGGCGCAGCGGGAAAAGAATGTCTTGTCGTTGATTGTGTTGAGCTTGGATGGCTATAGAAAGATTAACGATTTGCTGGGACACGGTATCGGTGACGAGCTGATCAAGGCTGTAGCGGAACGGCTGCAAAATTGTGTGCGGCGCAGCGATACGGTAGCGCGTGTCAGTGATGATGAATTTTCCATGATCATGCTGAGTGCGGGGCGAGAAAATATCGAATTGATTGCCAGGAAGATTTTAGCCGCTATGCAACGGTCTTTCCGCATTGGCGAACATACCCTGCATATCAGCGCCAGTCTAGGTGTTTCCATGTATCCGGAACATGGCGAAGACGCTTCGCTCTTGTACCGGAATGCCGAGATGGCGATGTATAGAGCGAAAGCGCAAGGTAAGAATTACTGGAAGATTTATAGCGATCAGGTTGACGATACCGAAAGAAGCGATTTGTCGCTGGAATCGGCCATGTACGAGGGGATCGAAAATGGTGAGTTCATGCTGCACTATCAGCCGATCTTTTGCACGCAAACTGGTCAATTGAAGGGCGCGGAAGCGTTGATGCGATGGCAAAATCCAAGCCGGGGCTTTGTTTCGCCGATGAAATTTATTCCGCTGGCGGAAAACAGTGGTTTGATAAAAATTCTCGGCGCATGGGCTTTGCGCAGCGCATGCTATCAGGCAAAACAATGGCAGGAAGCTGGACTTAAGGATTTTTATATCTCCGTGAATGTATCCCCGCGCCAATTTGTGCAAGAGGATTTTCTCGATATGATCCATAAGGCGTTAAACGAGTCCGGATTATTACCGGGAAACCTCATGCTGGAGATCACCGAAGGCGTGTTAATGGAGAACCCGCAGCGTTCCGGGGCGGTTCTGACGCAACTGCATGTGGCGGGAGTAAAAATCGCGATTGATGATTTTGGTACCGGCTATTCCTCATTGGCCTATTTGAAAAGATTTCCGCTGTCCGTGCTGAAGATTGATAAGTCTTTTGTGGATGACGTGGTGAACAGCGCGGAAGACATGGCGATTGTGGGTACCATTCTGAGTCTGGCGGAAGGATTGAATCTGCTGGTCGTCGCCGAGGGTGTGGAAAATGATGCGCAATTGGGTTTCTTGAGGCAGGAAGGATGCAATCTGGTACAAGGCTATTTGACCGGCAGGCCGGTGCATTCGGATGCATTTAAAGAGAAATACATGGCATGACGGTATCTGCTCCGGAGCTTGTGAACAGCCAAGATCAATTTCTCGCTTTGCTGACAAAACGTATGAGCGAGAAAGGCGATTTTCCTGCCTTTGCAAAATCCGTGCAGCAACTGGACGAGTTGATGCACGATCAAAATAAAAATATTGCGGATATTGCCCGTGTGATTTTGAATGACTTCACCTTGACTCAGAAAGTGATTCGTTTGGCCAACTCTGCCATGTATTCCGGAATGGGTGGAGAAATTACAACCATCACCCAAGCTGCTGTTGTGCTTGGCATCGATACCATAGCGCATATTACCCTCAGTATCCGTTTCATCGATACGCTTTCGGCTTCCGCGCCAGCATCGGACGAAGCGCGTAGGGAACTGGCGCAAGCGATGCTGGCTGGAAGTATCGTTCGCAACGTGGTGACAAAATTAAATATGGTCAACGGTGAAGAAGCCGTTGTGTGCGCATTGCTGCATCATCTTGGCCGTTTGATGCTGATATTTTATTTTCCTGAGGAATGGTCGCAAATTCAGAAAATTGCGCAAAGCGATGCAGTTAGTGAAAACGACGCGGCGTTTCGAGTCATTGGCATTTCCATAGATGAAATGTCCCAAGAAATTGCCAGGAACTGGCATTTGCCCAAGAAAATATCCCATTGCATGATCAGTTCGGCAACCTTCACGGAAATTAGCATACCGGGTTCATCCGATTGGCTGAAAGTGATGGCTAATTTTGCCAGTGGCGTTGCATTGCTGTTAGCTCAGCAATGCAACGCGGATGATTTAAAACAGTATGTGTCACGTTATAGCGAATCATTACTGATTTCTACCGAGGATCTTGCCGAATCGATTGATTTGGCGCAGCAGATGGCTGCTGAATTTCCTGGTAACCCGGAAAGCGGAAAATCCATTGGCAAGCCCTATGATTCGCGCGAACGTCTGGCTGTCAGTATTCGTGAACTCAGGATGGCGCTGGCGCAGGGCATAGACTTCAATGTCGCATTGAGCATGATGCTTGAATCGTTGTATGCAAGCATGGGCTTTAATCGCGTGGTGACTTTCTTTCGCGACGCAGGCATGTTAAAGGCCAAAGTCGGGTTTGGCCGCGGTGTGCCGGAAGTATTACCCGGATTGATTTTTCCCGAAGCCTATGCAGCCGATGTATTCCATCTGTCGCTTGCCAACAAAGCGGATGTATTTATTCAGGATGTTGCTTCAACCCAGTCTTCTTCCAGTATACCGGCATGGTTAAGGGAAACTTTGCCCGATGTCGATGCCTTTATCCTGCTGCCGCTGATTTTCAATGGCAAGGCTATCGGTTTGATCTACGCTGACTGGTGCACGGGAACAACCAATCAGATCGAACCCAGCGAACTCACATCGATGGGTGTGCTCAGGGATTATTTGATGAACGCTTTGATTAAAAGAAAATGACGCATTTCTCAGAACATTCATTTTTGGTTAACACTACACTGAAATTAATTTAATACACACTGGCCGCCAGTATTCTGGGCATGAAAGTACCGCGCGAATAACTCAACATTAAGGATTGCAAGGGTTGTCCGGGGAAATGATCGCAAAGATACTGCTTTGATAAACCGGAAGAACTTGAATATTTTAAGAGCTTTATAAAGTATGACAACATTAACCTCCGCATTTGAACACAGTCAGGCTGATTTTTTTGCACAACTAGAAAGAAGAATAAATGAGAAGGGTGATTTTCCGGCGTTATCCAAATCCATTCAAAACATCAGGCAATTAATACAGGATGAGGGAAGAAACATTGCAGGCATTGCCAATGCCATCTTAAGCGATTTCACCTTAACCCAGAAAATCATCAAACTGGCCAATTCGGGGTTGTATTCCAAATCAGAAAGTGAAGTGACCACCGTTTCTCATGCGGTGGTGGTGTTGGGCCTGGATACGATTACCAACATTGCGCTCAATATACGAACCATTGATACGCCCTCCGCAGCGAAATCACAACCTGGAACGGTATCGGGCGAGCTGGAAAAAGCAGTTTTAGCGAGTAATATTGCGCGCAATATCGTGGCCCAATCGTATGTTGCGAATGGAGAAGAGGCGATTGTTTGCACGCAATTGCACCATCTCGGACGGCTTGTTCTGGTTTTTTACTTTCCCGATGAATGGGCGAGGATTCAGCAGATTGCGGGGGGCGATGAAGCGCGTGAAAATGACGCTGCATTGAAAGTTTTCGGCATGACCATTGATGAAATTTCGCACAATATTGCCAAGGATTGGCAATTGCCCGAGAAAATTTCCGGCAGTGTTACTGACTTAACGGACAATATGAATCCTGAGTTGGGTTCTGACGGCTGGTTGAAAACCATGGCCAATTTTTCAGGAAAAATGGCGGCATTATTGGTTAACAATATCAGTACCCAGAATCTGAAGAATTTTATTGCGCGCTATAGCGGATCGTTGTTGCTGCCAAGCGAAGTGATCTGGGGATCAATCGAATCGATTCAAAATAAAACGAGTAAACCCACCGCTGTTTCGGAGCTGGAGAAGACTCATGACGAATGGGACAAATCCCGGAAACGGATAGCGGTGGGCTTACTTGAGTTAAGTATCGCATTAGGACGAGGGATCGATTTTAAGAGCGCGCTCAACATCGCCCTGGAAACGATCTATGAAAGTATGCGGTTTAATCGCGTAATTGTTTTCTTTCGCGATGCGGAAGAGTTTAAGGCCGGAATGTATTTTGGCAATATGAAACCGGAAGCAATGACGGATCTCTATTTCTCCAAGAATTATACTGCGGATGTATTTCATTTATCGCTGACGCAGAAAGCCGATGTGTTTATTCAAGATGTGACTTTGAGCCGGGAAACCACGATACCTATCTGGTATAGAAAAACATTGCCGGATGCCAGTGCTTTTATTTTGCTGCCCCTGGTCTTCAATAACAGCACCATCGGCATGATATATGCGGATTGGCAAGCGGGGCAGACGCGCGTGATCCGGCCGCGGGAATTTTCTTCGCTCGTCATGCTAAGAGACTATTTGATGAAAGCGCTGGTGAAAAGATAAAAAGCACCGGTTGCGTCAAGAAAGCCAAGTTCTAATCCCCTGTTGCTTGCTGCAAAAGTGCGTCCGCCGCTGTCATTGCACTATAATCCGGTATTGCCAAAACAATACAAAGGGAACGTTTCATGAGTGCTATTTGGTTTAAAGATTACACCGTCGAGTATCTGGAAGGATTGCGCAACGCCAATATGGGGGAACATATCGGCATTCAATTCACCGAGCTTGGGACTGACTTTCTCAAAGCGCGCATGCCGGTCGATAAACGCACCACGCAACCGTTCGGGATCCTGCACGGCGGCGCCAGTTGCGTGCTATCGGAAACACTTGGCAGCGTCTCCGGTTGGATGACCATCGACCCGGAAAAATATCGCGCAGTCGGGCTGGAGTTAAATATTAATCACATCCGCGCAGTAACCAAAGGCCATGTCATCGGCATTTGCACACCCTTGCACACCGGCCGCCGTACCCAGGTTTGGCAGACGGATATTATCGAGGAAGCGACCGGCAAACGCGTGGCGATTTCGCGCTTAACGCTGGCGATCATTGAACAAGGCACACTCAGCGCGCAGAAGGAACATGTGATCGTCGACAGAGAATCATAAAATGCTTTGCCGGATCGGCCGGTAAACCGGTTGCATTAAAAAAACCCTCATACCGGAGTTGCAGGTATGAGGGTTTTTTAATGGCATACGTAACCACAATGCGAAGCGTGAAAGCTCCTAAGCGTCCTTGCTGTCTTTGTTCTTAGGACTGTCTGCCGCGGATGGTGTGTCAGATGATCCGGCAGCACCGGCTGGATTTTCCGTTCTTGCTTCGCCACTATCGCCAGCGGCCTCTGCGGCAACGGCTTCTGCAGATTCCTGGTTATTGCCTGCGGACTGATTGTCAGAGTGTTCTTCCTTACCCTTACTGTTCCACATGAAATAAGCCGCGCCCATGGTTACCACCACAACTGGCAGCGTGATGAACACCAGCAACGCGTATTCCATCGAGATGTCCGCTCCTGCCGGTAGCGGTTTTGTGACGACCATGTAGGCATGCCCAAACGCAAAGCCGTAAACCGGCACCAATGCCGCCATGTAGCGGTTGGTGACCAGCGGCCGGACCGTCACCATGTTCAGCACATTGGAAGCGTAGTATCCAATGAAATAGATAAAAATATAAAAGAAAATAGCGCCCATCGTTTTTCCTTATTGATCTGGTTTATCGGTTATAAAAATCGGAATGCATCAAAGACCGGAAATATTCGGGCTTATGATACACAGATCGCCGCGAAAATTGTACTGATCGCGGAAAGGTTAAGTTTGCTGCGGGTAAATCTTGGCCCGGAGCTGCAAGGCTTTGCCGTTCAGGCGAGACTCGATTGCCTCGGCCAATGACCGGCTTTCTTTGTGTTTGTCCAGAATGGTTTTATAAGCTTTCACTAAGGTGAGGCCAATGTCCGGATTGGGCGCGGCAGCTTCCCGGTAGGTGGTTACTGCGCCGTCGATGATCTGTTCATACAAAACCGGTTCCGTATCGAGTTCGTTAAGTCCGGTGCAATTCTCCCAGGTCACGTTATCCAGCGCCGCTTGATCGAAACGGACACCGGATAAATTGCAGTCCGAGAAACGCGCCCTGGTCAACCGGCTGTGACTCAAATCAGCGCCGGTGAAATTGCAGCCGTTGAACACCGCGCCGGGATAATACCCGCCGGACAAATCGGCATACTTAAAATCCCGTTCGTTGAATTGCGCCTCATCGCCACCGGCAAAACAGGCATTTTCCACCAGATTGAGAGAATAAAACGTGTCAGTGCCGCTGGCGCGGGCGTACAGCGTGAGGATCGCCGGGTGATGAAATCCATCTTGATCGAGCCGGTTCCATAAAAAGACCGCCAAACGCTGATCTTCGTCGCTCCGCCATTGCCCCTTTGTATCCTTAAACTGCAATCGGCGGATAAATTCTTCCCGCAGTTGCTCTAGTGCCGCCACGTCGGCATTTTTCTTGCGCTGTTCAAACTCCAGATAGCGGTATGGATTTTTTGCCAATTCTCCCCGGTTGCGGATCAGCAACCAGCGCAGCAACAGGTTCAAATCCGGTGTATGTTGCGTGGCTTGCGGATTAGTGTGTAATTCCTCCTTCAGGATCGCCATCCGCAGCACCGTTTCGTTCCAGATCAATTTCAGCTTGCGCGGGTTATTACCTAGCATTTCGCACAGCGTCCGGTAAGTGCGCAAAGTTTCCACATCCGCGGATGGCAACATCCCGACCAAATCCTCACTGTGGTGCGGCGGCAAATCGAAAGCCAGCTGCACGAATTTTTCCAGATACGCTGCACCGGAACCGGGAAAAGTTTTATCGATGGCGTCAACTACCTGCTGGCGATCCGCAGCGATGAAAAACAGGCAGCCGTCGAGATGCAGAAACAGTTTGATTTGCTCGAGCAAATGGACGATTTGCGCCGGGTCGTGGCAGCGATCGAGATCGTCGATCAGGAAAACCAGGCGCTTTTTCTCCGTGATCGTTTTGATCGCAGTAGCGATTTCTTCGTGAAAAAACCGGTTGTCACTGTTTTTCTCGGCGAGATTATTCAATGAAATTTTCAGCGGCATGCCGAGCTTGTCGAAGTCTAATGTCGCGGAAGTACGTTTGAGAAACCGCATGGAGGTTTCCGTCATTTTCTTGATCAATGGTTTGAAAACGCTTTCTTGTTGCGCCAGTAACGCCAGTAACGGCACCAGCAAGGATTCCTCCTGACTATATAGCCAAGGGGAGAATTTGATGATTTCCCACTTTGATTGACTATTCTCGGGATCATCATTCAACTCGGTCAACCGGTGCTCCAGCATACCGAGCAACGTGGACTTGCCGCTGCCCCATGGGCCGAAAATGCCGGTGACGAACGGCGCATGACCATCGCGGTTCAGTACCGTCGATTCTAATGCTGTCAAATAACGCTGGAAATGCAGGCGATCCGAATCAATGCGGGCGGGTTGATCGCCCAATAGGTTCAGTACGGACATAGCTGGTATCCCAAATCAATTTCTTCGATAGCTTGTACTGCTATCTTGCGAACAAATGAATCTTCATCCTGAAGGGCATGAATCAGTGGATCGATAGCGGCTTTATCGCCGATTTCTCCCAGCGCCTCGACTGCTGTCTTGCGAACAAATGAATCTTCATCCTGAAGAGCGTGGATCAGCGTATCGACAGCTGCTTTATCGCCGATTTTTCCCAGTGCCTTGGCTGCCGCCCAGCGAACAACCGAATTTTCATCCTTAAGGGCATGGATCAGTGGTTCGACAGCGGCTTTGTCGCCGATTCTTTCCAGTGCCTTGGCGGCCGTCCAGCGAACAACCGAATCTTCATCCTTAAGGGAATGGATCAGTGGATCGACAGCGGCTTTGTCGCCGATTTCTCCCAGCGCCTTGGTTGCTGTCTGGCGAGCATCTGAATTTTCATCCTTGAAAGCATGGAGTAGCGGATCGACAGCGGCTTTGTCGCCGATTTTTTCCAGTGCCCTGGCTGCCGTCCAGCGAACAATCGAATTTTCATCCTTAAGGGAATGGATCAGTGGATCGACAGCGGCTTTGTCGCCGATTATTTCCAGCGCCTCGGCTGCCGTCCAGCGAACAGCCGAATTTTCATCCTTAAGGGAATGAATCAGTGGATCGACAGCAGCTTTGTCGCCGATTTCTCCCAGTGCCTCGGCTGCCGTCCAGCGAGCAATCGAATCTTCATCCTTAAGGGAATGGATCAGTGAATCGACAGCGGCTTTATCGCCGATTTCTCCCAGTGCACTGGCTGCACGTGAGCGAACAGCCGAATTTTCATCCTTAAGGGAATGGATCAGTGCATTGACAGCAGCTTTATCGCCGATTTTCCCTAGTGCATTGGCGGCGCTCATGCGGACAGAAGAGTCTCCGTCCTTGAGAGCATCAATCAATATTTGTAGAGTGCTTGCCTGATAGCGGATTTTTGCTCCAGGTTGGCTAAGTAGCTGTAAGAATAGTTCCCGAGTGTTTTTCTCATTGAGAAGGTATTCAATCCACTGGCGAAACATCCGGTCGGCGGTTTCCAGTTCCACTTTAGCTTCTTTCAGGCATAGAAAGGCGAAGCGGAAGGTGTAGTGCATCAGGCCGTCGTGCAGATGCTTCTGGCGCAGAATGGCCTCGATGAATTCACTACCGGATTCCTCATCTTTCGTGCCCGCATGCGCAGCGGCCAGGCGGATCACTTCACGCCAGCGCGATTTGAACAGATAGCGGCTCAGGTAGCGGTCGATGTCGCGTTTCTTGCGCGTGATGGCGCGCGCGGCGAGATATTCCTGGAAGGTTAGGTGAAAGAAACCGTATTCTTCGTTGCCGCGGTCGATCAGTAGGCCGGATACATCGCGGATCAGATTCAGCAGTTGACCGGCTTTGTGTTCTGCTTCGCTTTCCGGCATGCCTTGCTGCGCGGTCAGAAACCGGCTGACGATGCCGGTCAATTGCTCGCGCGGGATACGGTTTTCCGGATAGTTTTCGTGCAGTTGCAACGCGATTTCTTCCAATACCGCTTGCGTTTGGTCTTTATCCAGACTGCCGGTTTGATCGTTGCGCTGGCGTTTTTTCATTTCCCAGTTGAAAATGAATGTGTCGATGCACAGTTTATAAAGCTCCACGCGCAGTTCCGGAAGCGTCGCGCCCTGGCGCTGGATCAGGCCGATGATGGTGCACAGCAACGGGTTGGCGGCGAGTAAGCGGATGCCGGGATTAAGTTTGATTTGTTCGAGTAATTGCGCGGCTTTGTCATCGGCGCGCTTGCGTGTATGTTCGTCGACCACGATGTCTTCGTTTTTTTCCACCGCATAGCACCAGTGCTGGAAAAATTGACTCATTTGCTCGTCGTTGAATGGTTCCAATGTGGCGGTGTTGAACCCGCCGCCGAGCGGCGCGGCGTCGTAACCGACGATGCGCGAAGTGACAACGAAGCGATTGCCGGGATAATGTTGACGCAGCGCTTCGATCGCTGCAACAGTGCGTTTCTGTACATGCTGATCGCGCTGCTCGTCCAATCCGTCGAGCAACCACAGTACGCAGCCGTTCGACAGCCGGGTTTCAAATTGCGCGCGCAATTCCAGCCGTTCCTGCTCAGCGGTAAAACCCATTTCGCTGAAGCCGTATTGCGTCAGATAATCCAATAGGGCTTGTTCCAGCGGCCAGTGCATATGATTTTCCAGCTTCTGGCCGAGCAAACGCAGCGGCACAAAAACTGGCAAATAGCCGGAACCCGGATCGGTTTTGCAGGTAGTTGCTTCCTGCAACGCGAAGTGCTTCAGCAACGTGGTTTTGCCCGCGCCCGGATCGCCCAGGATTACCCAAGCGGCGTGGCGTTGCCAGAGCGCATCGGTGGGAACGCCTTGTTCGGTTTCACCATAATCGGAATACGATGGCCACAGTATTTCCGGAACACGTGGTATGGGCTTGCGAGTGAAGGGGGGATCCGGTTCAGTATAGGTATGATGTAAATTGATGGTATCCAGTAGTGAAGACCATTTATCCGAACGATTCATGCGCACGGTCAAATGAATAAAGACATCTTCCATCGACAATTCAATCATCCGGTTCACCTGCATCACGCCACGCGCATCAATAGTTTTATTGTCTTGAATAACTTTGTCCAAATAACGGTCAAGGATTGAAGGCGCGGTGGATGACATGTTGTTTCCGGTGAGTGAGCTTGCGGAATTCTACTATACCGCAGGATTTTTACACGGAATCACGGGCGATTGATCAAGGTCATCGTCATTTTTGTTCTCACAAAACCTTCACAATTGCCGTGCTAGACTCGCTCCGTAGTACGTAGTATCTTCCTGAATGTTAGTCGATCAACGTTCTTTGAACGTTGATCTTTTTTTATGGTGTGTAGCGGGGCTTCTGCTGCTTTATCCCATTCTTCTGTAACCATTCCACAAAAGATTCATTTGCGGGTCATAAAAATTCGGTATGCTACAGGCTCGTTATATTTAGTCGGGCTATTGTTATGGATTCCCCTGCCTCGTTGTCATCCGTTGCCACTGAACTAGGCGCGCTTGCCGAAGAAAAATTACTGGCGATTCCGGAATATGCGGAACGGCAGGATTTGCACGCCGAATTGAACGCGGTGGCGTATGAGTTGCTGGCGCCGCCGTTTGAGCTTTCGCATTTGGTCTTGCTGTCGGAACGTGACCGGGTCGATCAGGAACGTCAGCTGGTGGGTGAGCTATGCCTGCGCTACGGTATCAACCCGCCGAATACGCACGAAAATGATTTCAGCGCGGATTGCGGTGAGTTTCGTTTGCGCTGGGAACGGCATACCGAATATTCAACGTATACCTTTTATCGCGCCAAGCCTTTTGATACGCCGTTTGCGCATCCTGCGATTGGATATGTGCCGCAGGATTGGCTGGCGCGGTTGCCGGGTGAATTGCTGGTGGCGACGCATATCGCGCTGGAGGATCGCTCGCACCCTAAACGCAGTTTGCATGAACTGGTTAATTTATTCGCATCCGGAACGGTGATCGGCTCCAAAGTGGCGGGCGGGGCGGCCAGCGTATGGAGCGATAACCAGATTCATGCCGATAATTTCGGCCGTATTCTGATTCATGACGACAACTTGCGCAGCCGCCAGGTCGGACGGCTGGTGCAGCGTTTGCTGGAAATCGAGACTTACCGCATGCTGGCGATGCTGCCGCTGCCCGTGACGCGCAAGATCATACCGCAACTGGCGCGTGCTGATCAGCGTCTGGCCGAGTTGACCGCAAACAGTGCCGGACTAACCTGCATCGAGGATGAGCAGAGCTTGCTCAATGAATTGACCCAGCTGGCGGCGGAAACCGAGCGTTTGTCGGCGCTCACCAGTCACCGCTTCAATGCTTCCAGAGCGTATTACGATATCGTCAAGTTGCGCATTACCGAATTGCGTGAGGAGCGTATCGAGGGGTTGCAGATGTTGCAGGAATTCATGATCCAGCGGTTGTCGTCGGCGATGGGGACGTGCGAGCTGGTGCATACCAAGCTGGAAACGCTGTCGACCCGTTTGGGCCGCGCATCGGCGTTACTGCGTACGCGTGTCGATTTGTCGATGGAAGGACAGATCCGCGATTTGCTGAAATCCATGGACAATCGCGCACATGTGCAACTGCGTATGCAAGAAACGGTGGAAGGCTTGTCCGTGGTGGTGTTGAGCTATTATCTGCTGGGCATCGTGGGCTATGGATTGAAAGCGCTGAAAGCGGCGGGGCAGGATATCAATGTCGAATTGTTGACCGGTATCGCGA
>SSFX01000029.1:0-37194 GCA_008015635.1 Nitrosomonas oligotropha
ACCGGAAAGCGCTGCTCAGCGTATCGCCGAATAAGGACGGTCACTTAGATTACACTGCTGAAATCCTTGACGAAGCTGGTAATGCCACAAGTGCAAATCAAGGTCATACTTACCGTAAGCTACTGTGCATCGCATTTGATTTGGCAGTACTCAGAGCACATATAGATGACAGATTTCCCCGTTTTGTATATCACGATGGCGTATTTGAATCGCTGGATGACAGGAAAAAAGAGAATCTTCTTAGTGTTATTCGACGTTACGCTGATCTTGGCCTGCAACCAATGATTACTCTGATTGATTCTGACTTGCCAATAAGGCCAGAAAATGAACTGCCCGTATTCGATAGCGAAGAAATAGTGGTATTTTTACATGACGAGAATGCCCAAGGGCGCTTATTCAAGTTAAAATCTTGGTGATTTATATTTTAGGTGTGCTAGTCAAGTTAAAATCTTGGTGATTTATATTTTAGGTGTGCTAGTTCAGATCAGATCGTATATCTGATTTAATGCCGGATAGCTCATTGTAGAGCACCAAACACTGTTAGTCGAACCAGTCTCGGCCAGCGGTCATGTATCCAAGCATATTCAGGTGGCGCGTTGATAGTCACCACATAAACCCGCATTTCATCATCTCTTTTTGCTAATAGTCCTTGAATCGCCATTCTTGTATCCAAGGGTACCCAGTGGGATTGGTTGTCATGGTCTTTTTTTCATGAACTGGTTAGCGGTAATCAAAACCGGTCTTGGGTACCAGGGTTTCCATTTGCCGCTTTTGATGGAATTCAGTCGTGCCCAGCCGCCATTCGGAAATTTTCCGATGACTTCATCCTTGCGCCTACCCCACGTTACCCAGGTAATTCCAATTCGCGATAGAAAGAGAAATAATTATTTTAGTATAGTATTTTATATACAGTTACTTATGTATTATGTATATTAACATTTCTATCGCGAATTGGAATAACATTGCCATCTCTCAAACGCACAGGCAATCGCGCACCCGGTTGCGGGAAATATATCTTTTCACTCTGATATTCAATTCCGCCACACATAATAACCCTACCATTAGCTACTGCGTGACCGTGAAATTGTTTTTGTGGCTATTGAAATTAGCCGTTGACTGTCTTCATGCTCAAAGGATGGTGCCATACGTTTGATTTCATCGCTGCGCAATTGATGATGTTTTGCGGTCAGTTGCCAATTACCCAGACTTTTTCCGATCTTTTTTAATGCAAGATCTGTCACTGATTTATTTAACGCAAAGTATTCTGCCATACTATACAATTTAAGCGCCTTGAATTGAGTAATAATGCAGACATAGGGCGCGCAGGGTATTCAAGTGATCATATCGCGCTAGTGGTGATTAACAGCTTCAAATAGATAGCCATTTACTTAAACTCAACTTAATGCATCGTCTTCTTTCAACTTGGCTACAATTAAGTCCACAAAAGACCGTATTTTTGCTGAGGTATAGCGTCCTTCACGGTGTAGGACATGGATGGGTATTGATGCAGGCTCAAAATCACGCAATATAATCTTAAGTTGCCCAGAAGTCAGGTATGGGACAACTTGATAGGATAACAATCGCGTGATCCCAATGCCTTGGCAAGCGGCTTCGATTGCCGCGTCATTGCTGCTTACCGTCAGCTTAGGCTTGACCCGTACGGTGGATAACTCCAATTCTGGGTTGAATTTCCACTCATTGGTGAAGCTTACGCCGGAAGATGCGATGATGTTGTGACTCGACAACTCAGTTGGATTGCTTGGAGTACCGTTCCTTTCAAGATAATCGGGTGACGCACAGAGTATACGCCGAACTTGACCGACCCGAATCGCGCGCATACTGGAATCCGGTAATTCGGCAATCCGGATTCCGACATCAAAACCTTCCTCAAGCAAATTGACAACACGATCTAGGAAAACAGCCGAGACTTCCATATCTGGATATCGTTTTAAATAATCAACAATACCGGGAAGCACAAATAGCTTACCGAACATGACCGGAGCCGTAACAGCCAAATGGCCACGAGGTGCTGCATTAATGCCTGCAGCGGCATCATCCGCCTCATCTATTTCGCCAATGATGCGCCGGGCGTCATCAAGATAGCGGTTTCCTGCATCGGTCACGCGCACATAACGCGTCGTCCTGTTAAGCAGTTTCACGCCAAGATGGTCTTCCAATGCTGAAACGGCTCGTGTTACCGCAGGCGGTGACATACCAAGCCGCCTTGCTCCCGCTGCAAAGCTCTCTTCCTCAGCAACTGCCACAAATACGGTCATTAAATGTAACCTGTCCATTGTTTATTCCACTTTACGGAATAATGTATTGTGCTATTCGATTATTCTAATGGCAAGTGGAATGTGAGAAAGTGTAACCGTCCGTAACACAGTGTGCGGCACAAATTTAAACAACTACTTTTAACCTGGAGAAATGCTATGAACAGAATTGCTATCCCAACCCCTGACCAAACTCCTGCCGCTTCCTTACCACTGCTGGATGCCGTCAAAGCGACTGGTTACAATCAAGCTGAGATTGTTGAGATTGTATTGCATGTTGCCTTGAATACCTTGACCAACTATATCAACGAAATTGCCCAGACCGAGATTGACTTCCCTGTCATAAGCCCTGCCACACGCGCTACTGCGTGAGGCTTTTGTTAATTTTAGGAGACTGCCATGATGATTAAAACAATCCTGTTAAGCGTTATAACCTTAGGGCTGCTTAGCGCAACGCCTTTAGTAACTGCTGCCCCTGCTAATAACGAGCATGCCGCTGGCAAACCAACACAATTGAACTATCGCACCGCCAACATTGATGGGGTGGAGGTATTCTACCGTGAGGCAGGGCCAAAAGCTGCACCCGTGCTGCTACTGCTCCACGGCTTTCCAACATCGTCGCACATGTTTCGTAACCTTATCCCGCAATTGTCCGACAGATACCATGTGATTGCTCCAGATTACCCCGGTTTCGGGCAAAGCGCTATGCCAGATCGGGATAAGTTTGCGTACACCTTTGACAATTACGCGCAAATCGTTGACAAACTGATGCAGCAACTCGGCGTAAACCGCTACGCCATCTATGTAATGGATTACGGTGCGCCAGTGGGCTTCCGACTGGCATCAAGCCACCCAGAACGAGTGACGGCGCTCATCGTCCAAAATGGAAATGCATATAATGAAGGCCTTGAACAATTCTGGGATCCGATCAATGCGTATTGGGAAACTGGTGGATCGACCGAACGTGAAGCCATTCGTTGGCTGACCTCGATTAAGGCCACCAAGTGGCAATACACCAATGGCGTGAACGACACCTCGTTGGTCAGCCCTGATACGTGGACGATAGACCAGGCACTGCTCGACCGTCCAGGCAATGCCGAAATCCAGCTTGACCTGTTCTACGATTATCGGACAAACATACCCTTGTATCCCCAATGGCAGGCTTATTTCCGCAAGCACAAACCCGCTACACTCGTGGTTTGGGGCAAGAATGATGCGATTTTTGTTGCTGCGGGCGCCGCACCTTATAAGCGTGATTTGCCCGATGCGGACATCCATCTGCTTGATACCGGACATTTCGCCCTTGAAACCCACGGCTCGGAGATCGCCAAACTAATCCGTGAGTTCCTTGGCAAGCGCCTCAAGCCCAAGGGTTAAAATCGACATAACCCGCCGACAAGGAGACACATCCATGGCTCGTGCATTTTCAGAAATTGCATTCACCGACTCAGTGAATTCAATGCAAACAGGTATGTATGGCTCGCATCAGGCTTATTCGAAATTCGACCTTGCCGAGGAACGCCGGGATTACTTAGGCGAACACGAAATTGCCTTCCTGGCTGAACGCGACAGCTTTTATATGAGTTCGGTTGGTGAAAACGGCTGGCCCTATATTCAGCATCGTGAAGGCTCTAAAGTTTTTTTGAAGGTGTTGGATGAAAAAACCATAGGCTTTGCCGACTACCGAGGTAGTAAGCAATATATCAGCATCGGTAACCTGAGTGTCGATAACCGCGTCTCGCTGTTCATCATGGATTCATCCGCAACATGCCGGTAACGGCCTGCTGTATACCTATACTTCGGAGCCGGCGGGAGAACCCAGTGATTTTTCCACAATCCCGCCGGATTCCAACGCGAATCACCGCAGTGTGATCCGAGAGTGGCGGTTAAGCTCAATTGATTCAGATTAGGCCACTGTGGAGAATATGCGTATTTTAATGACGATCGACCAACCTCAATCAATCATAATGCCGGTACGCTTAATTTTGGCCCGGACGGTATGCTGTATATCGCATTGGGAGATGGCGGTGGCGCCGATGATCGCGATGGCCAGGAATTTATCGGCAACCCGATAATCGGGCATGGTGCCACCGGCAACGGCCAGAATACCGGCAATCCACTCGGCAGCTTGCTAAGAATTGATCCAACCGGTAACAACTCGAATAACGGTCAATACGAAATTCCTGTCGATAACCCTTTTGCCGGTTCGGATACGGTACTTGATGAAATTTATGCTTACGGTTTCCGTAACCCCTTCCGGTTTTCCTTTGATAGCGCAAGCGGCGCGCTCGTTCTCGCGGATGTCGGGCAAAACGACATTGAAGAAGTCAATTTGATTCAAGCTGGCGGTAATTATGGCTGGGATCTGAAAGAAGGAAGCTTTCGCTTCGAACCCAATGGCAACGATGCCGGGTTTGTTACGAGCGCAGCGGTTTCCGGAAATTTCATCGATCCGGTGGTGCAGTATGATCACGATGAAGGCACTGCTATTATCGGCGGCTTTATCTATCGCGGCAGCGCGGCTCCTGCATTGCAACAAACTTATATATTTGGCGATGTCGCCAAAACGGGAAGCGGTGATGGACAGATATTTTATTCCGATGGAACCCAAATCCTGGAGCTCGGTTTAACTGAACGCGACCAGCCCGGTTTCTGGGTGCTGGGTTTCGGGCAGGATTCGGATCGTGAGCTTTATGTGCTCGGCAACACAACGGGTACCCCTTTTGATACGACCGGAGCGGTTTACAAACTGGTGCCCAATGCCCGCTTTGATGCGGCCTTCCTTGAGATACCCGCAGTGGATGTTTTGATCGATAATGACATGAGCGGTGTTTACCGGGCACGCTTACAGCTTGTTGAAGGAAGCAATCCGTTGCGCTTTGAACTGATGCAAGCTGAAAAATTGACGGAAAACTTCCGGGGCGACAATGCTTTGTTCAATCAGACTACAAGCGAGTTGAATCTTCCGTTTGTCGATATAGTCGGCATCGGCAATGCATATCCACTTATGCAGGCGAGCTTCAATTGATTCCTGATCTACCGGTACTGACTTTCGAATTAAAACAAGCATTGCTTGTAAAATAATCCTGCATATGCGGGTATGGAATTATTCGAAAGCTATTCATACGGAATATTGTGTAAGCGTTCATCGAACACTTCTTTTTTCTCATCCGGCACAGCAGGAAAGCTGCTTCACGTCCTTACTGAAAGTTTGTGCCGCGAGCTTCAAGCCCTCTACCATCGTTAGGTAGGGAAACAATTGGTCAGCCAGTTCCTGCACCGTCATGCGTGTCCGGATAGCGAACGCAGCCGTCTGGATCAATTCCCCTGCTTCCGGGGTCACCGCTTGTACGCCGATCAGTCGGCCCGAGCCTGCATCGGCGACCAGCTTGATGAAGCCGCGTGTGTCGAAATTGACAAGTGCGCGCGGTACATTGTCCAGCGTGAGCGTGCGGCTGTTTGTCTCGATACCCTTCAAGTGCGCCTCCGCCTCTGAGTAGCCCACGGTTGCCACTTGCGGATCGGTGAACACCACGGCCGGCATCGCAGTTAGATCAAGCACAGCCTCACCTCCAGCCATATTGATGGCTGCGCGCGTCCCGGCCGCTGCCGCCACATAGACAAATTGCGGCTGGTCGGTACAGTCGCCAGCGGCATAGATGTGTGGACTACTCGTGCGCATGGACTTATCGATGACAATAGCGCCATGGCCATTAACGGTCACACCTGCCGCCTCCAGTGTCAAGCCGTGCGTGTTTGCTGCGCGGCCAGTGGCGATCAGCAGCTTGTCGGCGGAAACGATGCCGTGCTCCGTGGTCAGCACGAATTCACCGTCCACATAAGCGGCGTGGCTGGCTTGCGTGTGTTCCAGCACCTTGATCCCTTCAGTACGGAAAGCGGCTGTGATGGTCTCGCTGATAGCCGGATCTTCGCGGAAGAATAGCGTGCTGCGCGCCAGGATCGTGACCTGGCTGCCCAACCTGGCGAAGGCTTGTGCCAGCTCGACCGCCACCACTGACGAACCGATCACGGCCAGACGTTCGGGAATGGTGTCGCTGATCAAGGCTTCAGTCGAAGTCCAGTACGGTGTCTCCTTCAGGCCGGGAATGGGCGGCAGCGCCGGGCTGGCGCCGGTGGCAATCAGGCAGCGGTCGAACGTCACTTCACGCTCGCCGCCATCGTTCAACCGGACGGTGAGGCTATGGCTGTCCTTGAAACGGGCTTCACCACGTAGCACGGTGATAGCCGGATTGTCATCCAGGATACCCTCGTACTTGGCGTGGCGCAGTTCATCGACGCGGGCCTGCTGCTGGGCCAGCAGTTGGCAGCGATCGATCGCAGGTGCCGTCGCGGCGATGCCGCCGTCGAATGGACTTTCACGGCGCAAATGGGCGATGTGAGCGGCGCGGATCATGATCTTGGACGGCACGCAGCCAACATTGACGCAGGTGCCGCCGATGATGCCGCGCTCAATCAATGTGACTTGAGTGCCTTGCTCGACGGCCTTCAGCGCGGCCGCCATCGCGGCCCCGCCGCTGCCGATGACGGCAACGCGCAAGTGATTATCTGCCTTATCAAGCGCCTCCGTATTTTTATGGAAGATCGCCTGATAGCCCAGCGCCGTGACAGCTGCAATCAGTGCCTCCGGTGAGGTATTTGGCTCGGTATCCAGTTGCACTGTTCCCTTGGGGTAAGACACAACGGCGGATTTAACACCGGGCACGTTTTCCAGCGCTTGCTTGATATGTGATGCGCAAGATTCGCAGGTCATGCCATGTACTTTCATTTCAATCATTTGTTTCCTCCGGCGTCAATGGATGCACAGCAGATATCAGCCTTGCGTTTGCGCCACATGGCATAGATAGTCAGGCCGACGAATATGGCGAGCGCGGGTAGTAATACGTAGTCGAGATACCCGGTAAGGGCGGATAACCCCGCAACCCCGAGCAGGATGACCAGGATCGGAGTGAAACAGCACAGCGCCACCAAAACCGTGCCAGCCAGGCCGACCCGAACCAGGGTTTTTGGGTCTTTCACGTTTATTGCTTCACCGAAGCCGGATAGCCAGCATTCTCGATAGCTTTGGTCAATGCCTCGACAGTGGTTTTGGCATCATCAAAGGTGACAACGGCTTCGAGTTTCTTGTAGCTCACATTGACCTCTTGCACGCCATCCACCTTAGAGAGCGCCTTCTTCACCGTGATCGGACAAGCGGCGCATGTCATGCCGGGTACAGACAGCGTGACCGTTTGGATAGCGGCCCATGCAGGTACAGTCAGGGGGGCGAAGAATGCAACTATTGCGATAAGTTTTTTGGCTTGCGCCGAAACTGGCGTTTTCATGAGGATCTCCTGTTAATAGAATAATGGAAGGACATAAGGGAAGGCCAACGCGACCACCACCAGGACAGCCACGATCCAGAAAATAATCTTGTAGGCGGTCCTCACTCGAGGGATGGAACAGACCTCGCCTGGTTTGCAGGCTTGCGCCGGATGAAAGATGCTGCGATACGCGAAGAACATGGCCACCAGCGCCGCGCCGATGAAGATCGGGCGGTATGGTTCCAGTACGGTCAGATTGCCGATCCAAGCACCGCTGAATCCCAAGGCGATCAATACCAGCGGCCCTAGACAACAGATGGAGGCAAGGATAGCGGCCAGTCCTCCAGCGACGAGGGCGCTGCGCCCTTGTTGTGGCTCGGTCATGTATTTCTCCTTTTAAAAATTTCACAGATACCGTAAAAAAGGATAGGCAGGAAGAAATAAAGCACGTTTGGGGACGTGTCTAGATTCTATAGTTAGAAATTTAGATCCGGCCCTTTCCGCACGCTAGTCAATCCGGCGGCACATATCCGCACATTTTCTGCACATCTCGGCACATTTCTGGCAATGTTCTTCGTCATGTTTCTCACATTCTTCCGCGCATAATTCACATATCCCGGCACAGAGCGCGCATACTTTCTTGGAAATACTTGAATTACGGGCCATAAGGCGAGCGCAAAGCTGGCAAATTTCCGCGCAGTCCATACATAGGTGCAAGCATTTCTCTCTGTCAGAACCGATACAGCAGTCTACACACTCCTCACAGGCCATGAAGCAAGCCAAACAGGCTTCAATGCAATTCTGATAATTTCTATTTTTCATGATATTACCTCCTTGTTTTGCAGTAAAAATGGGTTAACAATTCAATAGTCTTAGGAAGTTAAGCCGGTCATACATTTCTCCTTTTAAAAATTGCACAGGTACCGTAAGATTACTTCCGTAGTTATGTACGGAGTCAAGCGGTATGGAGAATAATCTGGAGAATCTGACCATTGGCGCATTTGCCAAGGCAGCCGGGGTCAGTGTGGAAACGATCCGCTTCTATCAACGCAAAGGTTTGCTGCCCGAGCCGGACAAGCCCTACGGCAGCATTCGCCGCTATAGCAGAGTTAATGTGCAGCGCGTAAGGTTTGTAAAATCCGCCCAACGGCTGGGTTTCAGTTTGAATGAAATCAGCGAATTGCTACGGCTGGAAGACGGCATTCACTGCAATGAAGTCAGCTATTTGACTGAAATAAAACAAAAAGACGTGCGTAAAAAACTGAAAGATCTGACGCGCATGGAGGCTGCGCTATCCGCGCTTTTACGCGCCTGCCATACACGAAAAGGAAATGTTTCCTGCCCGATTATTGCATCACTGCAAGCAGACTGAGCCAAGGTAGCAGAAGATTAACCAGGGTTAACGCTGAATTTTTTCACATCCATTTCAATCTGAAATAACCAAGATCGTAAGCATGCAAAAATAAAGGAATTTCTGAAAAATAAATCTGTTACTTATTTCTGATCACGGTTACGCCGGTTGATGGCATAACTGAGAATATCTCCGCTCCACGGCAGTGCCAGCATACCGAGCAAACGCTCGACTTGTCTCGGATCCCGGTAGCCGCTGATGCCAATTACCATGCTCTGATAATCGCCTCTGGGCTGATCCCGATAAGTGCCGAATAATCTATCCCACCAAGGGAGATTGAAACCGAAGTTACTGTTCGCTTCGTCTTCTTTGGTCGAGTGATGAATGCGATGCATGTCCGGCGTAACCAGAACCCAGCGCAGCACTCGGTCCAGTCTGCCAGGCAATTGTATATTGCTGTGGTTGAACATGGCGGCGGCATTGAGCAATACTTCGAATAGCACCACCGCCAGCACTGGAGGCCCCAGCAGCAAAATAACGGCGGCCTTGATCAACATGGACAAGATGATTTCGATGGGGTGAAAACGTATGCCAGTAGTCAGGTCATAGTCGAGATCGGCGTGATGAACGCGATGCACGCGCCAAAGAACAGGAACGGCATGCATCATGATATGCTGCGAGTAAATGATGAAATCCATTACCACGACCGAAATGACGATCGAGGTAAACAGAGGTATTTGATAATAATTCAATAATCCCCAGCCTTGTTGTTGCACAAAAACAGCGACGCCAACCCCACCCGCCGGAAACAGCAGGCGCAGGACAACACCGTTGAGCAATACCAGTCCGAGATTGTTAATCCAGCGAAGACTCTTCGAAATAGTCAAGGCACGACAAGGCGCCAGTTGTTCCCAAGCCGCCATGAGGAAAAACACACCCCAAAAAACAGTCAATTTAACAATGAGTTCGTTATGGATAATCCAGTCGTTCCAGTTCATACCGCGCTTCCTGAGCCAAGTTCAATTGCAACAACAGGACAGAGAAGATACTCAAGCTGTCAATTGCTAAACTTAAAGAGCATCGTTGTTATTCCTTTAAAATACAAGCACCTTATCGGCTTCAATAGTCCAGTCAGCTAGCTGGTTCAGTGTGGAACGCCTCACGCCCTCCAATATCTCCGCCTCGGTCATGCCACGCGCATCCATGCAAGTGCCACACATGGCCAATTCACCCTTTTGCAGCAGCTTGCGCAACATCAACTGAACGTTATAATACCCTTCCGGCACCTTCTGTCCGGCCTTGGCGCAAGTCACCGCATCGGCCAGCAGAAACACCCGCACATGCTGATCTTCCTTGGTGACAAGCACACCTGCCAGGCGCAGTGCGTTGTAGACTCGCTCGTTACCGTAGGGCGCGTCATTAAGAATAAAAAGTGTACGAGTCATGCTTGTTTCCTCCGTTTTGACATCGCTACTCAGCAAGTTATGGTTCTTTATACGAACTAATCCATCTCCTGCCATTCACATACCTTGCCCAGAATATGGCTATTGTGTAAAGCTATGCCGCATTTAGCTATTGATGATTTTTCTGTAACTATATAATTCTAACGAAGTTAAGTGAAATATAAAAAAATGCACAAGACCACGATGGATAGTAGTCTGGTCGATTTTTAAATTTCCTTCAATGATTAATTGCAGCATAGCCATATATTACTTGACTCGATAAATCTCGGTTTCCGGATGAAATGCATACCATGCAAACCAGAATAACGTGATGCCGGGCAATGCGTTGCCTTCTGAATCAAAAACTTCGGCAGATTTATGGTTGTGGCTATAGCGTACATGGATATTTTTTCCGGCCAGTACGTCACTTACCTCGCCAGAACCTTTAGCCAGTTCCACAAATGGGTAAGCCTTGGCTTTTCCGTCTAAAACCAAACCTAGTACCTGCTCTTTGGGATGATAACCTTCTGCACGGAAGCGTACCGGAAACATGATGCTGCTTTCTCTTTCATATCCGTCATAGGGATTTGCCTGGTAATTGCGGTTAAAACCAGTATTCGTATCCAGCACCAGCGTATCTGGATGGCGATTACGCCAGTCACCCCAGGTTGTATGTGTAACCGCCACAGCAGGGAGCATCGTTCCTTTCATGGGTCCGGTAACCGCCTGTGATAAAATTTGTGACCATAAGGATTGTGTCTGCCGGTCATACATCAACACATCACTGTTATAGAGCAATCCTGACACACCAAATTCTAGAAATTTCCCTGCTGCTTTTGCTTTGGAGGCTGTGCCGGAGCCACATAAAGGGCAATAAGTAATGACGATGCCTTCGTCTCCAAAGCGATCATTAACGATTTCATGCCAGTTCAAAATACGCAAGGGATATGCCTTGGCTATGCCATTGCGCTTTAAAGCCAACACTTGATCCTCATCACGCAGGAAGTGTGCCTGCGCTGCTTTGACAAATTTAGGGTAATCAAGTGAGGGAATGCCATCCTTTGTCGGGCCGCCAGATAAAATTTCTTCTTCCGGTATAAGCGCGCCATCCAGAATAAAACCATTCATGGAAGCCGCAATGGTAAATGTGCTCCCAATCAACAGAATAAGGATTGTGTACAAAACCAGAAGTAGTTTCTTCATAGGTATTATCCTCTTGCGCCGCTAATGTATGCGGCAGTTAGTTGGTGGGTCGGTGATTCAAAAATATGCTGGCAACGGCCAAACTCAACTAGGTGGCCCGCCCGCTCCTTAACCCAGAAAAAAGCTGCGTAATTCGCAATACGGCGCGCTTGAGCTAGATTATGTGTCACGATGACAATGGTATAGCGGCCTCGCAGATGACTGATCAGGTCTTCCACTACTCCAGAGGCAATGGGATCCAGCGCACTGCACGGCTCATCCATCAGTAGAATTTGTGGATTCAGCGCCAACGCACGTGCGATACAAAGACGCTGTTGCTGGCCACCCGATAGGTTAAGTGCAGCGGTATCCAAACGGTCACATACTTCATCCCATAGACCAACATCACGCAGCACCTGCTCACTGATCGCGTCGATTTCAGACCGCCGTGTGACGCCCTGTTCACGCAATGGCAAAGAAAGATTGCGCCGAATGGAAAGAGGGAATGGAATTGGTTTCTGAAACACCATACCGACTTTCCGCCGCAATGTCTGCACATTGCTTTCAGCCGTATGAATATCTTGACCATCAACACGAATACGACCTCCAATCACACAATTTGGAATCAAATCGGTCAATCGGTTAATGGCTGACAAAAAACTCGTTTTGCCACAACCGGAAGGACCAATCAACGCAGTGATACAGCCACGATAGATATCCAATGTAACCTTATCCAACGCGGTCTTATCACCGTAACGAAGTGAGAGATTCTCAACCTCAATAACAGGCTGCGGGTCACAACAAACCGGGCCCATCTGTAATGGCCCTAACGTAAAACTACTCCCTTTGTCGGATATGGCTTGAGCTGTTACGGGTTTATTGAGATTCATTCTAAAATTGTCCTTCTACGTTGCCAGTCCTGTACAAGCTTCATGGCAAAAATATTAATACATAGCAACATGGCCACCAGCACCAATGCCGAAGCATAAGCAGGGGCATCACCACCCGGCACATTCATCGATAAATCAAAAATATGTAGTGCCAGCGTACGCCCGGAATCCAGCAATGAACCCGGCATCCGGTCGACATAACCACTGGTAAATAACAAGGCCGCTGTTTCCGCAACCGCACGCCCGATTCCCAGCAACAATCCTGCCGCCAGCGTGGGGACTGCGATAGGTAACGACAAATGGATGAGTGTTGCAGCACGCGACATGCCCAAAGCTGTCGCTGACAATCGATAGCTATCGGGTACTGCACGTAAGCCCGCTTCAGCGGTACTGACCAGTATTGGCAGTAACATACAGGCCAGCGTCAATCCACCTGACAAAATTGAAAATCCCAGTCCCAGATAAATGCTGAAAAAAGCATTGCCAAATAATCCAAAGACTATGGAGGGAACGCCGGCCAGGACTTGTAAACTATAACGAACAACAATGCCGAATTTGCTGGTAGTAGATACATATTCCGCAAGTAATGCCGCCGTTGTCCACGCCAATGGTAATGCAGCCCCCAGTGCAACCAGCAAGATCAATATAGTAGAGACCAGGATAGAACCAATCCCTCCTGCGCGTCCAGCATCACGCGGTGATTCAATCAGAAAATTCCACGACAAATGAGCAAAACCACCGCGCAAAAGATCAATCAGAATCCATAAAAAGACAGCGCAGATCGTCAACACGGCGAGATAAACGAATATTTGTACCAGACGATCAAGATAAAAATGTCGCCATCTCATCGCATTGATTTTAAGCACAGCGACTTCTCCCTAACCATCCGGCCATGCCAGAAAGCATCATCAACATCAGCATTAATAATAAGCCTGAAACAAACAGCATCGCACGATGATCACCCATGGCATACGCCATTTCCAGCACGATATTCGATGCCAGAGTACGAATAGGATCAAACAATCCATCCGGGTATTGCACCACATTACCAGCAACCATCAACACCGCCATCGTCTCGCCAATCGCGCGACCCATTGCCAATATAATGCCCGCGACAATACCCGCTCGTGCTGCAGGGAACGCTACACCATGAATCATGCCCCAGCGGGATAATCCCAGAGCAGCTGCATTGCGCAGGAATTCGACAGGAACTGCCATTAATGCAGAATAGGCGGTCAATGTGATCGTCGGCAGTATCATTAACGTTAATACCAGAATGGCGGCCAATAAACTGGCACCTGGTGGATGGAGTTGATTTATCAGTGGAACCAGCGTCGTTAATCCCCAAAAACCGAAAACGACAGAAGGAATCCCTGCCAGCAATTCAACCAAGCGTTTATACCATTTGGCCAAACGTGGTGATGCGTAATAAACAATGAAAAGCGCCGAAGCAATTCCCAGCGGGATCGCCAGCAGTAAGGCGCCAGCACTGGCATAAAGCGTGCCCGCCAGCATGGGCATCAAATGATAGGCCCCTTCCAGCGGATGCCATGAAGTATCTGTAAAAAAACGTACTGGTGATATTTGACCCAATACAGGCCAGGATTCAACTATCAGGAACAACAAAATCAACAACATGACCAGTGCTGAAATAACAGCGCCCACACGTAAAATACCATGCAGTAGAGAATCAGTTAACTTCAACGGGAACAAAATATAGCGCTTCGACCAGATCATGGGCTTGTAGCGACCGAACAAATTCAATGAAACGTCGGGCTAGTCCCTGCGGTTCACGGGATGTAATCAGATTCAGCGGACGCGATAATGGAAAAGTCCCGTTGCGCACATTAGCAATCGAGGCATCAACCCCATCCAACGGCAGTAACTTGATCGGCACACCCCGTTCGGCTTCATATTCAGCCGCTCCAATCGAAACATAGCCAATTGCATTTGGGTTGCCTGCAACGGTCTTGATACCTTGCGGGTTATCACCAATGATGGCATGCGGCTTGATCTGACTGTTTTTCAGTTCAAGATAGTGCAAGAACAATTCCAGCGTTGATCGTCCCTCAGCCTTGTTAACCACTGTAATGCGTGCATCGGCTCCACCTACCGATTTCCAGTTAGTGATTTTGCCGGTATAAATATCGACGATCTGCTGCTTGTTGAGTGTAGTAACCCGGTTATTAGCGTGCAGAATAATGCTGATACCATCGAGTGCAATGGTAAACGCATGCAAATCAGTTTCATCCGGCTTAAGCGCACGCGATACCATTCCGATGTCAGCCGTACCATTGCGGGTATCGTTGATGCCGCGGGAAGTCCCGCCGGTTTGTACATCAATCCGCACGCCAGGATTCATAGTCTCAAACCGCCGAGCCATTTCGCCCACTAATGGCGCCACGGTACTTGAACCTGTCAGCACCAATCGCTCGGATGCGGCGTTTGCGCAAGTCAATCCACTAATCCCAAGCACAATGAACGTAATGCAAATCAATAAGATTTTTTTGTTGTCTGACATGCTCATTTCTTCTCGTTCAATGCCCAGTCATAATCAAGAAACTTAATTTTTATACTTCCGGCAATAATGGATGCTTTAGCTTCAGGTGTATCGGTAAGGCTATCCGCATAGTGGGCAAAAAACTGATCCAATTTATGCCAGCCTTTCCAACCCCGTTCAAAATCTTCCCGGTACCAATCGAAGATCTTTGACACTTCCAGCCTCCCGGTTGTAGCGTTATAACGATTACGTGACCTATCAGCCAGAAAAGCCCGCGCCACTGTCTCCAATTGCGACTCCAGTTTTGTACCGGTATAAGCTTCATTCAGTAGCCCGGGACAACCAATCGATGCACAGTTGACGGCAAAGTGGATACGTGGCTCATTGTAATCACCAGGTTTGCGAATCATGCCATGTTCAATATCATCCAATGAGAGCATCTTGCCAAATAGCGGAACAAAACTCTTTTTCCAGGGACTCTGCAACAATGAACCTAAATCCTTAATCGAATCCAGCTTGGGGTAACGGGTAAGAATTAAATCCACAGTATAGGCGTTATACGCATTGATTAAAAAAGCTAACCGTTCTGTCTGACTCCAGGTTGAGAATTCATTTGCGCTGACCGCTGACAACTGAGACAAATAAGTACGTAAAACCGCATGTTTTTGCAGAAAACCATCGTAATCTACTTGGCTGGCTTGACCATGATTTATCGTCTGAACATGATCGTGTAATAGCCCATCCCAGACACCGTGATCAAATCTTGAGGCTACTGCCGCATTTGCTAATACCAACAAAACAAATACCAAAAGAAACTGTTTCATTATCATAATCATTCTTCTAACCCCGCAGTTTGGTATGAAATTTCTCCATCCGCTTCAGCAACCATTGCGGCGCATGGGCGCGTTTCCACTCTCCAGCCGCGTATTTATTCGCCTCTGACCAAGTTGGGTAGGTATGGATCGTACCAAGAATTTTGTTCAGACCCAGGCCATGTTTCATCGCCAACACAAACTCTGCTAGCAGATCACTGGCGTGCTCCCCGACAATGGTTACTCCTAGAATTCGATCCTTGCCCGGCACTGTCAGCACCTTAACAAAACCATGCGCGGCTTCATCCGCAATGGCTCGATCCAGATCGTCCAGATCATAGCGCGTCACTTCGAAGGCAATACCTTGTGCCTTCGCCTCATTTTCCGATAATCCCACACGTGCAACTTCCGGATCGGTGAATGTTGTCCATGGAATAACCGAATAATCAACTTTGAAGCGTTTTAAATCACCAAACAAGGCATTGACCGATGCATACCATGCTTGATGTGCCGCAGTGTGCGTAAACTGGTATGGCCCAGCGACATCACCGCAGGCATAGATGTTGGGATAGATTGTTTGTAACTTGGCATTGGTTTCAATGGTGCGCCTTGATGAGACTGGAATACCTAATTCTTCTAAGCCAAAGCCTTCCGTGCGAGGTACTCTGCCGACCGCACATAATAAAGCATCAAATGGCAACACGGTTTCTTCACCCGTCTGGTTACGCACAATCAGGCATTGCGTACCAGCATCTTTTTCACAACGTACGGCCTCAGTCTGTGTCAGACATTGCACACCATCCGCTTGTAACGCCGCTTTAACCAGAGCAACCGCATCAATGTCTTCGCGCATCATCAAATCACCACGCTCCACCTGCGTAACCTGACAACCTAATCGAGCAAAAGTCTGTGCCAGCTCACAACCAATGGGACCACCACCCAGCACAACCAATCGTTCAGGGCGTTCAGTTAGCGACCAAATAGTATCGGAGGTATAGTAACGAACTGTTTCAAGACCTGGGATGTTTGGAACTGCAGGGTGCGCGCCCGTAGCGATGACAATGGCACGTGTAGTCAGAGACTGACCGTTCACTTCTACTGACCAAGGTGAAGTGATGGTTGCTTTTCCTTGCAGTACCTCAACACCCAATTTCGTGTATCGTTCTACCGAATCATGCGGCTCAACCGTACTGACAACCCGCTGTACACGCGCCATCACATCACAAAATTTGTAATCAACCGTTGCAGTAGCAATACCTAGCGATGCGGAGTTTTTCGCTTGTTTCAGAAAAGCTGCTGAATGAATGAGTGCCTTGGATGGCACACAACCGTAGTTGAGGCAATCGCCGCCCATTTTATGATCTTCAATCAACGTTACCTTGGCACGAACGGCCGCTGCAATATATGAAGTCACTAAGCCTGCGGCACCGGCGCCAATCACCACCAGATTACGATCAAACTGAGCTGGTTTTGTCCAGTGCGCATATAATCGGCGTGTCTTGACCACACCAATGCCCCAGCGCGCCAGCCACGGAAATGCTGCCAATAAAACAAATGACCCAATCAACACTGGTGACAAAATATCAGACAAATGGGTAATCGCTGCTAACTGGGTACCCGCATTAACATACACGGCGGTTCCTGCCAGCATACCCACTAAACTGGCCCAGAAAAAAGTTGCGCTACGAATGGTAGTCAATCCCATCAATAAGTTGATGAGAAAGAAAGGAAAAGCAGGTACCAGGCGTAATGAAAACAAATAAAACGCGCCATCGCGTTCAAGACCCTCATTGATAATTCTTAGTCGATCACCAAAACGGCGCTTTACGGCATCACGCAGGACATAACGAGCCGCCCAAAAAGCCAGAGTTGCACCAATCGTAGCTGAAATGATGACCACCGGCACACCCACCCAAACTCCGAACATGGCACCACCGGCCAAAGTCATCACAGTTGCGCCTGGCAAAGACAACGCTGCTATAACGATATACGCTAAAGAATAAATACCAATGACTAAAAATGGCTGCTCCTGATAAGCCTGCAGTAAGTCAGTGTGGCTTTCCTTGAGTGTTCCTAGGCTGAAAAAACGTCCCAGGTCAAAAACAAAAAATAATCCTATCAATAATCCAAGTAAAACCAGTATCCACCAACGATTTTTCACATTTTTACCTTTATCATCTCATTTCACTGCATGACGCACCAAATTGAAAGCAACTATAACAACGATGATGTTTCAAACTCACGGGTACTTGCAGACTCTGAGCTAATGTTTCACCCAGGGCATAATCCGGATCATCATCAACCAAGGTGCATGCATACACTTTTGTCTGGCCATTGATCTTTACCACCATGCGACTGAAAGCACACATGAAATCACGGCGCGATTTCTCGGTCTGAAAATCTGTCATACAACTTTGTGTAATTTGTGGAGCGGATACTTCTGTTTCTGGTGGATAGAATTCAGGAAACTCAATACGCGGCAAATCCTCAGGTAAGCCAGCTGCACGGAAAACTGCGGCAAACTGTTTGGTAACTTCTTCCGATGGCATATCAGCGAGAACCTGATTCGCGACCGATAGCGCAAATCCCATCTCATGCAATTTGCGCAAACCTTCCAAAGTCAGGGCAAACATCCCTTCACCACGACCCGCATCGTGCCGTGATGCTTCAAAGTGATCCAGACTGACACGAAAATGCAATTTATGGGTGTGCTCACGCAAAGACTCCAATTGTTTGAGGCGTCTAATCAAAGGCTCTGTTGCATTGGTTAATACCAGGCAAGGACGATATCGCAGCGAGTAATCAAGAATGCGCATCATATCCTTATTAATAAAAGGCTCACCGCCGGTAAATGAAAACTGTTTGACACCCAGTGTCAGTGCCTCATCAATATAGGGCTTGGCATCGTCAAAGCGCATCAATTGCAAGCGAGTATCACCTGGCTTTGATCCTTCCAGACAGAAAGGACACGCTAAATTACACGCGGTGCCAGTATGCAACCATAACTCATCCAGCGCATAGGATTGGATAAAGCCACGTGGTTTGTCATCGGATGTGACATACCACAACTTGGAACGAGCGCGCTGTTCGTCGGCTGCTGCTATGGTGGCAGTAGCATTCATTTTCAACAGCACCCGCTGGTCTGTTCGCCAGTGGCTGTATCTGCAAACGGAATGCCCATACCACAGCCTGGAAAAATACCGAAGTGCTGGTCAAAACTGCCATAGAAATCGAAATGTTCCTTGAACCGCGTATCATGTAGCATGCGCCAGGTATTGCCACATACCGGAAACTGTTTGCTGGCTTCAATGAAATGGTGTTTATCCAGCCGAAACGCATGACGATGATGTGGAATAGTGCCGCGATACACCACCGATTGACCGTGATCCTCACAAGCCAGTTCCAGATCATGCAATTTGAACAGACGATAGGTTGCCGAATAAAAACGGATATTGCCGGTTTTATCCACCAGTTCCGAGTTACTAATATCAATGGGACGATCGTCAATCAGGCGAGGATCGGTGAAGCCATGCTTGCGTGACAGCTGAAGAAAATCATTCCAATACAATGCACCGCTTAAACATTCTCCGTACAACACCGGATCATGAGTCAATTCCACCGGAATACGCCGGTCACTGTACACATCAGAAAAATATAACTCACCGCCGGGTTTCAAAACACGGAAGGCTTCGCGCAATACCGCCGCTTTATCCGGCGCTAAGTTGATGACGCAATTGGACACGATCACATCCACGCTGTCATCCGCCAATTTAAGCTCGTCCAAGCGCTCGATATACCCATGCAGAAATCGGACATTGCTGTGCTTGTAGCCAAAAGCTTCCTGGTGGTATTTTTCATGCTGACGCGCTACCGCCAGTTGTTCCTCGGTCATATCCACTCCAATGACTTGACCCTTTTCACCCACCAATTGCGACAGCACATACACATCGCGCCCCGCTCCACAACCCAGATCCAGGATAGTTAAACCCTCAAGTAACTCAGGCAGAACCAGGCCGCAACCGTAATAACGCATCAATACTTCATCGTGCACTCGTGCCATTAATGGTTTGACAAAATTTGGCAAGCTTGCATCGGTACAACAGGCATTAGTTTGCAAATCATGAGTGCCGGTCAGCGTTTCACCATAATATTTTTGTACTATTTCTTGCATGGTATTCCTTAGGATTGAAGTTATAGATGTGTTTTTGTAATTTTTGAAATATCTCTAGAGTGATAAAGTGATGCCAAATCATGAGGTGTTACGCCACAGGCAAAGACCAATGCTAATTTACGGTTATTCCAGGTACGTCGCCACCAACCATCACGCTGCCAACGACGAGAATCAACAAATATGGATTCACGTAATGGCAGAAATTTCCCTATGCAGCGTGCACCACGCACTAAAGGTACTTCCTCAAATAAGGGCCAGGGAGCATGACCTCCAACTTGGATATAAGTCTGCCGTGAGATAAAAAGTCCTTGATCTCCATAAGGAACGCCACCAAAACGACACCGTAAGGCAATAGCGAACTCCAAAACGAGCGTTGACCAGGTGCGCGGGGCGTCAAAACGAAAACGAAAATAGCCACCCACCGCCGCATCTTGCACAAAAGCCGTTGTTATTGCTGCCAGCGGATTCGCTGGCAAACGGGCATCTGCATGTAAAAACCATAGAACATCGCCTTGTGCTAAGGCAGCCCCGGCCAATAATTGTTGCCCTCGACAGGGTTCACTGGATAGCCAAAGAACATGATACTGATCACAAATTTCACGGCATTTCCTGCTATTTGCACCGTCAACAACAATAATTTCTAATGGGTGATTGGGTAGTTTATGCAACTGTTTAAGCAAGCGCGTCAATCTCACTTCATCATGAAAACAAGGAATAATGACGCTAACACTCAGCATGTTTTGTTTCCTTTATCTGAATAACATCACAGATTAATGTGTGAAATGCGCGTCGCGCCGGGCGCTGTTCGTTACTTAACACAGAAATTAATTTAATGAGATCTTCCGGCTCATCAACATCAAAACCTTCATTTAATGTAGCAACCGACTGACCTGCTTCTTGGCAGCTGCTAGCCAATGCTTCACCCAGACTACTGGAGCTCCATGGCAGATCAGTTAGATCCGGCCACGGACAATTACTTGCCATCAGTACAACGCCACCATCAAGTGCAGGCTTAAGCACCGTATCATCGCACTGTAAAGCGTTTCTAACCGCCACATAATCAGTTTGAGCAAGTCCTGGGGAATCACTGCCGATAAACACCAATTGATTCATTCCTTTGCTACGTAATACAGAATCCAACACGTTTAATCTTTGCCCCAAATTACCTGATACCTGTGGCAATATCATCACGGGTAATGGTATTGATAAAGATAAAGTAACGGCCCAATCATAATCATCCAGACTTGCCGGAGCAATGACGACCGGACCAGGCCAGTTGCAGGCGTCTTCCAGTGCACAGGCAAGCAATGCTTCAGCAACAAGTTTTGCTACATCCACTCCCAGCTTTGAAGCCAATCTTTGTTTTCCGAAACCTAGCGCCGGTCGCTTGCATAGCAAAACTAAAGTGGGGAAATCAGTCATATTGACTCTACTTACTTGGCAGATGAATTAATCGTATATCAGAAAGATATAGACCTCTTGCAGCCTAAAATAAGAAGCATTTTTTCTACTGTAACTAAGTTATTAGTCGATAGCGAGCGGGATTCCTTACATCATAGATATTTATTAATAATCGAACTGATATGAAGTTAAAACCAACTGCACAAAAATATACCCCATTACAGCACTACCTACTGCCACTAAAGGAATATTTAACAGGTTGCCAAAAATTAACACATGGGTGGAAAGAAGGAAGGGGGTATTGTTTTCAACAACCTATTGAGGTGAATTATTAGAGGGCTATCCAAACCAGCAAACCGTAGAACTACACAGTTTATGGAGTTCCCGTTAAACTTGATAAGATAAACAATATTGCAAGGAAATCCAATTACCTTCGACTAAGTTGCAAGAATCTGGATATTTTATGCCGAATTCTTGTTTCGAACCGCCAATGATGGCTGGTTGCTTCACCCCGTAACTTAATCTTAGGAGAATTGATAATGAAAACACATCAAAAACTTTTGACCTCTTCCATGCTTGCTGGCTTGATGGCAATTTCCATGAGTTCACCAACATTTGCTGAGAGTAATCCGTGTGCACCAAAGGCGAAAGCACAACATCAGCATGACATGAAAAATCCCTGCGCTGGTAAGAATCCTTGTGCGGCTAAAAATCCTTGTGCTACTAAGAATCCTTGCGCAACCAAGAATCCCTGTGCCGCTAAAAATCCTTGTGCAGCAAAAAAACATTAATCTCTGCGAGTTCAATTCCTCGTTCTTCGAGTAAAAAGCCGGTTGAAAACCCTCAGATTGAAGAGCGCAGTTAATACCCCGCGCTTGCAGCGGCGGGGTGCTGTTTTAATACATTAGCCGCAACATAAGAGAGATTCTCTGTAACGTAAGGAAAATTATGAAAACTAAAATTCAATCACTAAGAGCAGCCGTCATTTCTGCTTTATTCGGTACAGTAATCGGGTTGCCTTTAACATTAAGTGGCTGTGCTATGGCAACTTGCAAGCCTTGTGCGCCACGGGCTGGCAAACGTAATCCATGCAACCCTTGTGCGGCAAGAAATCCCTGTGCAGCCATGAATCCATGTGCCGCTAAAAATCCTTGTGCTGCAGGTGACAGAGTGGATCCTAAGGCGGTGACCCGACCCGAAGGAACAAAACCCTATCAAGGAGACCGGGCGGCTTTATTAAATGAAGGTAAAGCGCTGTGGAACAGTAAAGAAATTAGCCGTAATAATTCCATGTCCTGTTCAAGCTGTCATCAGGATGGCACAACAATGCTGCAACCAACTTTTGCCAAACCCTATCCACACTTTGTACAAATGGCAAAAGATGTTGCCGGTATGAATTCCATTACACTGGAAGGGCAAGTGCAGTTATGCATGATCAAACCCATGCAGAGTAAGCCATTCGCCTGGGATTCACGGCGACTTGCCGCATTAACGGCATATACAGCGGTGTTACAGAAAGAATTCAAGCCGGTAGGCAACGCGTTTAACCCATGCGCCGCCAGGAATCCTTGTGCGCCGAAAAACCCATGCAGCATGAAAAATCCATGTGCTGTCAGATCATATTAATTAACGAGTCAGGGAGGTTGCGATTAGGTGCTGATACAGGCTTTATCGCTTTTTTATGAACGACAAAGCATTTGAAATAAATAATGACGTTTTCACTGAATTATCTCGCATACAGCTTGAATTGATGGCCGATGCCGGTGCCCAGATTGTCGAATGCTACCGGGTATTGCAAAAAGGTGGACTTAATATCGTTGGAGAAGTACTAAAAGGACAAGGCGAGTTTTACGAACTGGAACACTATCCCAAAGATGATGTGTTTGATGGAGAAACAAACAGTCAGTATTACTATCACGCACACCGTGCCGGAACCAATGAAAATGGGCATTTCCATACATTCTTACGTCAACCGGGAATGCCAGCAGAAATATCACCTGTTCCTTACAGTGGAACAGAACCCTGGCCCAAGGGAAATGACGCACTCTCCCATCTCATTGGCATTTCAATGGATGCTTACGGTTTTCCGCTCGGATTATTCGCAACCAATCGATGGGTAACAGCAGAAGCCTGGTACAAGGCCGATGATGTCGTTGTCATGCTAGATTATTTTAAGATCGACCATGCCTATCCTTCGTGGCCAGTTAATCTATGGATTTCTGCCATGCTGGTTTTATTCCGGCCCCAAATAGAAGCGCTCTTACGACAACGTGACCAGGTAGTTACTAATTGGGAATGCAGGCATACAGGTGTGGATGTTTATGAGGACCGGGAGCTTGAGATCACAGGTTACACATCTATCAATGTTGAGCAACAGATCAAGAGTGTTGTGGCAGCAATCGAAAGGCGCGATATGGCAGCATGATACTTTTGCTTTACATAAAGTCAGAAATATCATTCACATCGATTCAATTAACTTTACCTGATGTAAGAGAAAAAAAGACAGCAAACAAATTTGATACCAGGAGGTACCATAAACTATGAAATCACTTTATAGTTAACTAATTTTCTGCGTAAATAACCGGAATATCTGTCAATCCTCAACTAAAACTGGATTCCGGGATGCGGCAGGGCGCATTGCGGCAACGAACATCGCCCCTGCCTTAAGGATTATTTCACAGCAGTCACGACGTAGTCAGAACCTTGCTGTATGAATTCGACTTTGACTTTTTTGCTAGTCACGAGCTTGTCGAATAACGTCTTGTCCTTAACGGAAAATCCCATTGTCATCGATGGCCAGTTCAGGCTTTTGACCGACTCATGCGCAAGTGTCACCTTGCCGTTGGCCACATCCACGTCTTTCACGACCGCATTCACTTGGTGAGTCATTGCCTTGGATTCTTTAGTCTGAGGCTTATTGTCTATGCCTTTCATATCCATGTCCTTCATACTACCAGACTGCGCAATGGCAAGGGTAGATGAGGACAAAGCAAGAATTAAAGCGAGGGTTGTTGTAAATTTCATTTGGTTCTCCTTAGGTGGTTGGTGAATCGTGTAAAGCAAAAATTGAAATAGATCATTTGTATCTAAAAAAGATTTAAGCAACCTACTGAACGATTCCATAAAGCTTATGCCTCATGATGCAACAGGTGGGGTGCCTTAGCCACTGCGCGTATCTGCCGTCGGCGCAGCAGCAGATACACTGCCGGCACCACAAACATAGACAACAGCGGGGCAGTGATCATGCCGCCTACCATGGGAGCAGCAATGCGCTGCATCACTTCCGAGCCGCTACCCGAACCGATCATGATGGGGACCAGTCCGGCAATGATGACTGCTACAGTCATCGCTTTGGGCCGCACGCGCAGTACCGCGCCCTCACGGATCGCATCCAGCAACTCGTCTTCGCTTCCTTTGCCAGCCGCCAGACGCGCTTCCCAGGCATGCTTAAGATACAGTAGCATGATCACGCCAAATTCTGCCGCTACGCCGGCCAGTGCGATGAAACCGACACCGCTTGCCACCGACAGATTGTGTTCGAGCAGCCACAATAGCCAGACACCGCCGGCCAGTGCAAACGGCAACGTCGCCATGATTAGTGCAGCTTCATCGAAACGCTTGAACGTCAAATATAGCAGCACGAAGATGATCAGCAATGTGGCCGGCACCACGAATTGGAGTCTGGCTGTAGCGCGCTCCAGAAACTCGAACTGTCCCGACCAGGAAATCGAGTAGCCGGTGGGGAGCTTGACTTCCTTTGCTACCGCCTGTTGCATTGCCTTCACAGCAGAACTTAGGTCACGATCACGAATATCGACATAGACCCAGCCCGACAGCCGAGCGTTTTCGCTGCGCAACATCGGCGGCCCATCGCTGATACGAATTGAAGTCACATCCCCCAAGCGGATTTGGGCACCGCGCTCAGTCAACACCGGCAGTTGACGCAGTTTTTCCACCGAGTCGCGCACTTCGCGTGGGTAGCGCACATTGATCGGGAAACGTTGCAAGCCCTCGACGGTTTGGCCGATATTATCACCACCAATCGCCGCTGATACGACACTTTGCACGTCGTCGATATTCAAGCCGTAGCGCGCAGCCGCACCGCGATCGATGTTAATATCAACATAACGTCCACCGTTTAGCCGTTCCGCCAGCGCCGAAGTGACACCAGGAATTTTTTTGACGATTCGTTCAATTTCTTCGGTAACACGATCGATTTCCTGCAAACTCGCACCCGCAACCTTGATCCCGACAGGACTCTTGATGCCGGTAGCCAGCATGTCAATGCGATTACGGATCGGCGGTATCCAAATATTGGATAGCCCTGGCACTTTAACAATGCGATCCAGTTCTTCCACCAGTTTCTCTGGTGTCATGCCCGCTCGCCACTGCTCTCGCGGTTTAAATTGAATCATGGTTTCAAACATCTCCAGGGGGGCCGGGTCGGTAGCAGTTTCTGCGCGGCCTACCTTGCCGAAAACACTGTGTACTTCCGGCACGGTTTTGATTAGCCGGTCGGTCTGTTGCAGCAGCTGTGTGATTTTCCCGGCCGAAATACCCGGCAGGGCAGAAGGCATATAGAGCAAATCTCCCTCATCCAGCGGCGGCATGAATTCACCCCCTAGGCGACTCATGGGCCAAATCGTCACGGCAGCGATTATTGCGGCGATTACCAACGTTGCCAGCGGGAAACGCAGCACGCGTTCCAGCAAGGGACGATACGCAGCGATCAAGAAGCGGTTGAGAGGGTTTTTTTGTTCCTCGGGAATGCGTCCACGGATCAGATAACCCATCAATACAGGGATCAGCGTCACCGACAGTCCAGCTGCGGCCGCCATTGCATAGGTCTTGGTAAAAGCCAGTGGTGCAAATAGCCGTCCTTCCTGCGCCTCCAGCGTGAACACAGGAATAAACGAAAGTACGATAATTAGCAGCGAGAAGAACAGGGCCGGGCCCACCTCGGCCGCAGCGTCCCCGATAATCTGCCAATGGGTGTCGCCTTTCAGTTTTTCGTTCGGATGGGCATGGTTCCATGCTTCGATATGCTTGTGCGTATTTTCGATCATCACCACTGCCGCATCCACCATCGCGCCCACTGCGATCGCAATACCGCCCAGTGACATGATATTGGCCTGAATCCCCTGATAATGCATAACGATGAAAGCGGCCAGAATGCCTAACGGCAGCGAGACGATTGCAACCAGCGCGGAGCGTAAATGGAACAGAAAAATCGCACATACAAACGCCACCACGATGAACTCCTCAATGAGCTTTTCACTTAGGTTTTTGACGGCACGATTGATCAGGCTGGACCGATCGTACGTTGTGATGATTTCGACGCCTGGAGGAAGCGCCTGTTTAAGCTCCTCCAGCTTAGCCTTGACCGCGCTAATGGTCTCCAGCGCATTTTTGCCGAACCGCATCACGATGATGCCTCCCGCCACTTCCCCTTCACCATTGAGCTCAGCAATGCCGCGTCGCATTTCGGGACCCAGCTGTACCCGAGCCACGTCGCCCAAGTGGACGGAGACACCGGCATCGGTAGTCGTCAGCGGAATCTTACGAAAGTCATCGAGCGACTGTAGATAGCCCGAGATGCGCACCATATATTCCGCCTCACCCATTTCCAGTAGAGAGCCGCCTGTCTCCTGGTTCCCGCGCTGTACAGCTGCGATGACGGTTGCGTGCGAGATGTTGTAGGCGCGTAGCCGATCCGGATCGAGCACAATCTGGTACTGGCGCACCATTCCGCCGAGGCTGGCGACCTCCGCTACATTCGGTACGGTTTTTAACTCGTACTTCAGAAACCAGTCCTGCAATGCCCGCAATTGTGACAAATCCATCTTGCCACTGCGATCGATCAACGCATATTCGTAGATCCAACCTACACCGGTTGCATCCGGCCCCAGTGCGGTTTTAGCCTGGGGTGGCAGGCGCGACTGCACTTGATTCAGGTATTCCAGAACACGCGAACGCGCCCAGTAGGGATCGGTCCCATCCTCAAACAGAATATAGACAAATGAATCACCGAAGAATGAGTAGCCGCGCACTACCTTGGCTCCAGGCACAGACAGCATCGTGGTGGTCAGCGGATAGGTGACCTGGTTCTCGACAATCTGCGGAGCCTGCCCAGGGTAGGTGGTACGAATGATGACTTGCACATCGGAGAGGTCAGGAATCGCATCTAGCGAGGTGTGTGACGCCGCCCAAATTCCCCAGCCGGTAAGCATCAGGGTTGCCAGCAGTACCAGAAAGCGGTTAACGATCGACCAGCGAATGAGCCGGGTAATCATTTCTCCGCTCCTGCCGGTTTGCCGTGTGCCTTCATGCCGTCATTAATTGCTTGGCTTTTGCTCTTTTGTGCCGCTTTTGCAGGAGAAGAGAGAATACTTGCAATTTCGAACACTCCTTCCTTTACCTGGCGAATCTCGAAAACGACGTGATCTCCCACCATTATGTTTGGAGGCAAACCCGTTGCCGGGAGCTGGAAGCCCATTGTCATTGGTCCCCATTGCAGAGAAGGGATGGGACCATGCGACAAGGTGATTTCATTTTTACCGATGGCCTCGACTGTTCCATCACCGTGATGGAACAACTCAACCGTTTTAGCATCTTCTAGCGCAGGCTGATCACTCATACGCATCGTGGTACCTTTGAGGCTAGCTTCGGAATCGATCAGGAACTGGCCCGAGACGACCACTTTTTGTCCCGATTCCAATCCACTCAGAATTTCCGTTTGCCCATTGGCTTCGGCGGCTGTTTCAACATTGGCCGAAACAAATTTATCCTCCCCTTGCGCAACCATCACGACGCTGCGGGTGCCCGTATGGATAATCGCTTCCGTAGGCACCAGCAGCACATCCTTGCGGTCAATAGACACAAAGGTGATCGTGGCAAACATACCAGGAATCAACTGACCCGATGGATTAGCTAGTTCAATACGCACCTTCAGCGTGCGCGTGGCTGCATTGATCTCCGGCAGGATTGTACTGATCTTGCCTTTGAAAACGATTCCAGGTAATGAGGAGGTGCGTGCTTCCACGGCATTGCCTGGACGCACCTGTGCCGACACACTTTCCGGCACATCGGCGTTGACCCAGATAGTGCTAATGCCATTGATGCGAAACAGAGACGCACCGGCCATCACTGTCATGCCTTCGCGCACGACTAATTCAGACACTATGCCGGTTATCGGCGCCCTGATCGTCAGTCGCTTCTGCACCACGTCGCTCGATTCCACCCGATGGATTTGGTCCTCTGTCATGCCAGCCAGACGCATTCGTTGGCGCGCACCAGCCAGCAATTCACCCAATCCTGGACCATCTTGCATGCGTTTGACCGAAAGATACTCTTCTTGTGCGGCAACCCAGTCGGGCACATACAATTCCGCCAGGGGCTGATCTTTGTGCACTAGATCAAGGGGAGCACGCACATACAATCGTTCGACATAACCATTACTGCGCGCCTGTACCAACTCAACATCACGTTCGTTGTAAACAACGTTGCCTACGGCTACGACTGTCGAGGCGAGGCTGCCGGTAGTAACTTCTGCTGTACGAATGCCCAGATTCTGCTGCAAGCGCGGGCTGATGGAAACTGTGCCATCATCGCCCGTATCACTCGCATAGACAGGCACCAGTTGCATATCCATGAAAGGGGATTTGCCCGACTTGTCGAATTTCTGTCCGGGAACCATGGGGTCGTGCCAATACAGCACCCTCTTGTCCGAACTGCCAGATTTTTGCGGGTTTTCTGCGGATGGTAGCGCAGCGCTTGATAGCGGCGCTGCCATTTCCATACCCTGCTTCATACCCAACCAAAATAGGCCATAACCGGTTGCTCCGATAAGACCCATCATGGCAAGGCTAAGGATTTTTTTATTTTCCATTTTGATCCCTACTCGTGATTATGGCAGTGTGCGCAGCAATCCCATCGGTGGGAAAGAGGAAATTGAGTCGCGCCCATAGGCGAGCGACCTCTGTCTGAAGCTGCAAGGCTTCAATGCGCACATCGATTTCATTGCGTCGTGCTATCAGCACCTCGCCAAGAGTCAGTTTGCCGCCGCGGTATGCAGTGATTGCCGCCAGCGTACGATTGTTAGCGAGAGGAATGAGTTCACGCTCATAGCGAGTATGGCGTTCGCGACCGTTTTCCCATTCGTTGATCATCAGGCGCGTTTCGGCAATATGCACACGCAAAGCTTCTTCACGCTGCGCTTTCACTTGCTCGACCACTGCCAATTTGGACGACAATTCCCGATTCTGACGGTTTTTTTGATCCCACTGCAACGGGATCCACACATCCACAGAAACCATGTTTGAATAAGCTGGTCCGCGTTGTTGATAGGCAAAACCCACTGTCCAATCTGCATTTTTGTTGGCTTGCGCAAGCTTGGCCTCCGTCGCAGCGATCTCTTCCTGCTTGTTCAGCACCGCGATCTGCGGATGATGCGCCAGTTGACTATCCAGCGTAGCGGGGTCCAGACGAATGATGCTTGTATCCGGTTTTCCGACCAAAGGCATCTCTGCCATGCTGCCAATCCAGCGCGCCAGCATTGTCTTGGCATTCAGAACACGGCGCTGTATTTGGCTGGCGCGGTCGTCAAGCGCAACTAATGCGCCACGGGCGGAAAAGATATCGGTCTGATTGCCGCGACCGGCACGATATGCGCCCTCTGCTGCCTCAATTTCCAACCGGGCTTGCCGAGCCTGTTCGGCCACGGCATCAGCCATCGCCTCTGCATAGTAGCGTTCTAGCCAAGCCAGTGCGGTATCGCGTTGAATTTCAGCAATGATGGCGGTTTTCTCGGCAATAGATTTATCTGCCTCGCGCTCAAAGCGATCAGCCCGCAATTCGCGTTTTTCGGTGCGTGTAATTTCCTGGGATATGCCAATCCGTCGCATGGTCATGAAATCGTTGTCGATACTGAAACGGTCCGGGCCAGTGATGGGCAAGTTGTCGAGGCCGATCCTGAGCATAGGGTCAGGTAACCGGCCAGCGGCAACCGCTAGATCGCGCGATGCAGTAACAGCGAAATCCTGCGCAGGAAGTTGACGTGAGCGTTCGACAGCAATGGCTTGTGCCTCTGTAAGCGTCAATGCACCAACATCAGCAGAAAAACCGGTGCCGCTTAATGCGGAAGTAATTGCGCCTAGGCAGATGGTAATCCGAATAGTAAATTTCAGCTTAAAAAGGAACGCGTGAAATAGCAATATCATTGGACCTCCAAATGTCCGTCCTGACCTGGTTTTATTCTCTTTCCCAGAAAAAAACAGTCGGATAATACGGATTCATACTTTGTCGAGCGAGCGATTGATGCCGAACTAGATGGATCTGTCTGTGTAATTTGATCGGTAAGTGATAAGGTAGATATACAAGCCAGTACCAGTGCCTGTTGGTTATTCATCGAGAACGAAAGATTCATTCTGATCTCCAAAGATGTTGCTTCACCGAGATTATCAGTGAAGCAACAGTCGAGTAACAATTATAGTTTGCGACCTGGAAAGACCCAATTCAGCAAAAAGCATGCCGTTCAGTCGCAAGATAATCCGAGTAAATCGATTTTTTGCCTAGTTTGCAGGCGGATTCTTAGTGGAGAGATGGAATAAGCGGTGGCCGCTGAGGTTGATTAGGTACAAATGAGGTAAAACCAGAATTAAATGAAGCAATGACAGAAGTGTCATTAGTTAGCATGAGTGCAGTGTAACTCGATAGAACCGGAGTATTGCCGTATGCATCACAAGATGTATCATCGCATGGTAGATTCGCTAGCAAATGATCAGTTATACTTCTAGTTGTTTGCTTGTGACAGTCATCATGATGATGGTTTTCGATTGTGGTCGTAGCTATAGCATAATGCGTGTTGAAATCTTTTTCCTGCGCACACACTGACAAAGCAGCCGCTGCAGCGCCTTGTAATGGGAGCCACAGCATAAAAAAGACCAATATCCATTTGTACTTACGTACTTTCATTATTTTATTATAACCAATTTCCAGCTTATCGATAGATAAAATTATTGGCTATGTTGTAATTATCTGTTAAAACGGTATTATTTTTCCAATAAATGAGAATAAGCATAGAGTTTGCGTGATGCTTTGGCCAAGGTCATTGGCCATTCTGTACCCACCCATATTGTAATTCCTCTTACATAGAATCAACTTTTTTAGCCTAAAGTTAGTAATAGTCAGTGTCAATGCGACATATTGACGCATGTAGCAATTAAATGGTAATAATTAAAAATCTATCTCAACTCCCATTACATCAGCGAATCGGTTAAATGCGATAAATAGCTCCATCGTTCCTAATGCCTCCAGCATTTCAGATTCTTCAATTTTAAGATCAATCAATAATTCTTTGAGATCGGCATTGCCAATACTGTGCCAATCCAGATTGGCTTTACGGGCAAACTTCACCAGTGTGGCTTCCTTGTCGGTAAAATCATCAGGGAATGTACCTTGAAACATCGCAGTAATTTCCGGTTCATTTGTTTTCATGCTGCGTAGTGCCGCACTATGCGCTGCGACACAGTAATTACACTTATTATCATAGGAAATTACTATTGCAATAGCCTCCTTAACTTTGCGTCGCAATTTGCCTTGAAGCATTATTGCCTTGAATTTCTCCCAATTGGCTGCAAGTAATGAAGGGTGTTCGGCATAAGCTTTAAAAATATTGGGGACATGACCTCCAAAAGTTTTTCCAATTTCAATCAATATAGTTGAAGAATCGGATGTTTTTTCTGTGGCGGCTTGTAGCATTTATTAATTCTCCTCATTCATTATCATTTCTGGCCACCATCTTTGCCTGCACTGATCCAATCTTCACTTCGGCTCGGTATTTTCTTAATGAAATCACTAACCATTTTGCTTATCCTTCAGAGCATTGGCGATTCGTTGCCTTGCTTCATCAGTTAACTGAAAGCCAAGGTTAGTTTTAGATCGACGTGAGGCTTTGCGTAAAAAGTGAAGTTGCCGCGTAAAATTAGTGCAACTGCGGCATAAAAGTAGGTGCATCTGTAACGCCATGTTTTTCCACAAGGGTAATTTTTCATCCATTGCCCGAGAAGCCAACTGGCTGGCTTGTTTACAATTTAACATTTACTTTACTCACTATTAATCTATCCAGTTAATCTTCAAACATCTATTTAGGGACAATCGAGCACGATGCATAATTACCCACACATTAGTCGAGCTGAGCGCAAAATCTTTACAGATGTCCTCATTGCTCATTCCATGAATTTCTTTAGCGAGAAATACTTCAACTTGCTTTGGTTTTAATTCAGATAGGCATTGTTGAAACACTTTCCAGAATTGTTTTTGTTGGAACGCCAAATCCGGGTTGTTAAATGTATCCGGTGTATCAGTCCAGCGTCCATTGGCATTAAAGAAATTATCCAAATTATCTCCTTCGTCCTGATCAATCAGATCGCCAATGGCTACTTCACGCCCCTGTCGTCGGAATTGGTCAACTAGCTTGTGTTTAAGTATGCCGATCAGCCAGGTCCGAATCGTTGATTGATTGGAAAAAGTATTTTTAGCAGTTATCGCTGCAAGTAGTGTTTCTTGAACCAGATCTTCTGCAAGATGTGTGTCCTTTACTCTCAAAAGCGCATAGCTGAATAGATAATCACCATGCTCCTCTAGCCATGTTTGTATGTTTAAGTCGTTATTCCCTTCAATCATAAAGAAACTTATCAAGAAAAGTTGCAGCAGCTAGCTTCAGCTTGCCTGGGTGGACATACCACGGTTCCATAGGAACAGAAGATGCAGCAGTCACCCGGTTTCGGTTTTAATAGTGTGTTGCAGCTTGTGCATTCATAAAAATATAAACAGGCATTAGTGGGCATAGTTTCTTGTTTAATGAAACCGCAATACGGGCAAGTCAAATCCGATTCAAGCATAATTGTTTTCATTAAATCGTTCATAAAATATGGAATGTCCAGCAATTACTATCATGAAATTTGCTGCTTTATCAATCGGCAATGCCATGCAGCACTCGTAATTCTTGAATCATCTGGCGTTCATCGCCTTTCCAGATGCCATGATTTCCAATATAGATATCAGCCAACGCACTGCGTCCCATAACACGACGAATAAAATTAAGGATAGTGTCTGTGACGCAGTCTGGATTATCCGTGGCCGGAAAATGTCCTGCTCTTGGAATGTAAGTAATTTGCACATCATCTGTCCCTAATACATGAGCAAACCGTTGCGTTTGTGCTGCTGGCATCATGTTGTCATACTCACCCCACATGATCAGTGTCGGAACGGTAATGTTCTGATATTGAACACCATAGGGATTGCATTGTGAATGATGAGGCAATAGCAAGGATGGACTGAGAATAGCTGCACGATCTGACAGTACGCGCAAATTATGGATTTTTAGGCGCATGGTTGTTGATCTGGCGACATCGGTAACACCATCATTCTTTCCATTGCGTTCGTAGTCCACATCAACATAAGGAAAAGTCAGATAACGAAGATTATATTGATTGTATTTGGAAGGATCGTACACCATCGACTTTAGAATCTGTACTAATGTCTGATCAAATGCTGCGAACAGCATCGCAAATTGTGCATCACCTGCTTCTGTATTCGGAATTTCGGAGGCTCTGCCTATTGCCTGTATTTCATTCACCGGATAGCCATCGAAGGCAATAGGATCCATCTGTATCAGTGCATTCAGACGATCGTTATGCTTGGCGGCATAGTGCGAAGCAATACCGCTTCCCCAGTCATCGGCAATGAAAATAAATTGTCGCCCCGGATATTCATGCTGCATCAGCTTTTCAATGTAATCGACATCATTGATCCAGTGCCATCTATTATTAGGAGCAGGATTATTTTTACGGCCATAAAGACGTGGCTTGGAACTTTCACCCATCCCCAGCATATCGATAGAAATCGTTTCACAAAAGCGAGACACTTGCCCTTGTACCTCCTCCCACTGCGACCGATTGGTTGGAACGCCATGCAAAAACAGAACTATTGGTCCTTTATTACCCATTTTCGTCCAGGCAATTTCGAAATCATCAGACCAATCAGTTTCAGCATTATGTGCGCCACCTATTTGTAGCAAACCCTCAGCCGGTGCTTTGAAACGGAATGCGCCATATTTAGGAACTGCTTTTGGACGATAGATAGCCAAATCGGGGGTATTACCTGCAGCCCGTAAAGGTGGATGGCTGAGTGCGCTATAGAAACTGTAATCCTCTGAGCTTCCGGAAACTGAATTCATCTTGTTATCCTGTATGAACTGATTAGATTGGTGTTATGATTTTTTTGTAATAAACATATTCAATGATCATCTTTGACTATCAATAATGATCTTTTTTATAATGTGACTCATGCTATAATAAAAGTCAAGAATTTTGTAGATACTGGAAAATAACTTGAAAAAATTGAAAGGATACGATTGAAAGCTATAAAAAAAGATCAGAGAACTGAAAACTTTGTTGCGATAAATAGGATTTGTCTTGGAAGGGATCCACATGAGCGCTACTGAAAGTGTAGCTGAGTCGCTTCTAAACATTAAACAAGCCGCTAAGATTCTGAATGCTAGTGAAATATCTTTGAGACGCTGAAGTGATGCGGGCAAGCTGCCTTGCATGCGTATAGGAGTCAAGCGCGTGAGGAGATATCGCTTAACTGATCTTTTGGCTTATCTTGAGCAGGATCAAGCGCCTGTAAATATTGCTACATTTGAGCACGCTACCAGCCGAATCGCTCATATTGATCTTGAGGGTATCGCAATTAATTATGGCAGCCACTTATGTGCGTTTTATGATACAGATTTGGGACGACTTAAATTAGCGTTACCATTTTTGCTCGATGGTCTTCAATCAGGCAATCGCTGTTTTCTGGTTGCTACAAAGGAAGTTCAATCTATTATCATCAATGAGCTATGTGATGTCAGATCATGCATTGATCAGGATATTCAGGATGGTCGCATTGTTTTAACGGAGGGTATGGCAAACAGCACAGAGTTATATACTTTCTTTGAGAATGCTTTTATGGATGCCAACAAACAAGGTATTCAAGGTTTGCGAGTACTCGGTGATATGGCGTGGACGTTACAAAAAGGTATGGGAATTGCAGAGTTAAACGATTTTGAAAGTCGATACAATCAGGGACTTGGGCACCGATTTCCAGTTGTTAGTTTATGTCAGTATGACGCCAGATTATTTTCTGGTACTGCAATATTGGGTGCTCTTAAGTGTCATGATGATACTTTCCACTATCCTTTGACTCATTTTCTGGGTAGTTGAGTTTGGATGACTGTCAACTATCTTCGTGATTGTAGTACCTCTGTAGAAATTCAGATCAGCGTGCGCGTCTCCTTTGTCTACTCAATCCGCCATCTTCCTTTACAAATGTTCTGGGCTTCCTAAAAATGGCGCTTATTTCACCGGATATTGACGCAAATAACCCTTCTTCTCGCAATGAACGATAATCAGAACCCTCTACGGTTAGCACATCTTTTAGTATGCCAACTTCACAGGCTTTAGATAATACCGGGTGCCTGTAATCGTTGGCATTCGTGATGGCAAATACGGTATTGACGCCGGAATTGCGTGCAAAATTTTGTAGTCGTGCCAGAAGCAGATTTTGAGAGCGATTCAGTACAGATAGGGGCAACTCACTTAACGACAATACAAAACCTGTTGCATTGATGCCTATCAAGTTAAAAAACTGATCCCGCTTTTTTAAAGCATGGCCTATATTTGCCAGATCCACCGGTGAGGCTATTTTCTCCAGGAGCAGCTCATGACTTTTATAATGATTATTCTGATAACCTCCTGCCTGATTACCCATCCAATCCACAAAATCGACATGACCGTCTTTATCAATGACACTGTATTGACTGGTATTGATAACGACATGGCCTTTGAAATTCGGAACAGTTGCTGCAAATATTTCTGTGAGTCTGACATCCTGACTCGATGGCGTAGCATTACCTGATGGATGATTATGCAATAACCAGTAACCATCTGCTTTAACATGTCGTCTAGTCTTTTCTACTAAAGTACCCAGATCATGATTGGCATGTCCAATCTTCTCCAGATAGACTGCGCCCGGCAATCTGGAACTCACAGCCGTATGATGAACGATGCGATTCATACGGGTATAAAATATTCTCAGCGTCTCATAGCGCGGATCGCGTAATATTTGCACCATCACTGCCAGATCATGGCCTGACTTGATGGACTGATTCAGGAAGGTGGTTCCTCCTTTTTCTCGGAAGTCTTTCGGGAAATCACAACCCAATAAGCTGCCACCTGCCCATCGAGCATGAGCTTCGAGCAGTTCTGTATAGGCACCTCGCCCTGCTTCTTTTTGTTTTTCTGTAGTACCGGGACGAGTCTCAATTTTTTCATAAAGATCACCTTCATCAGGATTGGATGGGGTTCCTGGAATCTTCAGCCTATTATCGCGCATAATGACACCTCTTTATGTTATTACCTGACCAATGCCCGTTTTTGCTTGATTTCCTGCTGCTTAGGTTCAATAGGGACTTGTAACTTCAATAAGCTGTCCTGTTTAGCCTGCTGAGATATTTTTTCAACAACCGATCCAATCTGACGTTTGACGGCCTCAATACCCAGCATGCTTTTATTGGCCAGATCATTAAAATCATTTAATTTCTTTGAGTCCCGCTCACTCGGCGCAAAAACCGGAAATACCGCCACACCGTCAACTAAACTTGCTGCTTCAAGCGCCTTTTCCTTGCCGAGGTTTTTGCCAAGGGTTGATTCCAGATGATGATCATCATCTCCGGCAATAATAATGGGCTTATGTGGATACTTTTCATGCAAATCCTTAGCTACTTTGGGCAAGTTACCTGAATCAAA